>JBMFUB010000001.1:0-64923 GCA_049966715.1 Candidatus Micrarchaeia archaeon
AACCTCTAATTATCTTTATGTTGCAAATTCATATAATAATATAATACTTATTTTAAATACCACAACAAATTCTATCGTAGGATCAATAACTAGTCCAGTTTCACCATGGGGCCTTTCTATAAGCCCTAACGGCGCTTATCTTTATGCTTCACCTAATCAGAAATCAGATATATATGTATTTAGCACTGCGACCAATTCATTAATAGGTACAATAGGAGGTTTTGATGGAACTTGGGATTCTGCAATTGCTCCAAGCGGAACTTATGGCTATGAAACAAATATAGGAAATCTGACAGTAAGTATATTTAATGCGCTTGCCTTCACATAATCCTGTATCTTTTAATTTTTATTTTTTTGCTGTCTTTATACTATTATTCTTATTTTACTTTTATTTGCTTTTTTATAATATATATAAATTTAATATTCTTTAGTAAATTTTCTCTTCTTATTATTAGAATTTATAAAAAATATATTATTAGCATTAGGAAGCTTTGCTTGCTTAAAAACTCCAGATCTGCCCATAAACCCCTATTTTGTCTATAAACTTATGATTTTTAAACAAGATAGCATTGGGAGTAACCTTTAAATATCTCAAAATTTATATTTTTAATATACAATATAAAACAGAATGATATAAGTATAAATAATGTGTATAAATATTAAAATTATAAATATAATTAGATATTATTTGCTATATCATATAAATATACTATACGATATATCATAAATGTATAATATATATTACAAATATTATAATTAAAAAATATTATAATTAAAATTTTATAATAATTATAAATAAATAGAATTTTGTATTTAAAATTGTATAAATAATGATGGGATAATGTATAATCAACGTCCACAAAACAATAGCAAAAATAATCTTAGCAATCAAGAAATGAATACAAATAGCAGTGATTTATGTTTAGATGTAGATATACCTTTACATATACCTAAAAGTGCGATAGAAAATAATAAAAATATCAAAAATTTGCTTTCTGCGGCAAAAATTAAAAAATTTGAAGACGAGGGCCTATTTATTGATGCTACTTTATATATTGCTCTAGAACAAGCAATCACTAAAAAAATTAATGAATTTAATAAAAATGAAAATCTAAAAAGCGAGTTAAAAAATAATTCTTTAGAGAAATTTAGTGATTTTATATATTATAGGCTATCGTTTTTTTATTCGGTTATAGATAACATTATAAATAAATCTTTTGATATCGATAGAAATTATAAAAATCATGGAGATAAAAAGAATGAAAATAATAAAGATAAAAATACAGATAAAGATGCAGTTAATTATAATAATCTATTTGATTATGCTGGAAAAGCAATAAGCGATGCTATTAAAGAATTTGATGATTTATTAAAGAGTACAAAAGGAAATATTGATAAGAGTAATAATCTATCTGAGTTTAATAAATCTCTTTTAAATTATGCTGAAGTAATGAACAAAATTACAAAGACATTATTTGATAAAACAGAAGAGATAAAATATCCTCAAATCTAAAGCGAATAAAAAGAACTAATTAAAATATAAAAAATAATATATTTCCAATGAGTATTGATATAATTAGACCAAAGAATATAGGCAATGCAAGTGGTATTGCATTTCTATATACAGGTATTTTTTCCTTTATATTTTTACTTTTTACTTTATCTATAAATTTTTTTGTTATAAGATTTGTAAATCCAAATTTTTTTAACCGCCTTTCCTGCTCTTTATTCATCAATATATGTGCAACCATATCTCCTTCTTCAAGATTCCTTACATCGATAAATGTAATCATTGACTCCGACAAAGATTTCTCAAATGCTATTAAAACTGTGGCGCATGTTATAATTATCAAAAATAAAACAATTAGAAATATATTTAGATTGTATATAAAAATAAGTAGCGCTAAAAAGATCAAATAAGAAATAGCAACTAACATACTTTTAAATATACTGTTTTTTGTGGCTATGAGCTTATGTTTCATCTTATACGCTTTAGGTAAATAGTATAAGGGTACAAAGATTATTGCGATTATTCCAGTTGCAATAAATACTGATAAAATAAATGGAAAACCATATTGATTTATATTAAATAATAAAGGAGTGTTTTGAATAGGCAATATTAATGATATTACGGCAAGCTCAATTATGTCTGCGCCTCCAATTTGACCTACTCTATATGCCAACCAGCCCAATGCAATTATAATTATAGCAATTATTGAGCTTAGCAAAATAATACTGATATTAAAATAAAGTATGGTCATTATTACTCCAATCACGATTGTAGAATATGCAAATATGGTCGGTACATTGCGTTTGTTTAAAACATCAAACAGCATATAAATAAAAGAAATTATGACAAGCAAAATTAATCTTAGGTCAATAAAATTCAGCATTAAGATCATCTTTTTATTTTTTTATTTTTGAGTGGTTTTAATTTATCCTTTTATTTTATATCTTTATTTCTAATCTTTTAAATTATTTTATTTTTCTTTTATTAATTTAACCTTAATTAGATTTTTTTGAATTTTTTATTATATATATTAATATTATCAGTCCGATAATAACTGCTATAATCGCTATTATATATTCTAAATCATTTATTCCGTTTTGCGGGGGCGTTGAAAGTGTAGTATTAAGAGCAAATTGTTGATTTTGAGGTATTTGTTCCTGACCTTTATAACCAACAACATAGATTGAAATTCCAGGTGACTGCGCTTTATAAATATAATCTGTAAGATTTTCACCAACAATTTTTGTTGGTAATGCAATCCAGCTATTATTTAATGTGTAATATCTAAACAATTGTATATATGATGTATTAATATTATACTCTTTTAGAAAACTCTTTGTTATGCTGAATGTGTAGTTTACGTAATTAATTGCAGAATCGCTTAAACTGCTATTAATATAAAAAAATTCAATAGGGCTTATTTTTGATTCATAAAATTTAGCTTCTATATTTGGAAATATTTTTCCGAATTCACTATTATTTAATTCTTGAATCATTGTCGAAATTGATTTTGTGCTCTCTTTTGGATTTATTGTTATATTTTTTATTATTATATTTTTATTTTCTATAATTATGTGTGTACTTATATTCTTTTCAATGCCGCTTATTTCGGCCAATGCGGTTCCTCCTTTTCCTTCAAGAACTGTAATATTTGCAGGTATATATTTTATAATATCATTATCTCCTGTAATGTTACTTATTGCATAAATTATATGATAATTTTTTATTTCTATATTGTTTGTATTATTAAAATAATTAAGAAGTATTTTTGCATATATACTTTTATATAAACTATTATATGTTGTTAAATTATGAACTGTTAAATTATTTGCAATATTTTTTACTGCAGAAACATTTATCGAACTATTACTTATACCGCTTATCATACTCCAAGATATTAAAGTGCTATTATTATTTTTAATGCTATTTATTGTAGAATTAAGCAGTGCAAAACCAGCAGGTGTATAATTAGAAATAAATTTTTTTATTAATATTGTATTGCTGAATATAATATTTGCTATAGGTGTCTTATTTTGGATTATATAATTAAATTCACTTGAAAAATTCTTTATAAATTTAGTATTATTTATAGGTAAATTAAAGGTTATACCATTGTTTGTTCCAAGTGCGCTGATTGTGTAATTAATATTATTTATTTCATTGTTTTTAATGATGTTTAATCCTATGTTTGTAATATTAAATTTCTGTGGATTTGTTATATTGATGCAATTTGTGCATAAAGAATTTGAATTTAGCAAATTAGAATTAATCAAATCTGATATTATATTATAATTAAATATATTTGTTGTGTTTATGTAATTTTCTATATTTTTAGTAAATGAAAAATTTTTTAAGCTAGATAAATTTAAAATTTTATAGAAATCAGAGGTATTTAGGAAATTCCCATTTAAATACTTATTAATTATTGAAGTATTAAGCGTTATATTCCTAATTTTATATGTAGTATTATTATATGTAGTATTTGTTTGAGCATTTACTGTTAGTGCTGTTAATGAAATTAACACTATAAATAAAAAAATAATTGAAAAGAGGAAATTGTTAATTTTAAGATATGGCTTAATGGCATTTTTATTTGTTTTATTTATAATATTCATAATATCACTAAATATTTATTTATATTTTGATTAATTTTATTTTAATTTTATTATATTAAAATAATCCCTATAATTATAATTATTATATTAATAATATCTATTAATTAAATAATATCTATATAAATTAATCTATATAAATTATTTATAATTATTTAATTATATTATATTGGATTTTTAATTAATTGTATGCAATATACTTATATTTATAATGCTGTTTATAATTGTTGTAATTGATTGTTGTAATTGTAATATATTTAATATTACTATATTAATTAATATATTTTATTTAATATATTTTGTAAAAATGACATATAGAAAAAAGATACAAGAACTGGTGTGAAAATGAGTGAAACAAGTGAAATACACAAAGTAGAGGAGTCAAATATAGATATTAATTATAGAGAGATAGAAAAAAAATGGTATGATGCTTGGAATGATGCAAAAATATACGAAGTAGAGCCTGATGAAAGGCCTGCTCTTCTTGTTACCGCAGCATTTCCATATGTTGATATGCCGCAGCATATAGGGCATTTAAGGACATATTCTACGGCTGATGCGTATGCGAGATATAAAAGAATGTGTGGTTTTAATGTTCTTTTTCCAATGGGTTTTCAACCAAGCGGAATTCCTATACTTGCAATAGCAAAAAGAATTGCAAATAATGAAGAGCAGCTTATAGATATTCTAAGAAGAGTTCATCATGTAAGTGAGGAGGATATTGTTAAGATGAAGGACCCAAATTATATGGCTGATTATTTTATAAATGTAATAAAGCAAGGATTTATTGATTCTGGTTATAGTATAGATTGGAGAAGAAAGATAGTATCAACAGAGCCAATATTTAGCAAGATGGTTGAATGGCAATTCTTTAAACTTAAAGAAAAGGGCTATCTTGTTACTGGTATTCATCCTGTAGGCTGGTGCACTAATGAGGGCAATCCGGTTGGACAGCACGATACAAAAGGAGATACTTCTGTTAAAATAGAAGAGTTTGTAGGTATTAAATTTAAAGATGCTGAAAGCGATGTATATTTTGTTTGTGCAACATATAGGCCAGAAACAATATATGGTGTAACAAATCTTTTTATAAACAAAGATATAGAATATATTATTGCACAGCTTGGTGATATAAAAATTTATCTTTCAAAAGCTTCTTTTGAAATATTAAAGTATCAGATGTCAATTACTGAATTGCAGAAAATTAATGCATCAGTATTATTATCAAAGAAAGCTATAAATCCAATAAATAATGACAGTGTACCTATACTTCCTGGATTTTTCGTAAAGCCAGATGTGGGGACTGGTATTGTGATGAGCGTTCCATCTCATGCTCCATTTGATTATGCGGCATTGCAGAAACTTAAAAATGAAGGCTATAATATTCCAAAATTTGAAGATAAAAAGCTTATAGAAATAGAGAGAGATAGTACAAAGAAAGGTTTGGGAAGAAGTATTGAAAAAGAACTGCAGAAGGGCGAAGCTCTGCATGGTAATATTCCGGCATTAGCATATTTAGAAATTTTAGGCCTTGATGAAAAAGCGAGCGAAGATCTTCTTGAGATGGCGACAAAAAAGGTTTATAGTGAAGAAGCGCGTTATGGCATCATGCTTGTAGGTAAATATGCAGGTAAAAGGGAAGCAGAAGCAAGAGAAGCATTAAAAAGCGATATGCTCAATGATGGAAGTGCAATAAAAATATATGTTATAGCAAATGATGAACCTGTTTATTGTAGATGCGGAACTAAAGTAATAATTAAGGTTGTAAATGATCAATGGTTTATTAATTATGGGGATAAAGAATGGAAAGAAAAAACAAAAAAAGTATTTGCTGATGTGGTAAAACTTTATCCTGAAAAATACAGGCATACATATGAATCTCTTCTTGATTGGCTTGATTTGCGTGCTACAGAAAGAGCGCAAGGGCTCGGAACAAAGTTTCCATTTAATCCAACTCATGTAATTGAATCGCTTTCTGATTCCACAATCTATCCGATGCTTTATACTTTTGTACATATTTTAAGATCTTCAAATGTTTCAGCAGAAAATCTAAAACCAGAGTTTTTTGACTACATCGTTTATGGTATTGGTAATTTAGATGAAGTTGCAAAGAATTGCAATATTAATGTAAATACAATACAAAAATGCAGGGAATCATTCGATTACTGGTATAAAAATACATCAAGGCATTCTGGATCTGACCTGCTTGCAAATCATCTTCTTATGTATCTATTTAATCACGTTGCAATATTCCCTGAAAAATATTATCCAAAGCAGATTGTTGCAAACGGGCTTGTCTATTTTGAAGGAGTAAAGATGAGCAAGTCACTTGGAAATGTTTATCCTGTTGGCGATGGAATTGCTAAATTTGGTGCAGATCCATTGAAAATACTGGAGGTTACATCTGCCGATATAGATAGTGATGTTGAGATAGATTTAGAAAAGGCAATATCTGGAATTTATTCAAGGAATGAATTTTTCTATAATCAGATATTGAATCTGCATAAACTAGATGGCAATGAACTAACACATATCGACTACTGGCTATACTCAAAACTAAACAAAAAGATTAAAAATGCAACATCATATATGGATGAGCTGAGCTTTAAGAATGCATATTCAGAAATCTATTATAATTCATATGCAGAGCTTAAGAAGTATATAGAGCGCGGAGGCAAGAACCAAGTTGTTATGAGAGAGTACCTTGAAAATATTGTATTGATGTTTGCGCCAGTAATGCCTATGTTTGCAGAAGAGCTGTGGCATATGTTGAGCAATACCAGCTTTGTTGTTAAGGAGAAGTGGCCAAGCTATAATGCGGATATGATAAGCGAGAAGATTGAAGCGGTAGAAGAAATGATAACAAAAACAATAGAGGATATAAATTCAACAATATCCCTAACAGCAAAGATTGATAAAAATAAAAATAAATCTATTAAGGAGGTAAAGATAATACTTGCAGATGATTGGAAGCACAAAGCTTATAATATGCTTGTCGAAAAGAAGAACATGCAGGATGCGATTGCAGCTTCTGGAGTTGATCCCGCCAAAGCTTCAAAATTCTTAGCACCAATGATTCCTAAATTAAAAAGTCTTATTAAACTCCCAGAAATTGATAATGAATATCTTCTTTCCGCATTCCTAAATGCGCAGGATTATATAAAAGGAAAATTCAATGCAAACATTGTAATAGAAAAAGAGAGTACTTCAAAATCAGAGAGAGCGCCTAGAGCAATGCCAAACAAACCAAGTATAGATATTATTTGGGGTTGATTTGATTTTTTATTTTTTTATTTTAATGAAGATTTTGAAATCTAATTCACCAAAATGTAATAAATAACAAATAAAAATAACAAATAAAAACAATGATTAAAGTATTACATATTGAAACAGCAGTCAAAATAATAAATATAATGAACTGAAAAATGCAATAGTGTAGTGTTGAAATGCCAAAAAAATTTATTGATGTATTAAATAATCAAAAGGTTCCCAGAAGAATTAATCGAAATTATAATGGCAACAACTCAAATAAACAAATTCCGCCGAAACTACATGATTTTGATTTATTTGTATTTGATTGGGATGGAACACTCACAGAATTGAAAATTATACGTACATTAGATCAAAAATACGGACTGTATTGGTTTTATAAAAAACTTAGATATGGCAAGAAGAAAAAACACAACAAAATCCATAACAATTCAATTGCACAAGATAAATCCATAATAACAAAAGAAAGCAAAGAGCATGTAATCTCCTTCTTTGCGGATATTTATTTAACTTTGTTTAAGCCTAAATTACACAATGATGTTGGGATTCTTCTTACAATGCTTAAATCGCGAGGAAAGAAGATTGCATTGTTTACAAATGGGACAGAGTGGCGCATTGATAAAGAACTTGCGCTTTTCAGAATGAAAAATATGTTTGATACTGTTTTAAGTGCGCAAAAAATAAAAGTCATAAAACCTGATCCAACTGGCTTAAATATAATAATCAAAAAATTTAAAGTATCAAAGAAAAAAGTGCTCTATATTGGTGATATGGCTGATGATATAATTATGGCTAAAGCTGCAAATGTATACTCTTGTGCCTTGGGTAATGGATTTGATAATGAATCTACATTAAAAAATACAAATCCTACTTTTTATTTTAAAGGTATTAAAGAATTTATAGAAGCATTTAAATCAGAAGAGATATAAATAAAAGAGATAACTAAATATAACCACTAATTTAAATAATATAAAATAAAATAATATAAAATAAAAAATATAAAATAAAATAATATATATAAATTAAAAATAAATATCAATTAAAATATAATATAAATATATTATAAAAAATAAGCAGATAATATAAATTAAACAAAACAATATAAAATAATTATGTAACATAATATATAGTACAAAGATATAGTACAAAGATATAGTACAAAGATATAGTACAATATACTTAAATAATATTTATAAAGATAGAAACTGAAAATAAGTAAGGTATATAAAATATAAACAATGCAATAACATAAATAAATTAATATAATAATATATAAACTATTTATTTAAATATACTTAATACTTAAATATACTTAAAATATGACAATAAATTATATACCTAGAATGCAATAAAATATAAAGATAAATATACAAAATAATATGCAAATTATTAATTATAATTGGTTATAATGGGGGATTATGGAGGAATATAGTGCAAAAGATATAGTGGTGCTCAGTGGCGTTCAAGGGGTTAGAAAGAGGCCGGCAATGTATATAGGCTCTACAGGAAATAGTGGTTTTCTACACCTCCTTTATGAGATTCTTGATAATTCAATTGATGAAGCGCTTGCAGGTTATGCAAAAAATATAGTAATAAAATTAGGAAGGGAGGGAGATATTGATACCGCAGAGGTGAGTGATGATGGCAGAGGCATACCTGTCGATATAATACCTAAAGTTGGCAAACCTGCGCTTGAAGTTATTATGACATCATTGCATTCAGGTGCAAAGTTTGAGAATAAAGCTTATAAAGTTTCTGGAGGGCTTCATGGCGTTGGTCTCACTGTCGTTAATGCACTTTCTGAATATACTGAAGTCAGCGTTAAGCGCAATGGCAAGCTTTATAGGCAAAAGTTCAGCAGAGGCATGCCTTTATCTGCGCTTGAAGTTATAGCTGAAAATGTGGAAGGCTCAGGCACAACAATAAAGTTCAAGCCCGATGCGGAAATATTTTCTGTTAAGACTTTTGATACAATCGTGCTTACTGAAAGGCTTAATGACCTTGCATACCTTAATCCTGGCTTGAAGATAACCCTGGTTGATGAGCGTGAGGGCGAGCATAAAGTGGTAGAATATTTTTCAAAGAATGGCTTGAGCGATTTTCTCAATTATATCAAAGGCTCAAAAGAGGAAGTAAGCAAGCCTATATATATAAAAAAAGAGCAAGACAACTTCAAGCTTGAAATAGCGATGCAGTATGTAAAATCCTATTCGGAAGAGCTTTTATCGTTTGTCAATAAGATTAAAACCAATGAGGGTGGTACACATGTTGCCGGCTTCCACGCGGCGCTGACACGCTCGATTCTATCATATAATCAAAAGAGCTCAAAGAAGAAGGATATTGAAATTGAAGGTGATGATACAAGGGAGGGCTTGATTGCTATAATATCTGTGCTTATGCAGAATCCAGAGTTTGAAGGGCAGACAAAAGAGAAACTTGGAAGTACCTCAATAAAAGCTTTTGTTGAGAATGCAATGTATTCGGAGTTTTCACGCTATCTTGAGGAAAATCCTAGCGATGCGGCTAAAATTATAGAAAAGGTATATAGTGCAGCAGAAGCTCGTGAATCTGCAAGGCGTGCAAGAGAGCTCGCTAGAAAGAAAGGTATGTTTGATGCCGACGTGCTTCCTGGAAAGCTTTCTGATTGTACTGAAAAAGACCCAGAAAAATCAGAATTATTTATAGTTGAAGGTGAGAGCGCTGCGGGATCAAGCAAGCAGGCGCGCGATAGATTTATACAAGCAATACTGCCGCTAAAAGGCAAGATTCTAAATGTTGAAAAGGCAACCGACGAAAAGATTTTTGGAAATGCTGAGCTTCATACTATGGTGACTGCGCTTGGAACTGGAATAAAAGAAACCTTTAATCCTGACGGCTTGCGCTATAAAAAAATCATAATTCTTACAGATGCTGATGTTGATGGGAGCCATATTAGAACTCTTCTTTTGACTTTCTTTTATAGATATATGAGGCCTCTTGTTGAGAAAGGCTATATTTATATAGGGCAACCACCCCTTTACAAAATTTCAAGAGGAAAAGAAATAAGATATGCATATTCTGATGCTCAGCTTAATGAGGCGCTTAAAGCTTTTGATGGTAAAGCAAACGTTCAGAGATATAAGGGCCTTGGAGAGATGAATCCTGAGCAGTTGTGGGAGACAACAATGGATCCAAAACGCAGGATATTAAGACAGATAAAGATAGGTGATGCAGAACTAGCAGATACAATGTTTACAATATTAATGGGTATGGATGTTGAAAAAAGAAGGCATTTCTTAGAAGAACATTCAAATGAAGTAAAGTTCCTTGATATATAACTATACCTAACATATGAAATCTAACATATGAAATGCAAAATATTAATAACTATAAATAATAAAAAACGAACAAAGATAAAATATAATAAAATAATGAAAATAATTTTAATGGAAAAGATTAATTAATAACAAAAATAAAAGAAAAAAATATTAAATGAAAAATGATGTGTTTATGGATGAAAGTTTAATTACATCTTATATAGAAAATGAGATGCAGACAAGCTATATAGATTATGCAATGAGCGTTATAGTAGGCAGAGCTCTGCCTGACGCTCGCGATGGCTTGAAGCCTGCTCAAAGACGTATTCTCTATGCAATGAGCAAGCTAAACAATTTTCATGACCAGCCTACTAAAAAGAGTGCTAGGATTGTAGGAGATGTTATAGGTAAGTACCACCCACATGGAGATATGGCGGTCTATGAAACTCTTGTGAGGTTAGCGCAGGACTTCACAATGAACTATACTCTTGTTGAAGGCCAGGGCAATATGGGCTCTATGGATGGTGATCCTCCAGCAGCTCAAAGGTATACTGAAGTCAGACTGACCAAGCTCGCAGAGGAAATGCTTAGCGATTTAGACAAAAAAGCGGTTCCATTTATCCCTAATTTTGATAACACTGAAGAAGAGCCACTTATATTACCAACAAAAATTCCAAATCTTCTGATAAATGGAGCATCTGGGATTGCAGTAGGCGTAGCAACAAGCATATTGCAGCATAACCTAAAAGAGGTGTGCGATGCCATAGTTGCATATATTGATAATAGAGAGATATCAATTCATGATCTTTTAAATTATATAAAGGGGCCTGATTTTCCAACAGGCGGCATTGTATTCTATAATGAAGCGCTTGTAAATTCATATGTTTCTGGCAAAGGTTCGTGCATCGTACGTGGCAAAATAAATGTTGAAGAGCAAAAGGGAAGGCAGTCGTTGATAATAACCGAAATACCTTACATGGTAAATAAAGCAACGCTTATACAAAAAATAGCTGAGCTTGTAAAAAATAAAAAGATACAAGGCATTTCAGATTTAAGGGATGAGAGCAATAAGGATGGTGTTAGGATTGTAATAGAATTAAGGAAGGATGCAAATTCAAATGTTATAACAAATATACTTTATACACACACGCCGCTTCAAACAACAATACCTGTGAGAAATATTGCAGTTATTGGTAACAATCTTGTAACAATGAATGTAAAACAGATGGTAAAGGTATTTGTTGATTTCAGATTAGAGGTAATAAGAAAAAGAACTGAATTTGACCTTAATGTTGCGTCAGAGCGCTTGCATATTGTTGAAGGTTTGCTTGTTGCAATGTCTCATATTAATGAGATTGTTGATATGCTGAAAAACAGCGATGATCTTAAGGCCGCAAGGCAGAATTTAATACAAAATTATTCTCTTTCAGAAAAACAGGCAAATGCTATTCTTGATATGAAGCTGAGCAAACTAACAGGATTGGAAAGCAAATCTCTTGAAATTGAGAGTAAAGATCTCAATAATAAAATAAAAGAATATAAAGAAATATTAAGTGATGAAAATAAAATTTATAATATTATAAAAGAAGAGACTAAATACATAAGAGAAAAATATGGAAGAGAAAGAAGAACAGTTATTGAAGTAAATGAAAATATTGAAGTTAATAATGAGGAGCTTATAAATGATGAAGATGTTACTATTATATTGACAAATAACAATTATATGAAGAGGATGCAGACTTCTATTTACAAATCTCAAGATCGTGGCGGAAAAGGAATTATATCAATGACATTAAGAGAAGGGGATTTTGTTAAGCAAATTCTGCATTGTAAATCAAAAGATTATATACTTCTTTTTACGGATAGAGGCAGAGTATATTGGGTTAAAGCATATCAGATACCTGAAGAAAATAGATATAGTTTAGGCAAAGCTGCAGTTAATATAGTAAGCTTAGTCGAAGGTGAAAAAATAGAGAAGCTACTTTATACAAGAAATTTTGAAGGCTCTGTTATTACATTTATAACAAAGCAAGGAAGAGCCAAAAGAGTTAATGCTAAATATTTTTCAAAACCTAGAAAAAACGGTATTATGGCTATACCTATACCAAAAAATGATTCACTTGCTGATGTTTGTATATCTAATGGAAAATCCGAACTTTTCATTGCAACGAAGAAGGGCAAAGCACTGCGTTTTAATGAAACTAATATAAGAGAAATGGGCAGAAATGCTGTTGGTGTTAGAGGTATAAGATTAAATAACGGAGATGAGGTTATTAATATTCTTGCAGTTTCTAATAAAGATTTAATTGCTTCGATAACAGAAAAAGGAATGGGTAAAATTACCGAGCTCGAAAAATACAGGCTTCAAAAGCGCGGTGGCAAAGGTGTTTTAAATCTAAAAATAAAAGAGAAAACCGGTAATGTAATAAAAGTTCTTAAAGTAAATACAGATGAAAATATAATATTATTTAATTCTAAAGGACTTTCAATACAGTTCCCTGTTGAGGAGATTAGGATTACGGGAAGAAGCGCATCTGGAGTTAAGCTTATGAAACTTGATCCTGATAGTAAAGTTGTAGACGCGCAGGTGGTGTCTACAAATAATAATAGCTCCTTTTCTGAGGGTGCAGTAAAGGGCACTCCAATAGCATTTGATGCAGAATTCAACTTAGATAAAAACAGAGAAGGAAACAATAAAAATAATAAAGAGGATAGCAATAAAAGCAATGCTGATGCTAGTGATGGAAATAATCAATGATTTTTTTAATGTGCTTCTAATAAAATTTTTTGTAGTATTATAAATGAAATTTGCTGAAATTTTATTAAATCTTTGTTTTAAATTATATTTATATTTTGTTTTATTTAATTATTTTGTTTTATTTAATAATGTCAATTCAATATTAATATTTATTATTTTATTTGATTTTATTAGTTTATATGTTGGGTGTGTCGGAAATGATAACTGTTTTAGTGCTTGGGAAAAATTCTTATGAACGTAATTTAGATATTGCACTGACCGCTAGGGCTTTCGGCGCATCTGAAGTTGTTTATACCTCTAATAAAGATCAAAAGCTTATTAAGCAGGTCAAAAATATCGTTAATAAATGGGGGGGAGTCTTTTCAGTAGATTTTATAAAAAATTGGAAAAAATATATAAAAGAGAAGAAGAATTATAAAACAATATATCTGACAATGTATGGAAAGCCATTAAATTCTACAACCTCATTCGTGCGCGACTATAAAAACCTTATTATTATTGTTTCATCTGCAGATGTTAATAAATCTCTGCTTCAAACAGCAGACTTTAATGTCAGCATTACAAACCAGCCACATTGTGAAACTTCAGCAATAGCAATATTTTTACATCATTTTTATGAAGGCAGAGAGTTAGCAATACATTTTGAAAACGCCAAATATAAAATTGTACCTGCTGAACGCAATATTAAAGTTACGCGCTATTAATTTATATATTACTATTTTAAATTAATTATTATTTTAATTATTATTCTTAAGATTCTTTTAAGCATAATTATTTAATTATAATTATCTAAATAAATACATAATATTAATCGCAAAATTAAGATATAAATAATTATAAACATAATATTATAAAATAATAAATATTATAAAGTAATAAAAATAAAAAGTAATTAAAAAGATAAATAAAAAATAAACATAAGTATTAATAACTTAAATTATTAATGATCTATAATTTTATATTATTAAATTTTTTAAATCATTAAATTATTATTATATTATTAATTATCATTAATTTGTTTAATTTTATTTAAAGTAGGTGAAAAAATGTATCCAAATATGCAAGCGTATGATAGGGGCGCAATGTTTAGCCCAGATGGTAGACTTCTTCAGGTTGACTATGCAAGAGAGGCTGTAAGGCGAGGTGCAACTTCTATCGGCATAACAACAAATAATGAGGTTATTTTAATAGCACATAAAAACATAACTGAACCTTTAGCAATACCAAATACCGTGCAAAAAATATTTAGAATAGATGCGAATATAGGTGTTACATACAGTGGTCTTGTATCTGATGGCCTTCATATAATAAATGTAATGAGAAATCACACCCAAACACATAGAATGATATATGATGAAACCGAATCAATAGAAGCAATTTCAAAAGAAATAGCAGAAGAGATACAAGTTGCTACACAATATGGGGGTCTTAGACCTTATGCAATATCTCTACTTATTGGCGGTTTTGATAAAGTTCCAAAATTATTTGAAGTTGATGCAGGAGCATCTTTCTTAGGCTATAAAGCGGATGCAATAGGTCAAGGCAAACAAAAGGCACAAGAGCTCCTTTCAAAAGAATATAAAGAGGATATGTCACTTGCTGATAGTATTACTTTAGGGTTAAGCATAATAAAGAGAACTGTAGAGCAAAAAATAAATGAATTTAATGTAGATATTGCAACAGTAACAAAGAAAGATGGCTATAGACAATGGGACCCTGATGAAATAAAGAAATATCTATAACCATTTTTTTATTTGTTTTATATTTTTTAATTTTATTTTATCTGCTATTTTTATTTTTATAATTTATTTATTTAAATATTATTTACCTAAATTAAATATATTCATTTAAATAATTTATCTAAATATATAATCTAAATATTATATTTGTATCTAGTTATATTCTTTAAAACTAAATTTTTATAATAATTGCATAATAATTCTACCTTTTGGTGCTATGAAAGGTTTATATTATTTATTTGTTATTTATTTGTAATCTAAATGTGAAGATGAAAGTATATTTCATTATATTTTATTAAAGTGTGATAAATATGGCTAAAATTGTTGTATTGAAGTGCAAAGTTAATGGAGATGAATTTGAGATTCTTGCTGATGCTGATATGGCTTATGAATATATAACAGGAAAGAGGAGCGATCCATTAAGTCTGCTTGAAACGGAAGAGGTGTTTAAGGATGCAAAGAAAGGCGAGCGCCAGAGCGAAGAGAAAATAAAAAAAGCTTTTGGCACAACCAATCTTCCTGATGTCATCGATGCTATACTAAAGAAAGCTAATGTTCCCATAACTACTGAGCAGCGAGCCAAGCTAGTCGAAGAGAAGAGAAAGCAGATAATAGCGCTTATATCTAAAAATTCTATAGACCCAAGGACAAACCTTCCAAATCCTCCAATAAGAGTTGAGAATGCGCTCAAGGAAGCTAAAATATCTATAGATCCTTTCAAGAATGCAAATGAGCAGCTTGATGAGATTGTTAAAAAACTCTATACTATACTTCCACTTAAATTCACTACGGCTAAAATTGAGGTGATAATTCCAGCTGAATCCGCAAATAAATGCTATGGTATGCTAAAACAATATGGATTAAAGTCAGAAGAGTGGCAGTCAAATGGAGATCTTAAAGTGATTGTTGAATTTCCTGCTGGCATGCAGAGCGAGTTTTTTGACAAATTAAATAAAGCAACGCAAGGCAAAGCGGTAACAAAACTTCTTTAGTTAATAATTTAGTCAATAATATAGTCAATAATATGGTTCTATAAAATTCTATTAGATATAATAAGATATAAAAATATCAAAAATATATTAATACCTACAATATAATTCAGGTATTTATAATTTTCTTGCATATCTTATATAATCAGAATAATACCTAAAATAATCTATTAAATCAGGAAAAATAGCAAAAGCATAATAATAAATATTTTAAGAATATAAAATATAAAACAATTAAGATATAAATATAATATATAATTAATTTATAAAAATCTAAAGCTTACAATCTAATTAATTGTAATTGATACATTTCTTATTTGCAATACAAATCAAAACCACAAAGTAAATTTATAAATATTATTATACTTATAACGATACTTATAATATATGCACTTATATTTATAGTAGCATATATAATTACGAGCTTATAATTTATTATATTATTAATTATTATAATTATATTATTGTAATTATTGTATATTAATTATTAAATTATTATTGTATATTAATTAATTATTATAAATATATAATATAAAATTAATAAGACAAATGTGAAATAAATAACAATAAAGCAAAAATAAAATAAAAAGTAGAATAAAGATGATTTTTATGAAGGATATTATTTTACCAGGCACATTGATATCAGAGACGCCAATTAAGATGGAAAACACTTATTTGGAGAGTGGTAAAACTTTTTCAAAAGTAATTGGTATTTATGATGATGAAAAGAAGCAGGTTATACCTCTCGAAGGAAATTGGCTTCCAAAAGTAGATGATATTGTCGTTGGTGTTGTCTCTTCATCTAAAGGGAGCGTTTATGAAGTTGAGCTTTTCTTTTTCGGTAGAGGCTTGCTTATAGGGGGAAGATATGAAGACATTAGATTTAAAGTAGGGGACGTTGTTGAGGCAAAGGTAAAGGATGTCGAAGATAATAAGGTTGTTATATTATGGGATGCAAAGGTATTACGCGGTGGTACTCTAATTTCTATAAAGCCCTCAAAGGTTCCTAGAGTTGTGGGGCGCAATAATACAATGGTTGAGCAGATAGCTAGAATAACAAAAAGCAGTATTGTTGTTGGGACAAATGGTATAATATGGCTTAGGGGCGATGCTATAGATGTTGCAACCGCAGCAATAAGAAAGATAGAGCGTGAGGCCCATACTGGTGGTTTAACAGATAGAATAAAGATTATGCTTGAAAATGAGATGCTAAAAATTAATAAGGTGTAAATATATGGCAAATAAGGCAAACGCGCCAAAATTGTTGGTTGATGGAAGACGAATTGATGGAAGGACTACTAATCAATTAAGACCTATAAAAATAACTGCAGGTGTATTGGAGAATGCAGACGGCTCTGCTTTACTTAAATGGGGTAATAATATTGTTTTAGCGGCAGTATTTGGGCCTCGTGAATCAACTCCAAAACACACAGCAGATCCTGTAAAAGCAACAGTGAAATGCAAGTATTCAATGGCTCCTTTTTCATCAATGGGTGAACATAATAGAAGTGGTCCAAATAGAAGAGCAATTGAAATATCAAAAGTTACAAAAGAGGTTTTTGAAAATGTCATTTTCTTAAATGATTTTCCAGGAAGCGAAATCAATATATTTATAGAAATACTGCAAAGTGATGGAGGCACTAGGGCAGCAGGAATAACTGCAGCCGCAGTTGCACTTGCAAATGCGGGAATACATATGAAGGATATTGTTTATGCAGTTTCTGTTGGAAAGGTTGGCGATGATCTTCTTCTAGATCTTAATATGATAGAAGACAACTATTCTGATTGTGATATGCCAATGGCAATAGCTCCAAGAAACGGTGAGCTTCTTTTGCTTCAAATGGATGGCAATATAACAAAAGATGAGATACAGAAAGCCATAAATATGGCAAAGGATGCGGGTAAAATAATATCTGCTGCGCAACAGGAAGCACTCATACAAGTCTATAAAAATGTTAATAAACAAATAGAAAATGAAAGTGGTGTTTAAAAATGGGAGTTTTTGAGGAAATAAAAGGTAATTATATAAAAGAGCTTATTGCAAAAGGCGTTAGAGAAGACAAAAGAAATATGTTTGATTACAGGGAAATAAAAATAGTAAAAGATTTTATTCCACATGCGGAGGGTTCAGCGGTTGTTGATTTAGGAAATACAAAAGTACTGGCAGGAGTAAAAATGCAGGTTGGTACTCCGATGGAGGATACTCCAACAGATGGTAATTTTACTGTTTCTGCTGAACTTCTTCCATTAGCACATGCTGAATTTGAAAGTGGACCACCAAGCCCAGAATCTATAGAGCTTGCTAGAGTTGTTGATAGAGGAATAAGGGCAGCAAATTGCATTGATTTATCAAAACTTTTTATAGAAGAGGGTAAGGTATGGGAGATTTATGCAGATATATATATACTTAATTACGATGGCAATCTCTTCGATGCAAGTACACTTGCGGTAATGACTGCTTTAAAAAATACCAAAATGCCAAAATATGAGAATGGCAAAGCGGTGTATGAGGAGCGTGTTATACCATTGCCAGTGAAAGCAACCGTTGTTTCAACAACTTTTGGAAAAATAGGAACAACATTAATTCTCGATCCAAATATAAATGAAGAAACTGCGCTTGATGCAAGGCTTACAATTACAACAGACGGTGAAAAAGTACGGGCTATGCAGAAAGGGTTGAATGGCGGTATATCTGAGATCGAATTGGATAATTTAGTTGATATTTCTCTTAAAAAATATAAAGAGATAGAAAATAAAATAGAAAATGCTGTAAAAGAGGAATGATTTTATGGTAAATGCAAGTATAAGATATGGTGCAAGTTTAAGAAAAAGATACAATGCAATAAAAGAGAAGAAGAGAGCAAAATATATGTGTAGTTCATGTGGTAGAGAAGATGTTGTAAGGATTAGTACTAGTATTTGGAAGTGCAGGCATTGTAATACTATTTATGCGGGAGGTGCATATGAGATGACAACACAGAAAGGAGAAATTGCAATGAGGCTCATAAAAGAACTTAAAGAAAATAAATATAATAAAGAAGAAGCTATGCGCGCGGTCGAAATAATTACAAAAAACGGCACAGAGGAAAGTAAATAAATCCCAAATACGAAAAGGAATAATGAATATAAAATAATAATTAAAATATTTAATGATGTGGTTTTATGGTATCAATAAATTTTAGCCCTATAAATGAAATTGTACTACATGAAGTTATTAGTACAGATAAGGAAGAGTTGATTAAAAGTAGGGTTACGCCAGCAGGCAACTTTCCTTTATACTGGTGTAATGGTATTTTATTTGCTTTTAGCTCACTGCCTTGGACTGATGAAATAGTAAGCGATTTCTTAAAGGGTAGAGCGCACTGGGCTGAAATCAGATTTACTAAGCTTGATAAATACCAGCCTCTGCTTGAGCTTAATGAGGAAACCTATAAAACTACAATTAAGATATCTGTTATTAATACTAGCGGATCTTCAACACATCAGGCAGTAACAAATTGGCTTGTAGAGCAAGAAAAGAAATTAAAGCAGCAGCAAGGAAAAGGGATAAAAGTAAATCAATAAAATTTAATTTTTATATAATATAAATAATTAATTATTTAATGTTTAATTAATTCAAAAATAAATTTAAAATATAGTGGTAATTTATGGGATATATCTGTGCAAAGTGCAAAAGAAAAGTTAAGGAAGGATTAAGATGCCAGTATTGTGGGAGCCGAATTATAATTAAAGAGCGGCCAAATCTTGCCAAAGAGATATCTACTGATTAATTTTATTTTTTATTTTTTATAGACTGGATATATTATTTATAAAATTTGATTTTAAAATATAAGAATTAGAATTAATAAAAACTAAATAAAAAAATAAAGGTCAAAATAAGATTATTTTGTTGTTTTGACTATTATTGCTTCTGCCACTTTTTCAACTCTTTCATATTTAACACTATTTTTTGTTAATGCTCCTTTTGTATTCTCATCACGTGTTATGTCCTCAAATTTTTTAAGCAGTAAATTAGCAACTGCTTTATTCTCCATGTCTAATATTATATCCTCAACAGTGCCTAATTTTTGTCCATTGTTTGTTATTATCTGCTTTCCATATAAGTCTGATATTAAAATAGCCATATATACACCTTTTTTAAATAAAGTTTTATTAAGATAAATTTATAAATATAATATATAAAAAAGATTATTAAAATATACGTTAAAATGAAAAAATAAAAGATTAAATTTCAAATATTTACAAAATTTGTTTTATTCCTTTTGCAATAAATATCCTATTGATAGTTTCTCTAAGTTCTTTTTTTGTTTCTTCTTCTTTGTTTTTCATTAATTCTTTTTCAGCAGGTTCAAATAAATTAATATTGTTATTAATTAAGAAATTAAAATAATATTCTGTCAAATAAAAACTTTTTTTACCGCACTTGCTACAGAAATATAAAGGCATTACTGGAACATCAACAATTTTTTTTGCACTTTCGGAAACGCGCTCTAATGAATTTGAATTGCAGTATGGACAATTTTTATTAATTTTAACATTATAAAAAACAATTTTTTCTATATTTAGTTTATTTCTTTTACAATATTCTAAAGCATATTTTTTAATATCGTTATTTGGTAAAGGCAGCTGTTCTAATATACCGCCATCAATATCAAATTTTGTTAATAAAACAAAATCCTCTTTTTTCTCCCACAATATAATAATATTATTAATATCTAATCGCGCTTTACCAGCTATTAAGCCGAGTTTTGCTTTTTCGTCAATATTATTATTCTCTATTTTTGTCATTTTGAATCATATTATCAAAATAAATATTTAATACAATATTTTAATACAAATAATATAAATTTTTAATACAATAATACAAATAGTATTAGTATAAATTAATTTTAATATTTAATTTTAATATTTTAACATATATATAATTAAATTAATAATAAATAAATTTTTAATTAAGTCTTATATTATTTTAATCAAATTTTATTTTATAAGAGTCAATATCTTCTTGAAGTACAATTTTTCTACCAGATTTTTTGGCTCTATTTACTGCATATTTTGCAATTATTGAGGCTTTTTTCTCTAATAATTTCGCTATTTCTTCTGCAGCATTATCACTAATTCTAATATTATTTTTTTTAACTATTTTTTTTATCGTTAATTTAGATATTCCCAAAAAACCACCTTCCAAATTATTTGATTTATACTTTAGTTGTGCTTTAAGCATCAGCACTCAAGATCTTCTTCATAGCTAAAAGCTCAGCGTAGTGCATTGTCATCATATAATAAATTGTTTAAGTACTAATATAAATATATTATTATTTTATATTTACATTATTAACTTTGCTAATATTATTAATAATAAATTTACCATCACGACGGTATATTAAGATAATAAAAGTTTTATACGTGCGATATCGTTAACAAAAAGTATAAATATTTAATTGAATAATAACATAAAAATATTATTAATATATTAAAAAATATAAAAGAAAATCAACGAAAAATAAAGGAAAATAGCTGTTAATAATAGTGCTTTTTGCTATTTTTATATATATTTAAATTTATTTTTGTTTTTGATTGATTTAAAGATTTACAGAATAGTCTTTTATGCAGCACATATAATTATATAATAATTATAATCTTAAATTTCAATAAAAATAAAATAAAAATAATTAATATTCAATTAATATTTAATAATCAATAATAATTAATAATACTCAATAATAATATAATTAATAAATAATAATAAAGTGATAAAATGGAATTTATAAAAAATGAGGATAAAATAGAAATAAAGAAAATTTTCGACAGCAAACTAGTTAATGATGTAAACATAATGGTTTTTACATCAAAAGATAAATCGAAATGTATGTATTGTTCTGAAACTGTAGCACTTTTAAAAGAGTTGAGTGCTTTAAGTTCAAAATTAAAAGTAACTGAATATGATATAGTTTCAAATGCTAAAGAGGCAAAATTTATGGGAATTGATAAAGTACCCGCTATTGTATTGGGCGGCAAGATAATATATAATATGTATTATTTTGGAATACCAACAGGTTACGAATTTGCTTCACTGCTTGAAGATATAATTGATGTTTCAACCGGTCAAACGAGATTAAGTGCCGCTACGAAAGAAGCACTTAAAAAATTTGATAAGCCTATCGATATTAAAATATTTGTTACACCAACATGCCCGTGGTGCCCTAAAGCAGTCAGAACTGCACACCAATTTACCCTAGAAAACAATAAAATAAAAAGCAGTATGATAGAGGCAACAGAGTTCCCTGATTTATCACAAGATTATGGGGTTATGGCGGTTCCAAAAATAGTGATAAATGATAAGGAATCATTTGAAGGTGCACAGCCAGAAGAGGTGTTTCTCGAATATATAAGAAAAGCTTAAATAAATTAGGGTATAATTCATATTGCAAATATATTGTTTTTAATTTTATTTTTATAAATATTTATAATTTGTATTTAGGTGAAAAAAAATGGTTGTAAAAGATATAGAGCAATCTAATTTTGAGGAAGAAGTATTAAAATCAAATATACCTGTAGTAATAGATATGTGGGCAGAATGGTGTGGTCCATGCAGAGTATATTCACCAATATTTGATGAATTATCAAAGGATTATGAAGGGAAAATAAAATTTGTAAGATTAAATGTTGACAATAATCCCGAAATCGCAGAAAAATATAATATAATGAGTATACCAACAACTTTAGTTTTTGTAAATGGCAAAGTAAAAGCTGCACAAATAGGGGCGATGCCAAAAGATATGGTTAAAAAATGGTTGGATAAAATTATAAAATAATTAAAATAATCTGATTTGTTTTATATTGCCTATTATTTTTATTATTTCATTTTTCTTTTAAATAATTGCTTTTGATATTTTTATAAAATATGCTTAGAAATTCTGCAGGATCTATTGTGTGAAAATATCACACAACATCTCTATATTTCCTACTGATATTAATGATATAAATAAGAAATTAATTATGCACTGTCTAAAAAGATATATTGTATTATCTAATCTTGAGGAATTGCTTTATTAAATGCTTAATATATTAATATATAATTTATCTATCAAATATTTATATTAATTATATTAATTTATATTTATAATTTATTTTTAAGTTATATATTTTATCACGGTAACTTAAATGGACCCTGGAGAATTTATAGAAGAATTTATTACCAAAGACAATAAAAAAATTAAAATAAGAGCTATTGATTCAAGAGATGTTAATAATATAGTTGAATTTACAAATAAGTTAATTGAAGAAGATGCACCTATATTATTAAGTGAAAAGCAGGATTATAATTCAGGATTTTCTTATGTTTATAATTTAATAAATAATATGGCAAAAAATAAAGGGCTATCAATTATTGCTGAGTATAATGATGAACTAATTGCATATGCTGATTTAATAAAGCATTTAGGAAGAGAAGAACATATCGGTGAGTTGGGTATAATAATTAGCAAAGATTTTAGAAACAAAGGGCTGGGATACGAATTAATGAATATTTTAATTAGAATTGCTAAAGAGCAGAATTGTCAAATTCTTACATTGCACGTTTATTCACATAACCTTGCTGCAATACGTCTATATGAAAAACTGGGGTTTAGAAAAGCAGGTGTTATACCAAAAGCTGCGTTTTTTAATAATGTAGGCTATGTTGATAATATTAATATGTATAAGAGCATTTAACATATTAATAATATTATTTTATTTTTCAATAAATAAATTCCAAATATAAATAAAATGTAAATTAATAGCTATTATTAATATATAATAAAATGAAAGGGTAAATATAAAAAGAATAACAAATAATATTAATAGTTTAAATTAATATTTTAGAATAAAACGTTAATAAAATTGTGATATAATGCAAAATATACCTTTTCCAAGAGGTGTTAGGGATCTTATGCCAAATGAGGCGCTCTTTAAAAATAAAATACTAAATAAAATAGAAAACGTATATAAAAAATTTGGATTTTTAACCTATGAAACTCCTGTCTTTGAGTCTATTAAATTAATGCAGATAAAAGGAGGTATTGGCGAAGGTTCGAAAGAGGTTTTTGAAATAAAAGACGAGGATTTTGCATTGCGCTTTGATTTAACTTTAGGGCTTGCTAGATTTATCGCTATGCACCAAGAAATTCCAATGCCATTTAAGCGTTATTTTATAAACAAATGTTGGAGGAAGGAGGAGCCGCAAAAACTCAGATACCGTGAATTTACACAGGCTGATGTTGATATAGTTGGAAGTCGATCAACATTTTCTGATGCAGAGGTGATTGCAGTACAAGCTAAAGTGCTTGAAGAGCTTAATATTGATTACATTATAAGAATTAATGACAGGCGATTTATTAAAAAACTCCTTGAATCTATAAATATAACTGGGGATTTGGAGATAAATGTAATGCGCGCTATAGACAAACTTGATAAATTGGGCAAAGACGGTGTTTTAGATGCCTTGCAGAAATTAGGAATCACTGGAGATAAATTAGATAAGCTTGGATACCTAATAAAACAAAATAAATCTAATGAAGATGCTCTTGCATATATTAATAACTACTCGCCAGATGTCGGGAAAGAATTAAATGATTTAATCGAACTATTAAATTTTTATAAATTGAGTGGAAAGATAATTATTGATATGTCACTGATGCGTGGTTTTGATTACTATACAGGAATGGTTGTAGAATATAATGTAAATGAAGCGAGTATTAAATCCTCTATTGGCGGAGGTGGAAGATACGATAATTTAATCCAACTTATAAATAATAAGCAGCAAGTTCCTGTTGTTGGTACAAGTCTGGGTATTGATAGAATACTTGATATACTTGGATTTTCTGATTCGCCGAAAATAAATACCGCGGATGTATTTGTTGTAAATGTAAAAGATAATAATTATAAATATGCGCTCCAAATTGCAAATGAGCTACGCAATAATAACATATCTGTTGATATGAATGTTACTAGTAGAAATATATCAAATCAATTAGCGTATGCAAATGCACTAAAATATAAATATGCTATTATAGTTGGTGATGTAGAAGAAAAGCTCGGTAATATTAAAATAAAGAATTTGATTGATGGAACCGAACAGACCGTAATGTTAGCAGATGTTATAAATATATTAGCAGGCATTAATTATCAAAGTTAATATGTAAAATATTAAAATGTGTGTATTTATTATCTTATTATATGATAATATCATATTAAAAAAATTAAAGATTATAGGCAATAATTATTAATTATATTATAAATAAAAAATTAAGATGAATTGATAATATAAAAATCGATAATATAAATAATATATATAAATTAAAAAATAAATATAGAAATAAATTTAAAGAATATTATAATAAAAATAAATTGGTGTGTTTATGGCTAAAAAAAATGATGTTGATATAGTTACTGAGGAAAAGATAGCAAAAGGAGGTGTATTAGTAAAATTTTACTTTGATATTCAAGATAAAGACAAGAGTAAACTACAGCCGCTTCTTATTGATTTAATTAACAATGGCTTAATGAAAGAGCACGGTATTGTTTATGTTTATGGAAGTATAGAAGAACCTATAGAAAGCCATGGTGTTTATGTAACAAGCGGAGAAATAACTGCTCTTTTTGATAATTTTATGCCTTTGGTAACTGTTGCATTCAAATATGCACCTGCTGGAGTTGAAATACTAAAGCCAGATAGGGAGATGGTTTTTAAAGTGAGCCAATTGCAATCATTGCTCATGGATATTTCACAAGTCTCTTTAGACTATTCAAAACTAATTTTAGAGAAAGTTTTAAAGCCCGAGGAATTAGAAGATATAGAAAAGAAGCTGGAGAACAGAGCGATGCTTGGCAAGAAGTTTATTGAAGAGAGCAACAATAACAGTAAAAATTTAGAAGAAAAGAAGTAAAATCTATGCATCAATTAATATTTATTAATGCCACTATTATATTTTTGAAGTTACAGCAATCACTTAATAAAAGTTGTTGCTAATAGACTAATGGAAGTATAAATCTATTAATAATGAATAAATCAATAAAAAATTAATTAAATATTATAAAACTCTTTTTGTGCAAATAAATAAGTTGTTGCATCTAAAAAATAAAATTAAAAAGAATTAAAAAATAAAAATAAATTGAATGTCAACATTGTTTCGATGTTGAGCATATAAATATTCCACAAGCGCCAATCCTATTTGCTTTTAGATATCCAGTTTCAAGCGATATGGAATTCATATCAAGATATGCTCCTTTTAATGTTGTATTCACTATTGAATTAGTGCTTAAATTCATAGTAATTATTATAGCGTTTCCCGTTGTATCTGGATCTTTTGAGTAGGTTTTATAAATTGCAGTATAAAGCTGTGGGGTTGAGTTTGTTATGTTTAGTGTAAGTTTATATGGTACAAGTGAGCTTATGTTAGCGTAGCTATCAGAGCCTGTTGCCTGTACTCCATATAGGTTGAAATATGTGCTATTATATTTTGATGCACTGCAGTTAACCTCATCTGCGTATAATATTGTATAGTTGAGCATTATTGGATAATAAGCACTCGTGCTTAAAATGCTCTTGGCTTTATTCAATGCTATTGTGTTTGCCTCTGTTGTGCTTGTTGAGCTTGACGGGCTTTGAGTACCGCTTGGTGTGCTCGATGGGGTATTTGATGCGATAGTGTTTGACGGAATCGTATTTGAGTTTGGCGTATTTGAGCTTGTGGTGCTGCGGCTACTTGAGCTATTGCCAGCCCCACTGCTTGGACGCATCGCCATATTTAATGTATTGTTTATAAAAGAGATTCTCTCTGCTGTTGGCGTTTCCATCAAGCTTAGCTGTATTGGTATTAGCTCAACCTCTGCGCCATTTGAGCCAATATTCTTTAACATAATCCTTAAATCTGCATAGCTACTGTTTAAGTTAACATCAGTAAAATTATTCAAGGGTACTTCAACAATCATCGTTGGATTTACAAATATTGGAAATTTTGTTATAGAAAATGTAGCTTCTGAACTATAATTTGAATATGCAAGAAACTGTATCGAATATTCATTTCCATATAAAGATATCAATTTCGGAGAATTAAATAAAATAAGCATTGTTGGTTGGCTTATCTCCTCAATTCCACTATAATTTAAAAACATATTTATTATTGAATATATAATTAAGACAAAAAGTAAAAATATTATAATATAACCTAAATATTTTAAATTTCTTTTATTTTTATTATTTCCGATTACTTTTTGTTTATTTTTATTATTTTTTTTAACATTTATGACTTCCATAATAATCCCCTTCTTTTAGATTATTAGATAAAAGGATTTAAAATATTATCTTTATTTTTTACAAATATTTTATGATACTTCAATTATACAAATTTTTTGCAAAGGATTATATTTTTTTGTAGTAAGTTATATTTAAGGTGTTCTTATGACTGGAGAGGAAGTATTCAAAAATGATTTATTAAGTATATTGAATGAGAAGCAGCAGATATCTTTTAATGATTTAAGAGATATTGCATTTAGTCGCGGCATAGCTGAAAATGTGCTTAATAGCATGCTTTCAGAATTGGAGAAAAATAGAATTATTGCTTCAAGGAGCAATGGTGGTATATTAACATACTATATGCTACAAGAACAGAACCATTTAAAAAAAGTTATTATTGTCGAAGACGATAAAAATATCAATAAACTCATGGCGCTTTCAATAGGAAAGAATTATAATATTACACAGATATATGATGGTGGAGAAGCGGTTGCTGCGATAAGATCTCAAAAACCTGAATTGGTTATACTTGATTTAATGCTTCCCAATAAAGATGGATTGGATATATGCCAGACTGTTAAATCAGATCCAGAAATTAAAAATACTGTAATAATACTTGTAAGTGCTATGGATCCAACAAGTAATAGATTTAAGGGAATAAAATATGGTGCTGATTATTATATAAAAAAGCCTTTTGATCCTAGCGAACTTAGAACTCTCGTTACTCTATTTTTAGAGAAAAAGGGAAAACGCTTTGATCCACTTATAGATTTACCTGATGAGGAAAGGATTTCAAATGAGATAGAGCATTCTATTAAAGAAGGGGAGAAATATACAATTGGAATATTAAAAATAGATGGTCTTGGCGATTATGCATCGAGAATTGGGGAGCATTATGCAATAACAATCCTAAGGCTTGTTTCACAGCTGCTTCAAGATGCAATAAAGCAGAATGCACCAAATGTTTTTGTTGGATTTTTAAACAGCGATGAATTTGTCATTACAGGTATGCGTGAAAATGTAGACAAAGTTGTTCATGAGGTGCAAAAAGAATTTAATGCTGTGCTGCCATTCTTAATACAAGATGCAGGTTATAAACAGATTGATCTTAATATTGATTCATTATTTGAAACTGAAGAAGTGCCGAAATTAACACTGCAGTTTACTATTTCAGAGAAAGAAAAATTAAAAGAAAGGAGGAATGAAGTTCTTAAAAACAAAGGGGTTTCTACAAACGATATAGGCTCTTATACTTATGATGAATTACAGAAGATCTTTGGCAATGAAGACTTTGATATTATTATAACAAGAGATTCTGAAGGAGTTAAAATGCGTGTTGGTAAAAAGAGCGATAAATAAATAGGAAAATAAGGTTAAATGTTTATAAATATTTACAAGAGTTTTAAATAATAATAATTTAAAGATGATTGGACTACATGAAACACGATAAGCTTCAATCTGCAATAGATTTTATGATCGCATATAGTATAGCACTTGCAATAATAATAGCAGTAATTGCGATTATAATGAAAATAAATATTCTTGGTGTAAATATAGCACCACAATCATGTACTTCAGCACCTCTATTTTCATGTGGCGACATCTTATACTCTTCTAATGGAATCTTAACATTTTCATTTTCCCAAGCTATAGGTGGTGCTATTAATATAACCGCTGTGGCGTGTTCTAGCGCAATTAATGCAACAAATTATGCTCCACAATACGGAAACATTTATTTATTAGGTTATAATCAGGCTCATCAATATTATCCGAACAACATGCTTTCTAACGGTATAATAATGTATAGCGATTCTTCTGCAACTATTCAAGTTTACTGCTATGATGGAAGCAATATAGAAACTGAAGCGCCGGGCTCAACAGTTACAGATTATGTTTGGATAAATTATACCTCTACCGCACTACCTAAAAATTATTATACTATAGAAAAAGTTTTGCAATTCTCAACAAAAGTGAGTTAAAAAAGGAAATAAAAATAAAATACAAAATGATTAAAATAAATAGAATGAATCTGGATTAAATAGATAGTATAAATCAATAAAATAAAATCAATGAATATAAATACAATAACAAATAAATATATTTGATAACAAAAATAACAAAAAAAACATATTTTGAAATATTTTAATAAATACTTTAATAATAAATTTAGATAAAATATTAAAAAATTGTGGATTTTAATTGATATATTTATGTTGATTAATAAATTTGATAATACCATAATCTTTATAAATATTTCACATCTAAATAAATAAACAAGGAAAGCGTTTATTCTGCTTTTCCCGTTTTTACTGCCATTGGCAGGAGGGATCTAAATGGAGAAAGAATTATTTGATAAATTAAATACTTTTATGAATGAAAATAAAGGGAAGAGAAAGTTTGCTCAAAGTGTTGATTTAATCGTTAATTTCAGAGAGATTGATTTCAGCAAACCTGATAATAGATTGAATATGAGTATAAAACTTCCAAAAGGAAAAGGAAGAGAAAGTAAGATCATGCTTTTTACAGATGACAAAAACGTAGCTTCAAAAGCTGAGAGTGCGGGGGTTAAGGTTGTAACCGCTGCGGAAATACCAACAATAGCAAATGATAAAAAGAGGCTTAATGAATTGCTTAATTATGAGCTTTTAGCGCAACCAGCATTAATGCCTTTGATAGCTAAAGGGCTCGGACAATTTTTAGGTCCTAGAAACAAAATGCCAAAGCCGATTGCAGGAAGTGATATACAGAATATTATTAAAGATATAAGCAGCACTATATATATAAAAAGCAAGGGAAAATATCTGCCAACGGTTCACTGCAGTGTTGGTGTGGAAAAAATGAGCAACGAAGATCTCGCAGAAAATATTGATGAAGTCATTAATACATTTGCAAAAAAATTTGGGAAGCTGCATATTAAATCTGTTTATGTTAAACTTACAATGAGCAAACCTTTAAGGCTGCTTTAAGGTGTTTATTATGTTTACAAAAGAGGACAAGAAAAAATTTGTAGAAGAAAAAGCAAAAGAGATTAAGAATTATAAAACTATTGGTATATTGCAAGTAAATAATATACCTGATAGATTGATTCAAACATCAAGGAATAAACTTAAAAATAATGTGAAATTTATTATTTCTAAAAAGAGCCTTTTGAAGAAGATTTTAGAATCTAATGAAAATACAAAGCAATTAGTAGATGAGCTTAATGGTACATCCGCAATATTGCTAAGTAATGAAGATCCTCTTAAGCTTATGAAGGAGTTCAAGAAATATGAGCTAAAGCTCGCAGCAAAGCCAAATCAGATTGCGCCAATAGACATAATGATAAATGAAGGCGAGACGAATGTTCAGCCAGGCCAAACTGTTACAGAGCTTAAGCAGGCAGGTATTGATGTTCAGATTCAGAAAGGGAAGGTTATAATAGCTAAAAGCAAAGTTCTTGTTAAATCCGGCTCTGCAATAAGCCCAGCGATAGCAAAAGCCCTAAAGCTTCTCGATATACTACCATTCAAAGTTGTTGCTGAGCCTTCAAGCTTTGTTTCAAATGGCATATTATTTAGAAAAGATATATTAAACATAACAAGTGAACAGGTTGCAAATGATATTGCAAAAGGCTTCGTATGTGCATTTAATCTATCGCTTAAAGCAGGGATTGTAAATGTTTATACTATACCAATATTTATAGCACGCGCTTATAATGAAGCTTTATACCTGGGGCTCGAACGCTCAATATATGAGCCTGGCATTGCAGAGAAGCTTGTAGAAAGAGCTTCAAAAACTGCAGCAACATTAAATAGCAATGTAAAATGAAAGAATAGAAAAGAATTAGGAATTTGTATTATTTTTCAATAAATATAAAAAATTATAATAATAAATAATATTAAGGTGAAATTTATGGAATACATATATGCGGCATTGCTTCTTGATGCAGCCGGAAAAGAAATCAATGAAAAAAATCTTCTAGAAGTTGTAAAAGCAGCAGGATTGAATCCTGATGAAGCACGAGCAAAAGCAGTAGTTGCATCTTTGAAAGATGTAAATATAAAAGAGATAATAAAGAATGCTCAGAATGTACAAGCAACTGCAGCACCTTCAGCGGCACCACAAGCCCAGGCGCAGCCAAAGCAAGAGAAGAAAGAAGAAAAGAAGAGTGAAGAAGAAGCTGCTGGCGGTTTAGCAAGTCTGTTTGGCTGATCTATAAAGCTAATTTGTATAGATAGAAGAATGCAAAGAGATGTAATAAATAAAGCAAATATGAGCTAAAGAGGGTGCATTTTACATCTCTTTTATTTTTCTTCCTTTTTTATATCTAAATTTTTTTAAAGCTTCCTTTTTAATGTTTTATTGACAAAATTATAAAAGAAAATTAATTAAGTGAGTAGATGAAAGTTTATGTAGATAAAACAAAATGTACTGGTTGTGCACACTGTTCTGATGTTTGTCCTGTTGCAGTTTATCAAATGAAAGAGATTGCAGAGGATCCTGATGGATCAAAAGGTATTATAAATAGTGATGCAACACCCCCGGAGCAGCAATGGAAAGGTAAAAATGATCCTCAAGTATATGCAAAATGGAATAATGATGTTCAAAAATGCCATGATCATTTCAAACATAAATCAGTAGCAGTTAATGGCGATGCATGTATATTATGCCAAGCTTGCTTAATAGAATGTGAAGGTGAATGCATAACAATAATTGATGATCAAGGTACAGAGTATCATTCAATTTATAAATAATACTGACTAAAGTATAAATAAAAGAGTAAAAGATGTGAAAATAAGCACAATAAAATAACAGCACAACAATAAGTAATATAACAGATAATACAATAATAACAAATAATAATAAACTTTTTTTTATCTTTATTTATTTTTATGTTAATATTCACTTAATTATCTATTAAATTATATAATTTATAAAATTTAAATAATAATTATATAATTGATTCCTACTTATTTTCTGATTATTTTATATATCTTTTTTATTAAATATAAATTATAATAAATGCAATATACACAAATATAGTATCAAAATTAATATAATATTATTATTTTTCTTATACAATAAATATTTATTAAAGATTTATCAACTGTCAGTGTTAAAATGATTCAATATTTAACCGAACCTTTTAAAGATGAAGAAAGCCTTGCGGTATTAAATCCATATGTTAGAGAGTGGTTTCAATCTAATTTTAAAGAAATAACTCCACCTCAGAAGTTTAGCTTTAAACTCATTAATGATAAAAGCAATGTTTTGATTACGGCACCAACAGGCTCTGGAAAAACTCTATCTGCTTTTCTTACCATTATTAGTAAGCTTTTTGAGTACTCGCTCAGCGGTAAGCTGGAAAACAAAATCTACTGCATTTATGTTTCTCCTTTGCGGGCTCTAAACAATGATGTTAAAAGGAATCTTGCAAAACCTCTTGATGAGATTTTCGAATTAATAAGAAAAAAGATGGGGGTTGAAATAATAAAAGGTGGAATAAAACAAGTAACTATCGGTGTGCGGACTGGAGATACAACACAAAAAGAAAGGCAGACGATGTTAAAGCATCCGCCGCACATATTAGTTACAACTCCTGAAAGTCTTGCTATATTAATAAACTCCCCAAAATTTATTGAGAATCTAAAAGATGTTGAATATTTTATTATTGATGAAATTCATGAGCTTGCAAATAACAAACGAGGCGTTCATTTATCGCTCTCTATCGAAAGACTCGCTGCAATGACCAATAAACCTTTTGCAAGAATAGGTTTAGGTGCCACTTTATATCCTCTTGATGAAGCGGCGAAATTTCTTGTTGGATATAATGGAAGTGAACCAAACGATTGTAAAATTGTTGATGCTTCATGGAGCAAGAAGATCGATGTTAAAGTTGTAAGCCCTGTAAAAGATATAATATATGCTGATGACAAAGAGATAGAAGATGCGATGTATAAAGAAATAGACAAGGTTATAAAGGAAAGCAAAACCTCTTTAATTTTTACAAATACCCGAAGTGGAACTGAAAGAGTTGTTTTCAATCTTAAAAAGAGATTTGGATATGGAGAGGAAATTGCGGCACATCATAGCTCTCTTTCAAGAGAATCAAGGCTTGAGGTTGAAGAGCTTCTTAAAAAAGGTTCATTAAAATGTGCTGTTTCATCAACTAGCTTAGAACTAGGTGTTGATATCGGCTCAATAGAAACTGTAATCCAGCTCGGCTCTCCTAAAAGCGTAACTAGAGCCATCCAAAGAATTGGCAGGGCGGGACATTCATTTAAAGAGACTGCTAAAGGCGAATCTATTGTTGTTAATAGAGATGATTTGATTGAATGTGCAGTAATGTTCGATTCTGCGCTTAAGAAAAAGCTAGATTCATTTACGGTGCCCCATAATGCGCTTGATGTGCTTGCACAACATATTGTCGGAATGTCCCTAAACAAAAAGTGGAATGTTGATGAGGCATTTCTCCTAATAAAACAAGCGTATGCTTACCATGATCTCCAAAAAAGTGATTTTATATCTCTCCTTGACTATCTTGCTGGAAATTATGTAGGATTAGAAAGTAGACGAGTATATGGAAAGATATGGTATGATAAAAATGAAAATATGTTTGGCAGAAGAGGAAAATATATTAATGTAATATATATGCTTAATCTTGGTACAATACCTGATGAAGTGGCAATTAATGTATTCAATGGCTCAAAGTGGGTTGGAAATATTGAAGAGGAATTTATGATGAAATTAAAACCAGGGGATATTTTTACGCTTGGTGGCAAACTTTACAAGTTTGAATATGCTAAAGGAATGCGTTGTTATGTTATTGATTCAGACTCAAATGCACCGACAATACCTCCTTGGTTTTCAGAGCAACTTCCATTATCATATGAACTTGCAAATAATATAAATGAATTTAGATTAGAAATGAAAAATGCAATTGAAAAATACGTAAAAGAAAAGAAGATAAAAAAACTCAATACAAGAAATATTAAAAATATACCAAAGGAAATTGATGAACTTATATCAAAGCTTCCTATAAATGAAAATTCTAAAAGCAGTATCTTCCAATATTTTTTGGAGCAATATTTATTTGCAAAAGAAATACCAAATAAAAATCTTCTTCTTGTTGAAATTACAAGAGATATTGAAGAAGAAAAATACTATACAGTATTTCATTCATTATTTGGGAGGAGGGTTAATGATGCTTTATCGAGAGCAATAGCAATAAAAATAGGGGAGCTTACTAATAGCGATATAAGTATAAGTGTAAGTGACAATGGTTTTGTTATTATGTTTAATGAGAATCCAATACTCAATCAAAAATTATTAGATCAGATAATGGATGAGCTTTCATCATATAGTATTATACCTTTATTAAAACGCAATATAAGAAATACTGAGCTTATGAGAAGGAAATTTAGGCATGTAGCGGCAAGAAGCTTTATGGTGCTTAGAAATTACCGAGGATATAAAATGTCTGTTAACAGGCAGCAAGTAAGCTCCCAAATACTTCTTAAAGCAGTAGAAGAGATAGATCCAAATTTTCCGATATTAAGAGAAACTTATAGAGAAATAATGAATGATATGATGGACTTGCCAAGAGCAGAAGAGGTCTTAAAAAAAATTAAAACAGGCGAGATAAAATGCAAAGTTATAAAAACCCCCTCGCCAAGCCCATTCTCACACACACTTATGACTTTTGGACAAGCTGATGTAATAATGATGAAGGAAAGACATAAATATCTTCAGGAACTTCATAAATTAGTAATGAGGCGAATAAAGAAATGATACTTACAAAAGATATAGAGCTTATAGATGGATTGCCGATTGCATACATAAAGAGCCTTGATGCATTTGCAATAGCAGATATGCATTTAGGTTATGAAGGTGTAATGGCAAAAACGAGCGGCACGGCTATCCCAAAAGTAAATTTAAAATACATAAAAGATGCAATATTAGAAGCATTAAAGAAACACAAAGCTAAACAGCTCATAATTGATGGTGATATAAAAAATGAATTTTCAAAGGTTGATGAGGAGGAATTTAATGAATTATATGATTTCATAAATTTTGCCAAAACCTCTGGTCTTTCTCTTACATTAATAAAGGGAAATCATGATAATTTTGTTGATAAATATAAAGAGCCATTTAAACTTACAATTTACACACAAGAAGCCAAGCTTGGTAATTATCTCTTTTTTCATGGAGAAGAGCTCCCAAAAAATATAGAAAAAACAAAAATGCTTATTATGGGGCATGAGCATCCTGGGATTGGTATAAAAACTATGGCTGGAAGTATAGAAAGAGTAAAATGCTTTTTATTTGGAAAATACTTCAATATACCTATTTTAGTTTTACCTGCAATAAGCTATTTTGCTAGCTCTTCAGATATAAACATGAAACCTAAAAATGAGTTATTAGCGCCTGTTTTTAAGAATATTAATGTTGATTCAATGCATGCGATTGCAGTTGGATATGGCGCAACTATTGATTTTGGAAAAATCAAAGATTTAAAAATGTAGAGATGAAAACGTTTGTAGTTTTCCTCTTTAATATTGTTTATATTTTTCTTATATAACCTCAATATTATTTAGAGTATCGTAATTTTCTTGGCATTTTTTCTTTCATTTATTAATATTTTTTATAAGTAAATATTATTTATTTTAGCTATTTTTATTATGTTTTTATTATATAATTAAATAATAATTTTTAAAAATTAATGAAAGTATTTAAATATCTGAAAAATAGAATAAATAATTATTATTAAAGTGGAATTATGGCATTCCAAAATAAAGTTAAAAATAAATCTAAAAAGACAAGATTTCTTAGCTTTAATATAGAGATTAAAGGTTATCAAGAATGCACTACAAATAATTCAGAGCACTTCATAAAAGTATGGCTAGAAGGTAGTAGTCACGAAATAAATATTTTTTTCAACGATAAAAATGTAAATGAAAATATCAAAGCATTAAAGTTTGTTGAAGAATTGTTTGACAAAATTATTGAAGAACATTTAAGTGTTAAAATAAATGTATTGAAAATTGCCGAAGATAATAATGTTTATTATAACTGCTATCTTTCAAGAAAAGAATATGGGGACAAAATAAATATAAAATTTAATAATAATTATAAATTAGTAAATTATGATACTTCTGGACAGTTGCTTATATGTGGTGAAAATGATAAGCAACACAAAAATAAATTTACAATATCTATACCACTCATAGAAAATCCTCATGAATTTGAGGATTGGTATAAGAAAACGATAAATAATATTTATAATTATACATTAGATTCAGTCAACGGTGCAGAGAATCAGCAAAAAGTGCATACTTTCATTAATCGCCAATAATAGTAAAATATAAAAATAAATATAAAAAGCAAATTTAGATATTTAGAATGCACTTACACTAATTATCAAAAATAAAACATTTATTAAAAATATAATAGAAACAAATGCAACAAAAGCATTTATTATATTTTTATTTTTGATATTTGTTTTATATATTCTCCATCCATCAAAGAATGGTAATGGCAGCAAATTAATTATCCCTATAGAAAGATTAAATATAAAAGATAGGACAATGGTGGTAAAGATAAAATATAATAATTGAGATGAAAAGCCTGTTTTAATTCTATTTCCTATTGTTATTCCTATATATCCTTTTGTAGAATTATCAATAGATATCGCATTAAATGAATACGTGCCCTTATTTGTTAAAACAGTAATTTGTTTTCCAGGAAGATCATTTGCGGCTGCAATAGCAAAACTTGAAATATTTTTTATTGGTACATTATTCCATGCTAAAATCTGCATTCCTGGTTTAAGTACATTGTAAGCAGGTGTATTTGGTATTATGCTTTGTATGAAAACTGCATTTGAATATATATTCGGCATAACAAAATATAACATCAAGATCATAAGTGCAAAAAATAATATAGATGCAAGAAGATTTATTGCAGATCCTGCAGCAAATATCCTCGTTTGTTTCATTGATTTTAGTTTTAGCACCTCTTTTTCATCTGGCTCTACAAAAGCACCAATGGGTATAACACCAAAAATTACGAGCCCCAATGATTTTAATTTTACCTTTTCTATGCGCGAAAGAATACCATGTGAAAATTCATGTATTATTAGTAGTATTATAAGTGATACCAATCCAGCAAGTAGCGGTGTATCAATTCCAGGTATTACTGGGGCTAAACCCGGTACTATGCTTTGAAGCATTTGTGTTTTTGCGACCGGCGCAGTTACTGTAAGTGCATTACCTAGAGCAACAAAATCTATCGCCGTTAAATAAACTAATAAAAACATAATATATCCAGTTAAACCAAATATTATACCAATAGCTAATGAAATTATCGGTAGTATTAATGCTATGTTAAGAATATTGTTTGAGGATGTTGAAGCACCAGAAGAGGTATTTGATAAATTTGCGGATATATTTGAAGATTGCAATTGCGGTAAATTTATAAATTGTATTCCTTCTGCAGTACTTGGGAGGACAATAAGCAATATAAAAATAAGTGATATAATTCCAAAAATATAATCATATTTACTAATTTTTCCTTTTAATAATGGATATGAAAGCAAGCCGAAGCCGAGCATAATACCCCATATTGGTAGGTGTTTCCAGAACCACTGCCCTTTTTTAGAAATGCTATCTATTATACTAAGGCCTTTCTTTGTTGAAAGCAGATATAAACCGCTACTACCTTGGAAGCCATTGATAACCCGTATAATAATTCCTATAAGCAAAAGTGAAACAAGAGCAAAAGTCCATTGAAGTAGAGGACCTATGAGTACTGCTATATATGAAATATAAATAATTGTGAAACCTAATATAAATAACAAGAACGTAAAAATGATACGCAGCGGTTTACTTTTTATAAATGGTTTGGGATTTTCATTTTTATTCTTTTTTCCTTCTTCTTTAAAATTTTTAGTACTTGCTCTAATTTTTTCCATTATCACGCCTATTGAAGATAAATACAAAAATATTTAATTATAAAATATTTTATTTTAACCTTTTATTTTAAAATTATTTTATCTAATTTTTATTATATATTTTATTATATATTTACTTATTATTATAGTTATTATAATACTTATTTTATATGTGCTTATTTTTTATTTTATTTTATACTTTTATTGTTAATTTACTTAATTAATGTCAATGTTAAACACCTAAATACTTTAAATAATATAGCTAATTTAGTCTTTACTTAATGTTTATGTCAAAATGTAATTAATTTTTATAAAGCACTGATAGATAAAATTTAATAAAGAAATTATTATAATAAAATTTGTATATTTATTTTGTATATTTAATAAGTATATTATTAAATATAGTATGTTATTAAAATGTTACTTATTAAATTAATTATTAAAATTGAACATATTATTAAGTAATATTATATTTTATTAATTAAATTAATATTTATTCATTCATTAATGCTATCTAACGTTATCTAGTTATATTGAATGATTAAAATATATTTTATAAAAATGTATTATAAATATTATAAATATTATAAATATATAACCTATAAATTATAGTGTAAAAAATTAGAAATTAAATTGATTAATAATAAAAATATAATATAAAACAAACATAAACATGGTATATAAAATAAATATTAAAAAAAATTGAAAGGTGTTTTTATTGGAAAGTGAAAGAGAACTTAAAAAAGAGATTAGTAATGAAACTGCACTGCTTAGCAAATCGTTGATAGTAAATATCGTACTTGCTATTGCAGTTGTTATATTGGCTGTGCTTTTCTTATATCAAACATTTTCAAGCGCGGCTAGCAAATCTACATCGACTTCCGCTGCAAATCTTGTGGCACCAAGCTCAAATACAAGTACACCAACTATAAGTTATTCTTATGTAGCTGCGCATACAGACATTCATTTAACAGTGCTGAGCTTAGCATAATAAATAATGCACCATTGAGTTATTATGAGACTGCTGCAGAGAAGCTTCTTAATAATACGCTTACAGACAGCATTATGGTGCAGAGAAACCCACAAGGCAATGTTATGATAATTAATGGAAAACCGACTGTTGTCTTTTTAGGAACAACTAGCTGTATATATTGTGCAGAAAATAGATGGGCAATGGCTTTAGCATTAGCAAAATTTGGCAACTTTAGTGCTTTGTATACGGGCTACAGCGCAATGGGTGATGGTCACATACCTACAATATTCTGGATGCCTGCAAACATAACAACGCCAAGCGGTGTATCATATGGTAGCGATTATTCAAGCCCTTATATAAACTTTATCGCAGCAGATTACGAGTCTCCATTAAGTGGTGGATTTGAGATTCAGCCGTTATCTTATTTCATAAGTAATGCACCAAATGCAACATATGCAAATGCTATTGCATTTATGAATGCAAGCAAACAATTCCAAGGAACTCCATTCACATATTGGGGCACAACATTTGTTAATGGTGCAGATGGTATAGTATTTGGAAATACAACACCAACAAGTGCGTCAGATATTCCACTGGCATATATGACTCATGCACAAGTTCTTAATCAGCTCAAGAATTTTAATGATCAATTTGCATGGAGCGAATATGCAGCAGCGGATATTTATATTGCATATACATGTCCTTCAATAAACAACAATGCACCAGTATGTAAACTTTCAGGAATACAAAAATTAGAATCAATGATCGGTTGAATTTTATTTATTTTTTAATTTTATTCTTTTTTATATATTTTTTATTATTTGCTGTTTATATTTTTTTGAGTGTTTTTATTCTAGTTTGCTTTTATATTTTTATAATATTCTTAAATCTATTTAAATAAATAATTCTTATTTAAATATTAGAAAAATAAAATATTAATTAGAACCTTAGAAAACTTTTCTATTTAAAATTATTATAAAATTAACTATTGCAATAAAGTAAAATGTAAAAAGCAAAATTTCAGTAAGTTATTTATTTATTAATTATTTAAATTAAGTGATTAATATGAATACTATATTGGTAGTTGTTGTTGCGCTGGTCGTTATAGGGGTCATAATTTTTGGACTTGCATTTTTCAAAGCTGGCTCTACTCTAGGTGCTTCATCATCAAGCCCAAGCTCATCTGTATTTTCATCTTCATACCCAAATTTAGGTTTAATAAATTCTAGTAGTGTTAGCTCAGTTCTAGGTGGAAATTGGAATGAGGTTGTATATTATCAAGGCTCAAACTATAGTAAAAGCCCGGGATATATGAAGATTCCATATATAAAATATTTAGGCTTGGCAAACTTTACGAGCTCGGACCCAAACAGAACATACAATATAACATATGCTGAATTTAACAGTTCAAAAGTCGCGCTAAATATATACAAGTTGGGGACAGTAAACATGAATCCCATTTATAATGGTATATATGACAATTTTAATTATACGATGTTAGAAAATTCCAAAGGGGGTGTTATAATATTTTACGCAAACTATTATAATTATGATATTGTAATGATGTATACGCAAAATAATACTTCAGCTCCAATGCCGCCAGAATCCGAGATGGTAAGTTTGTTAAATGATGAGGTTTCAACTTCAAGATAAATGTATAATTAATATACATAATCAATTTAATGTAAAAGATATAAATAAATTAATATGAAAAAATTATATAGAATATATAATAAATTGATAAATAAAATATTAGCATTGAGGTAGTGATAAAATGAGCAACATAAATGATATTTTAGGACCTAAAATAAGAGATATTAAACTTAAGAAAGATATGAAAGTAAGTGAGCTAATAGAAGCAATGAGCGACATCGGTGGATTTTCTGGTGAGCATCTTGTTGAAGGTGTTGATATATTAAAAAGAATGCTAAATGATGAAAAATCCTTTAATTTCCTTTCATTTCCTGCAGATATTGTTGCTACGGGTTTAAGAGGTGCATTGGCAAGTGCAGTAAAATATTTTGATGCAATTATAACAACAGGAGGCATGTTTGATCATGATATTGCAAGGGCTTTTGGCGGTATATACAGCAAAGGAACCTTTAATGTAGATGATTCTTATCTCCACAAAAAAGGGGTTTATAGGCTTGGTAATGTTTTTATAGAAAAAGATGAATATGGGCTAAAGGTTGAAGATGCTTTTAATGAAATTATTAAAGAATTTTTCGATGAGAAGACAAAAAATGAATTTAGTGCGAGTGAACTTGCATATGAATTTGGAAAAAGAATAAAAGATGAGAGCTCAATATTAAGGCAGGCATATTTAAACAATGTTCCAATCTTTTCTCCAGGTATATTAGATGGTTCATTTGGAACCCAACTTACGCTTTTTGCGCAGGATCACAATCTCAAGCTTAATTTGATAAAAGATGAACTTAAATTGAGCAATATACCTTTTGACAATAAGGTTACTGGCGCGCTTATGATTGGTGGTGGTATAAGCAAGCATCATGTTATCTGGTGGAATCAATTTAAAGGCGGCTTAGATTATGCGGTTTATATAACAACCGCATCTCAATATGATGGGAGCCTCTCAGGAGCCAGAATGACAGAAGCGGTTTCATGGGGCAAAGTAAAAGAAAAAGCAAAATATACAACTATAGATGGCGATGCAACAATAATATTACCAATTATGCTTGCGGCATTAAATATTGTTTAATGATTGTATGTCAAAAAACGAGATTGAGATATCAGGCGACATCAGCAGGCTGGTTAATAAAACCAATGAACGGATAATAGAAATCGCAGACAAATTTTTAAAAAACAGCTTAATATACGAACCAACAATGCATTTTTTAAAAGCGCCCGGAAAACTTATAAGGCCTGCGCTTGTTTTAACTTCTGCAATTATTCTTGGCAAAGAGCCAAAAAAATATATAGATCTTGCTGCATCAATAGAGTTTCTACATACTGCATCTCTCATCCATGATGATATAATAGATAAAGATGAAAAAAGAAGAGGTATAGAAACCGTACAAAAAAAATATGGGATTGATGGTGCCATACTTGCTGGCGACATGCTTTTTGCTCTTGCTGTAAATACTGCTAGTGCTTATGGGCGGGAAGTTTTGGAAATAACATCAAAAGCGGCTGCGGATATGTGCATAGGGGAGTTTTTGGATAGTGGCGCTCAAAAAAACAGGCAAGTACTGAGTCTAGATGAATATTTAAATATCGCAAAGCTTAAAACCGCATCACTAATATCTTCAGCTACAAGCGTAGTGGCAGTATATGAGAAGGACGAGTACAAAAATAAAATCCTAAAAGATTTTGGAATTAATATAGGAATGTCATTTCAAATAAGAGATGATATATTAAATTATTTAAAGCGTGATAAGCTCAAAGATTCAACTAGCGACATAAATAATTTTAGGCCAAATATAGTAGCAGTATATAATAATTTAAATAGCTCAATTAGCCCTGTAAAAGCTGCAATAGAAAAAAACAATGAATACATACAAAAAGCAAAAGAATCTTTGAAAAAGCTTGAGGATTCAAGCTATCTATTACCATATGTCAATTTTCTTAAAGTGGAAGAAGATTAAATAAATATAAAATATACTTTTAAGCGCGCTTTAATAATGAATTTTCAAAAATCTTTTTGTATAGAAAATATAAATCGGGTCCGAGGGGATTTGAACCCCTGACCTACTGGTTAAAAGCCAGCCGCTCTGGCCAAACTGAGCTACGAACCCTTAAAATAAATATTGAAAATAAATATAATTAACTAATATTCTAAAATAATAATTATAATAATTTTCAAAAATATATTTACGATATTATATATTTAAATATATTTAAAATAAATAATAATTTATGTTAAATAATCTGTTTAAATTAATTAATATTTTAATTAATGCTAATCAAATAAATTACAAATTAAATATCTTTTTTTAATTTGATATAAAATTAACGTATTAAGTATATTAAATAATATTTATATATTAATTATATTAACAATAAATTTATAATAATATTTTTGATATTTTTATCAATGATACTTAGTATACTAGTATTTAACCTTAATATTTAAATAACACAAAAAATATAAAACATTGCTTATTAAAAGTTTAGCAATATATTTCCTTATACTTATTCTTTTACATTTATATTTTTATATAAACTAATAAAAAGATTTCTAGAGATATTTATTTTGTGATTTAATGCAACCTTATTATGATCTTATTGTTGTAGGTGGTGGCCCTGCTGGCATAGGTGCTGCATTTTCTGCTTCAAAACTTGGATTAAAAACTGCATTAATAGAACGACATAATATGTTAGGTGGAAATTGGACTAACAGTTATGTATTGTCAATCCTTGGAATTTATACATATTCTGGGAAAACAAAAATTGTTGGTGGAATTGCAGATGAAATAGTTGAAAATTTAAAAAAGAACAAAGGCACAAATGGTAAAATAGGTAACTTTATTCCTTTCAGACCAGAAGAAATGAAATTAACACTAAATGATATGGCAATGAAATTAAATATTGATGTATATTATAGTGCGCTAGTAACTGGTGCTTCAGTTGAAGATAAAACAATCAACAAAATAGAATTTACCGGTAAAAATGGCAAGAATATTTTAAAAGGTAAAGTATTTATCGATGCAAGTGGTGATGCAGATCTCGTTTATTTAATTAAAAATGGTGTTATGAGTGGAAATGGGAAAAGTGGTGTGCATCAAGAAGCAACATTGCCATTTATAATAGGAAATATTAATGAGGACAAGATAATTAAATATGCTTTAGAGCATCCTGATGAAATAAGTGTTGTACTTGATGAAAATAAAAATTTATCTAGAATAAGAATACAACCAAAACTCGTTGTTAAGGCAGAAAAAGAAAAGAAACTTTATTTACCACATTCTAATAATGAATTTCTTTTTAATACAGGTAGAAGGGGGGAATTTGTATGCAACGCAACACATGTTGCTGTAACAAATTTTTCTAGCAGTAAAATAATTGCAGAAGAGATAGAAAATGCGAGAATACAGGTTCTTTCATCATTTGAATTTTTAAAAGAGAATATAGTTGGATTTGAAGATGCATTTTTGATTGGCTCTGCACCTTATATCGGCTTGCGCGAAACGAGGCGTGCTATTGGTGAGTATGTACTAAAAAAAGAAGATGTATTAAATAATAAAAAATTTAATGATGTTATTGCAAGATGCGGTCATCCAGTAGAGGTGCATGATTTAAAGAAAGGGGTTTATTATATCCACTTAAATGGCGGTGATGATTCTTGGTACGAAATACCTTATAAAGCAATAGTTGTCAAGGGGATTAAAAATCTTTTTGCAGTTGGAAGATGTTTAAGTGCAGATTTTATTGCACAAGCAAGTGCAAGAGTGAGTGGTACATCATTGGCAATGGGCCAGGCCGCTGCTACTGCAGCATACCTTATAATTAAATATGATGAAAGTGCGATAGACATTAATATAAATGAACTGCAAGAACTATTAAAAAAGAATGGTGCATTAATATAAATTATTTATTAAAAATAAATAATAAAACAGAACTCTATTGCATTATAGGAATGTCTACGCATCATTCATTATCTTCTACTATACACAATGCGGGTTTTAAAAACTTAAAATTAATAAGGTATTTGTAGCATTTGACATTCCTAAAAACAGACTCATAGACGCTATCTTTGGAATGAGGGTGTTTGGAATAAAAGGTATGACTTTAAATAGGGGTATGGTAATATTTGATGCAAATTATATACCTTTAAAAAATAAATTGATAAAAGATGCAAAACATGCAGGTGCAAAAACCATAAATGGATTAGAGCTACTTGTAAATTAGGGAATAGTTGCATTCAAATTATTTACAGGAAAAGAAATCGATTATAAAACAATGAAGAATGCGGCACTTTTCGAATTAAAAAAGCGTAATATACTTTAGATAAATAAATTATAAAAATAAATTAAAAAATTAAAAAATAAAAAAATAAAAAAAAGAAAATTTACTTCTTGTTGGTTTTTAATTCTGGTGCTATTACTAGTGCTATGAATTCTATTATAACTACCGCAATAACGCCTATATATATTGTTGACATGCTTCCAAAGTATACTCCTAAAATTACTGGTATTATTGCTACGCCTAGATTTGTAACAACACTATACATTGACGTTGCAAATCCTGCTTGTGCTGGATCCGATACATAATTTGTAGTTGATGTTAATGCCATTGACCAAAATGCATTACCAAAGAATCCAAAGAAGAAAAATCCAACTGCAATAAGTAATGCATCTGTTGTATAAGCTAATCCCATTGACATTACAATAGCACTTACGAACATTAAAAATGCAGTAGTTATAATGCCTGTTTTCAGCTTCTCATATTTTTCAAACAACGGTGGTAATATTATTGCACCTAAAGCTGATCCTAGGAATGCGAGCCCTCCTAATAAGCCACCTAATGCTAACGCGTAATCTTTACTAAAGTTATGTAGCAACAGTACAGTTGATGCAACACTTCCAAACATTACAGATATTGCCGCAATTGCAAAACCTATATACCAGTTCTTTAGCATTCCCCACTTAAATGTCCCTTTTAGAGATTTGCCTTTATAATATGTTGGATATCCTTTTATTCCAAATGCTATCCATATTCCTGCAAGTATTGAAAGAAGTGCAGTTATCCAAAGAACACCGCTTAAGCTAAATGCATCAAATAAGCCCGGGCCAAAGAAGGCACCAAATGCCATCCCTAAAAATAATATACCAACGCTTACTCCTACTATAGTGTGTGCTTTCTCCTTAGATATTGATTCGGAAATGCTCCCTACCGGCGCCATTGCAAGGGGGTAAGCTATAGCTGCAATAATGCCCATAATAAGAAACGCGGCATAATCTGGCGCTAATGCCCTGCCAACTAAGCCTATTATAGATATTAGAGCAGACCCATATAGCGCACTTCTTACTGTAAATTTAGCTGCTATATAACCGGCTAAAAGCCCTAATATAACCATCGTATATCCGTAAGTTGATATAATTAACAATATTGCGCTTAAGCCCACATTAAAATTTTCTATTAACGCAGGTATAAGTGGTGCAAGAATAAACCATGCAAAGCCTATTGTAAAAAGAAGAAACCAATAAGGCAATAGGTTTGCCATACCAACATTCGAACCTTGAATGTTTTTTTTATTATCTTTTTTCTCCATATTTATCACTTAATTATTATAATAACTGTTATAATATTATAATTTTAATCCTTTGTATCCGATCCTATTTATTCAATTTGGCTATATATCTAATTAAAATAATTAAACCAACTTTATTATTGAAAGTTGTTGAAAGCAATTACTCTCATCCATCTTTTTTAACTTATTTCAAAGAAAAAGACAATCTCAATATTTAAAAATTTTTATTAGAATTCGTTAAATGGCTAATTTAAAAAAAATTAATATCTAATAAAAGATTTAGAAAATATTAAAAATTAAAGACAGAGAAAAATATAAGTTTAATACTTAATTAATAATTTAATAAATTATAGATATAAAAATATATAATGAATAATTAAAATATATTAAATATTAATAAATTATTACGAACTAAATATAATTAAATAATATAATTATAAAATCAAATTATTAATAAATAATACGATTATAATAAACATTTATATAATATAAATATAATATAAATTATATAATACCTATGTAATTATATTTAATTCATACATTACAATTTGTTATATTTATATTTATAATTGTTATAATTATAAAATTTATAAAAACGAGATGAAATAAAGATTAAAATAAAGGTAAATATAAAATTAATAATTATAATGGTTTATATGAGAGAAGAGAAAAGAGAAGAATGTGGGGTATTTGGAATACTACGTAGTGATAGAAATGGTACAGCAGAAATTAATAATCAATCTTCTGCTCCTTATATTTATAAAGGAATATTTAGTTTGCAGCACCGAGGTCAAAATGGTGCAGGAATAGCAACAATTGATATTTATAGCAATAATAAAAACAACGTTAAAACAATATATATTAAGAAAGGAGCAAATCTTGTTAATAGGGTTTTTGAAGAATTTGATTTGAATGAACTAAAAGGAAATTTAGGGGTTGGGAGTGTTAGATACCCAACAGTAGGCCATTCTACAGATAATGATGCGCAGCCCTTTTTTTCTTACAATGTCAGAAATGGAATTTTACTTTCGCATAATGGAAATTTAGTCAACTATAAAGAGATCAGAGAAAATTTAATTAATGAAGGGGTGGAGTTCTCTTCTGATGGCGATGCAGAGATAATGCTTAAATTATTAGAATTAGAGTTGAAGAAGAGAGATGATATAGTTGAAGCAGTAAAAAATTTGATGAATAAAGTTGAAGGTGCGTATTCGGATGTTGTTGCAACAGGCTATGGTGAATTGATAGCATTTAGAGATCCACATGGGATACGGCCTCTTTCATTTGGAAGTGATAAGGAAAATAAAATTGTAGCATTTGCCTCAGAAAGTGTTGCGTTTGATATCAACAATTTAGAAAAGAAATGGGATTTAGAACCGGGAGAAGTTGTTGTCGTAACTACATATGATGGAGGATATCACATAAATAGAAAGATAATTAAAAATGAAGGTAGAAAACATTGTTTCTTTGAGTATGTTTATTTTTCAAGACCTGATTCTTATTTGGATGCTGGTTCTGTTTATAATATTAGAGTAAAACTTGGTGAATTGCTTGCGAGTATTGAACCGGTCGAAGCAGATTTTGTAGTTCCTGTTCCAGATACCGCAAGACCTGCTGCGGATGGTTATTCTAAAGTTAGTGGAATACCAGTTGCAGAAGGACTTATAAAAAATAGATATATATCAAGAACTTTTATAATGCCTTTACAAAAAACACGTGATGATGGAGTGCGATTTAAATTTAATCTAAATAAAGAAATTATTAAAAATAAAAAAATTATATTGATAGATGATAGTATAGTTAGAGGTACAACATTAAAGAAAATTATAGCGTTTTTGAAAGATGGTGGCGCAACTGAGATTCATGTAAGAATTACGGCGCCGCAAATAATATCGCCGTGTTTCTATGGTATTGACATGTCAAATCACAAACAGCTTATTGCATACCAAGAAAAAAATGATATAAATAAAATACGTGAGAGGATAGGCGCTACTTCATTGGTTTATTTATCTCAGAAAAAACTTGTAGAAGCAATAGGGTTAAAGCGTACTGAACTTTGCTTAGCATGCCTAAATGGTAAATATCCAACATCTATTGCACAAAAGCTTGCAGATTCTATGAAAAATAGTGATAATGATAAGGAAAGATATTATGAATAATATTTGACATTTATATATTTTATTTAAAATAATTAAACAAACATAAATATAAAGGGAAACATATTAGCTTGTATCAATTATTGATTATCACTTTGTCCTTTATTCGTTTTCTATTAATGCACTAATATCAAATTCAAATGCTGCTATTGGATATTTTAAATTAAAGTTTTCAAGAACAATCGGTGATATTTCACCAATAATTCCAAAATTCTTTTTTATTTTGTCTTTTTTAATTATTATATTTCCAACTCTTCCGTCAATAAAGCTTCCATGCGTACATTCTTCTAATTCATATTTAATTGTTGATTGTGAGGCGGTTTTCATTATCATGTCCAATGCTTGTTTTATATTGGTAAAAGTAACTTTTTGGTCCATTATAAGCACAGCAAGCTTCGGTACATTTCTATAACCTGTTTCAGTTCTCTCATCTACTATGCAACTATCATTAAGTTCAAACAATTTTATTGGAAGCCCAAAATCCTCATTCGCTTTTGTAGTCTTTAGAAGTTCTGGAATAATCCAAGTTCTAACCGCATTTATTTCGCCTGCTTTTGCATTTGGAATGTTAATCCATTCTTTACTGTCAATATTCATATATTGGTATTGATACTTTTTATTTGTTAATGAAAATGTAAATGCTTCTGAAAAGCCCATTCCAATAAATATTTCTCTAATAAATCTAATGATTTTTGTTTTTGGGAGGAAGCCACCAACAGTCGAAAGTTTAGGTATTTCTGGTTTAAAATTATTAAATTTATATGCTCTTGCGATATCATCAATAACATCTATCGGGTGTAGAATATCAGCTCTATAATAAGGAACATTAATTTCAATTTTATCATTATATATAGAATTAGTTTTGTATCCCATTTTAGCTAGCAATTCTTTTAATTTGCCTGATTCAATAGATAAATCAAGAATCTCTTTAATATAATTATAATATACTATTAATTTTCTCTCAGTTATATCTGGTGTAATTATAGAGTTGTTGTTATATTTGATTTCGACAGAATATATATCTGCACCAACATCAATAAAAAGTTTTGTTAGTATCTTTATAAGTTGTTCAACTCTTGATTTAACTGTTCCTGTAACTTCGATAAATATTTCTTTTGTATTTTTTTCAACTCTTCCAATATCTGCAGAATTTATTATTGGCGGCATTGAAAGTATATTATTTTTACTATCTAATAACAACGGATATTCAGCTTTATCTTTAAGTAATGAAGCATATTTAATTCCTGTATCATGTTTTTCTAGTATTTCAACAGCATTCATTATTTTTTCTGCATTTAATGGTTTAAAAGAAATTTCATTTGGGGATTCTGTAGTATAGTAAATTGGTGCGTTTATTTTATCTAAAGGATAAATTCCAATTGCGGCAATTTTTCTATTGCGGCAAAAAGTTTCATGTAATTTTTCCTGAACATTTATTATTTCTTTAAGAAGTAGATCATCAATATGAAGGTTTTTTGCAACAAATGCAGCAATATATGGTCTTACTGCGTTGACCTTTTTATCAACAAATATTTTTATTTCAGATTTATTTATTTTTGTTTTTTCTATTTCCTTTTCTTTTGTTAGTCCAAGGTATTTTTTTAATTCAGTCGCAAGTGTAAAGCTAGAGAGAAGGTCTGGCCTATCTGCAGTAATGTCAATATATAAATCGTTACCTTCATAGCTATCAAGCTCCATACCAAAATCAAATAATATATCATTCAATTCTTCAATAGTAAAATTTCTTCCAACTAATTTCTTAAGCTCTGAAAAGTCTGTTTTTAATATTGTCATTAAATCATCATAATTCTCTATATTGATAGGATTGTATAAATTCCAATTTACATTCGTTGCCTAATATCTCTCTTATATCATTGACATTATACAATATCATTGCAAGTCGCTCAAGCGCCAAACCCCAACCTAAAACAGGTTTGTCAATATTGTAAGGTTTTAGTGCTTCAGGTCTAAATATCCCACTATTTCCAATTTCGAACCATTTTTTAAAATGTTGATGGTAGTAAAAAATCTCCATGCTCGGCTCTGTATAAGGATTATATGTTGGTTTAAACTTTAGATTTTTAATCCCAAGCAATTCATAAAACTCTTTTAAGTAGCCCATAAGATTTCTAAGATTTAAACCGTCGCCCACTACAACACCTTCTATTTGGTGGAATTCTGGAAGGTGTGTTTTGTCAATATTTTCATTTCTAAATACTCTGCCGATATAAAATAATTTTGATGGATTGGCAACTCCCCTATATAAATTTCTAAAAGTTGTTGATGTTGTTTGCGTGCGCATCAAAATCTCCTTCGCAATTTCTGGATTCCATAAATATTGATAACCAATTGAACCCGTATCACCGCCATTTTCCTGTGCCGCCCTTACCTTTTCAACTACTGATTTTTCCGGTAGCTTTCCTTTCTTATTTAAATAAAAAGTGTCTTGTATATCACGTGCGGGATGATCTTGTGGTATAAACATACTGTCCATATTCCAAAATGAAGTCTCAATCCACGGGCCTTCAGTCTCTTTAAAACCCATTGCTATAAATGCATCCATAACCATATTCATTACATAAATTAAAGGGTGTTTTCTACCTATTATAAAAGGAGGTACTGGAGATGTGATATCATACCTTTTAAATTTTTTATTTTTCCAAGATTGGTCTCTTATTATATCAGAAGAAAGCAGCTCAATAGTATCTTTTAGATTTTCATTTTTTATTATCTCAAAAATTTTAACTCCTAAATCTGTTATTGCGAGTTCATATTCCTCCTCTGTAATTTTTTCAACAAGCCTGCCCAAAAGAGGGATCACTTCTTCTTCATTAACATGTTGTCCTCTTTTTATTTTTTCAATAATTTCTTCAATATTTCTTATTTTTTTATCATCCTTGCTTAATAAGCTTAAATATAATAGATTTTGCTTTTCTGTATTAAGAAGTGATAATTTCTTAAGCGAACCTATTGCAATATTTAATTCATTTCCTTTTATAATTGATTCGACATCTTTTATACTTGCATTATTGTGGTTTAAAAGATAATCAAAAAGCTTTCTTTCTGGAAGTTTATTAACTAACGCCTCTTCGCCGAGTTTTGTGAGCACATATTTTTCTTCCTTTTTTTTATTTATCTTAGCAATTGCTTTGTTTTCAAGCCATAAAGAATTTCTTGATACTCGAGCATATTCCCAATTGAGTGATTCTTCTAAAGATTTAAAATTTGCATTTTTAAATTTTGCAAGCTCTACTAAAAGTAAGCGTTCATCTTTAGAAAGCATTTCAGCAATGTTCTTTAAATTAACATCTGACATAAAACCAACAAAATACTATTTAATATATAACAAATATATAAAAAATTAATAAAAATATACAAACATACAACAAATTAATATGCAGCAAATTCTATATTTAAATTTATATTTATTATTTACCAAGATTTTTAGAACTTGTGTTTATAAATGTACGTGTAAATAAATTCCACTTATTTAAAAAGTTATATAAAAAATATATTTAAATTATATTTTAAATTATAATATAAAAAATAAAATTAAATAAATAAATTGTAAAAAGAGAATTACAATATATATAAAAATAAATACGAATAACATAAAGTATAAAATAGTTTGTTGTGAAGTAGTATTGATAGCTATGGATCAATTTCCTTTGGATATAGGGTTAACAGAGCTTAGGGGAATTATAAAGATAATAAAAGATAATAACAATACAATATCACTTTCAAAACTTGCCGCAGAAGCTGGCGGAGAGATTGATACCCTTTTGCCTCTACTCAATGCTGGAAGACTGCTTAATCTGCTAACTATAAACAATGGATTGGTAACTGTTACAGAATCCGGCAAAGCTTTAAATATAAAAAATATTGCAAATATTATAGGTACTCAGCTTGCTCTGCTTGAACCATTTAAAACAATCTTAGAGGCGCTAAAAGAGGGCAACAAAACAACAGATGAGCTTGTTGCTAAGCTCGATAGTTCAAATATATCACTAAATGTAGCAGATCCAATTTCAGGTCTTAGAACTCTTCTTATAAAGTGGGGGGTTAGAGCTAAGCTTGTTTCATATAATAGAAAAGAGGATAAGTGGAGCATCTACAAAATGCAAAATAAGCAGTAAACGTCATTTATTAATTTACACTTTGAGATGATTGAATTAATATTTTATTAAGCGGCAAATAAATTTCTTAGATATCAATAAATATATGAAATATGCAAAGTCAATTAATTTTAAAATATAAAGAAAGCAACAATTTATTTGCATAAAAAATTAGAATTCTGTTTTTATTGTACTTTTCAATATATTTCAAATAAGCAAGTCGTATCTGTGCTATAGAAGCGATACTATAGGTTCTGCGTGAGCACATTATATATATGGTCAATAGCATTAAAGAAATCTGCACTATGCTTGTTCCTTGGATAGCCCATATTGACATCCATTATCTCTTTTATATGTGATGGCCTCTGCGATAATATTATAATTTTATCAGAAAGCTCAACAGCCTCTTCGACATTGTGCGTTATCATAATTACTAAACTTATTGCAATATTAACATTCTTGAGCATTGAGATTATATCTGCGCGGAGAGCCTCTGCGGTAAGCTCATCAAGGGAGCTGAACGGTTCATCCATTAAAAGTACTGTTGGGTTTGATACTATAGCTCGAGCTATCCCTACTCTTTGGCGCATGCCCCCACTAAGCATGTTTGGATAAGTGTCTTCAAAACCTTCAAGCCCAAAAGTCTTAAATACCTCCCTCGCTTTTTTATCTTTTTCTTCCTTGCCCATGTCTACTTTAGCCAAGCCTATTTTTACATTTTCTATATTAGTGAGCCATGGCAGCAGACCAAAATCTTGAAAAACAAAAGAGATACCAAGAACCGGCTCTGTAATCTCTTTATCATTATAAAAAATCTTTCCGCTTGTTGGTTTTATCAAACCAGCTATTATTCTAAGAAGAGTGCTTTTCCCACATCCCGATGGACCTATAATAGAAATAAACCTATCTTTCTCTCCAATAAAGCTTATATTATCTATAATCTTTGAATTCTCTATCGAATATGTTACATTATCTACTTTTATTATTGGCATATTCTCCATCTTAAATTTTTATTAAATTTATTTTACAAGTTATTTATATTTAATTACCATATCTGTTTTATATTTATTTTGCTTTAGATTGTTATATTATTTATAAATATTCTCGATTTTATTATAAAAACGCTTCCATAAAAATTTATTTATCAATATTATCATAATCGTAAAGTTCAGCAAAGCTAACAGCATCAAAACCATATTTCCTGAATCAAGTGCAGTATCCAAAAGCTTGCCTATTCCAATATTTACGGATGTTATAACTGAACCGTTTCCAATTGCTGAAGTTGTGAAATATTCTGCAACAATACTTGCATTCCATTCGGCAGCAATTGCAGTCACTGCGCCAGTAAGCAATCCGGGAATTATTGCATACAAATATATTTTTTTCCATGCAGCAATCCTATTAACACCAAATATTTTTTTTACTTCTAAAATATTGTTTGATATGTAAGATTTATGTGATAAAATTCCAAAAATAACATACCAAACACCACTCAAGAAAAATATGACAAATGCGACTAATTCATTATGCATTGGTGCATTTTTCAAACTAACTACAATTATTGGAAGAAGTACTGTAGCAGGTATTGATGCAAGTATCTGAAATGAGGTTATATACATCTCTATTTTTTTTGAAATAAAAATCAAGTAAATTGAAATAGGAACTGCGATTAACAGTATAATTAGAAATGTAAACCATACTCTTGCGAAAGATGCAAGAAGAGATTCTATGATAATTATTTCATCTTGTAGAAGAATTATATTAGATGCAATAAATAAAAGAAGAATAGCAGGTATAATAAAATAAAGCAGATTAATATACTTTTTATTCATATTTTTATTATTTTCTACTCTAGTGAAAATATTACCTATATTTTCATTTTCTTTTTTACTGCTTTTACTCTTTTTATTTCTATTTATGTTGCTTATTATATTATGTGCTTCAAAAAATCCCACTAATTGTTTATAGGAATTTTCTACATGCTGCATTATCTTTGGTTCTTTATACGAGACATTGTTGAATCTGCTAAAGAATTTTTCTAAAGGTGCAAAAAAGAAAAGTCTTGTTATTATTACAAATATTATAAAGATTATCAAACCAACAATATAATTTACATAATTGCCGTTCATTGCAAGCTCTGTTAATGCGACGCCTATTCCATGTTTGACAGAGTAGCTTGAACTAGATATTGAAAATATTTCACTTGTTACTAAATAAAATAATCCTATAGCCCAAGAAAGTGTTGATTGCTCCATAACTTTTGGCATACTTGCAGGTATAAAGATTTTGCGCAATCTATCCTTTAAATTCATACCATATAAATCAGCTAGTTCAAATACTTCTCTTGGCAATGTTTTTATTGATTCATAAACACCAAAGATTATGTTCCAAAGCATACTTGTTAATATTAGGAAAATAACCGCAGCATTAATTCCAAGTGAACCTGGAATCAAATTTATTACAACAAATATTACAAATGGGAAGAATGTTAGAATCGGAAGGGTTTGCAATATATCTACAATAGGTATTAAAATTTGTTCCGCTCTTTTGTTAGTACCAACATAAATGCCAATGCTTAATCCGATAATAATTGAGAATGCGAGCGCTATAAACATGCGCGTCCAAGAATAGATTGTGTCAATAATCAATGCAGCAATAAGCAAAGCCATAAACACACTCATAAAAGATTGCAAACAAAAGTATAAAGCACTTTGTACTTTTATTTTTTAATAAGCATTTTAAACAAATAAAAAGTAATAAAAATATACCTTTCTATATTCTTGTATGGGTGCGAGTAATAAAAAGATTTTTGGATTTGAAATAGGTGCAACCAAGTTAATAGCAATAGTTGGAGATATTTCAGGCAGAGTGTTTTTTAAAGAATATTTAAAGACGCAAAATAATAAAAATAACAATACCTTACTCAATCAAATTAATTATCTTTATAATAAACTCCATGAATATTATAATGCAAATTATATAGGGGTAACATTTCCAGCAGCGATAAATAAAAAGAGCATTATTATGTATGCACCAAACTTAACTGGTTGGGAGCACCGTAATTTGTTAAATAAGTTTAAAAGTAGATTCAAGGAGCAGATATTTATTGAAAACGATGCAAAAGCACAAGCGCTTGCAGAGAAGTTTTATGGGGCAGGGCGAAAATACAGCGATTTTATATATCTTACTATAGGCACAGGGATAGGGGGTGCTATTTTTATTAATAACAAATTATATAAAGGATATAACGGATTTGCCGGCGAATTTGGCCATATGGTTATAGAAAAAAATGGACCTAAATGTGGTTGTGGAAGAAAAGGCTGTTTAGAAGCACTAGCTTCTGGAAAAGCAATCGCAAAATATTTTACATCAAATAATTTATTAAATAGAAAATTGCATAAATCTAAAATAGAAAGCAAAGATATATTCAATGCATGGAAAAACAATGAGGATTATGCAAAACCTATTGTAGAGAAAGCAGCAGAAAATCTTTCTATTGGTATTGCAAATATAGTAAATATTTTTGATCCTGAAGCAATAATTATTGGCGGTGGTATTACAAAAAACAATGCACAATTTATAGAGCTTATTAAGGCTAGAGTTCTAGATGAGCTCGCTAATTATAAAAGAGATATAAAAATAATTCGTGCATTAGAAAATACAGTAGAAAAAGCTCCTCTTGCGGTTGTTGCATATAACACATATATAAAAAATATAAAATAAATTTAGATAATAAATTTAATTTGATATTTAAAACATATAGCAAAACAAGTTAAAAAACTATTATAAAATAGAATCGCAATAAATAAATTTATAGAGCTAGTTAAGTTTTATAAATATAAACAATTGAGCTTTATTATAATCGAAAGAGGCGTTATAATTACGCCCGAAGCAGGAATCGGACCTGCGACCTACTGGTTAACAGCCAGTCGCTCTACCTCTGAGCTATTCGGGCTTGAAAAAAGAAAATCCTTCCTTCAAATCTATTATTCTTAAATATAGAAATGTTGTGTCTGTTATTTTATCTGTTTGGGTTATTATGTCATTATTATAATCATATCTAAAGAAGCCTTTATTTAAATCAGCATCTTTTAATTCGGAATAATAAAATATGTTACTGTCATCACTTCCAAGTAAAGATAATGTAGCAATAAAGTATTTATTATTTACTCTAAATCTATAAATCTTTCCAAGCGCATCGGTATCGATAGATTTTGCAATAAGTGCCTTAACCAATGCATCGGGATCGTTTACTTTAACCAAAAGCATATTGGTTATTTTTTTCTCTTTAAATATATTTTTTGATAGTTCTACAATTGGTATATATTGAATGTTGTTGGCACCTTTTTTTATTCCTGAAGATAAACTTATTTCTTCATTCGAAGCCGCATCAGCAGATTTATATGTGAGATACTTACTTGAATCCTTTGCATCTACATCAAAAAAGAATATTAGTCTTGTGCTATGCAGTTTTGGGCCTAATACAAAAAGCCTTTTGTTATCTGCATTCTTAATTGCAAAAAGAGGCTTTGGTGCACCACTATAAAATTGTATAGATTTAGCTAAATCTTCTAATGAATAAAGGGAAATAAAACACGCTGAAATTAAATCAGGGTTGGTTTTTTTATCTTTCAAAGTAATCACCTTAATTAAAGAATTTTCCAATAATATTCATTATTGCATATGCGGGTGCATAAATAATTGGAAATACCGTAATACCTTCACCAAGTGCCTTATAATCATTTAATAATGATGCGCGTATATTAATTTCAACATTTTCACTTTTATGTATTAAAGGACTTGATGAAGAGACAACCGAAATTGATACTGGATAAACGCCCGGTTCATCTTCATATATTGGATATTTGAATACTTTTGTCATATGGTGTAATGCTATAACCGTCATATTGTTTTCCCAAGCAGGCAGGCCAACTACACTAATTATGAAAGGATTATCTGATACCCCTGTATTATTTATTGAGACATAAATAGGGGTCGGCTGGCTAGGGCCTGTCGTAATATTTGTGGGATATATATTTAATTTAAAAACATCTGTAGTAACATTAATAGATGCATTAAAAGTTATATTTCCAAGCTTTGAATAATTGCCGGTATTGACTGCTTTTAAAGTAAAATTATAAGTTCCGTTCTTAGCATTACCTGGTACAGATACCTTTATTGATACTAATGCTCTGTTTAGCGGTGAATTTGCAAATAACCAGCCACTTGGTGCTTTAGTTATTAATAATTCGTTCCAACCTCTTTCAACCAAAACGCCTGCAGGGTTTGTAGCATTAGAATTTATTGTTATAAAAAAAGTTTGGCCGGGACCAACCTTGCCAAGCGCGACGTTTTTTCCATTATATATAGTGTAATTAAAAGGCTCAACCATATTAACATATGTGGCACTAGTTAGAGAGATGAATGAAGTAATAAGCATTATATAAAACACAGATTTTAAAATACCCATTTAATCAACTATATTATAATATAAATTATTAAATAATAAAGTTTAAAGTTTCTTGTTTTTAAATTTTATATAATAATAAATGTAATAAAGTTAAAAAATAATTAATAAATATATTAAATAATATTAATTAAAAATGTTTTTATTCTTTTGGCTTTATTTTAATTTTGTTGAAATATTAAAATTTATATTTTTTTATAATATTTTTTTATTTTATTTATATTTTTTATATTTTTAATGCTTGTTTTAAAAAATTCATTTTTTTCAATTTTCCAATATTTAAATGTATACATTAAAAATATCCAACCTAAAACAATGCCAAACCATAATGTAGAAAATCTTGTCATTATTGTTGCTGCAGAACTTGTTGTATAATCTAAATGCATTATTGAACCCAATGAGGATATCATAAATCCATCAGTTACACCCATATTTCCAGGTATTGCAGATATCATACCATAAAGCTGTGATGATGAAAATGTGAATAAACTGTTTGGCAAAGAAGGAGCAACACCTAATGAACTAAGAACTATAAAGAGCGCTAATGAATTGAGGAAAGCAGATGGTATTGAATAAAGAATTGAGGATAGATATACTTTTGGTTTGTTGAGTATGCTCTGCGAAGAATAATATTCATCTCCATATATAAAGAGCAACATCATTATACCTTTTTTAATATTCTTAAACCTTTTCTTAAGAATCGTAAAGAACCAATCATCTAATAAGAAAATAAAAGGAAATAGCAATAATATATCAGCAAGCACTACATAAATGATGAATTTATTTACATATATAGAGATTGCAAGTGCGAAAATCGCCATGCCTAAAGAATCTGTAAATATGTCCATAGTTACTAAAGGCGCAATGTACATAAATTTTATTTTTGTTATCCTTTTTAGTGTATATGCTGCTACAATTCTTCCTATCTTACCTGGTGTTATATTCATTGAATAAACAGATAAATAAACGCTAAGGCTTTTCTTAATGGGAACTTTCAACCCTAATGTTTTCATATAGTAATCCCATTTTCCAAATCTTATCAGATAGCCGGCAAATACAGCCACAAACGCTAGAATATAGATGAAGGGGTTTGCTTCTAGCATTCTATTTATAACTGTAGAAACACCACCTATTAAGATTATTATTAAGAAAACAATAAAAGTACCAAAAAAACCGATAGAAGATAGAAGGCCTATTTTATGTACAAGCTTAATATATTCCCTCTGATTTATTTTTTTAATGCTAAATAACTGCTTCCAAATATTCTGTTTTTTGTTTTTATTTTTCTTAAAATCCATTTTTATCTCATCTATAAAATTAAATTATATGTTCATAATCCTCCTTGACTTTCCTTTTTGTATAATATCTAAAATAATTTTCAGTATGATAAACCACATAATGCAGTTTGCCCCACTTATCAATGCGTCTTGTGCTTGTATATACTTTTGCATATTTTGTATAACGTATTTTTCCTATTTTTCCTGCCCTCTTTGCCAAGTCAAGATCTTCACAGGTTCCTTGATTAGGATCAAAACCTTTTAATTTTTCAAATGCCTCTTTTCGTATTGCAAAATTTGACCCTATTACAAACTTAAATGGTGTTCTTATCAATATATTTACAAGAAATACTGAAACAAAAGAATAACTTAATCTGTTTAAAAATTTATCTTGCCCGTAGGGTAGTATAGGGCCGGTTGCAACAACAACTCTTTTATCCTGGAATACTTTGTGAAAAGCTTCTAAATAAGTTTTTTCAGGTATTGTATCTGCATCTATAAATACGTAGATTTTACCCTTTGCCTTGCTAGCACCTACATTTCGTCCATTAGATATACCTCTTAATTTTGTTGTGACAACCTTTGCATATTTCTTTGCAATCTCTCTTGTTTTATCTGTGCTCATACTATCTGATACAATTATTTCAAAATCTTTAAATGTCTGATCTTTAAATGCTTGAAGTGTGTTTTCAATATATTTTTCTTCATTTAAAGAAGGTATTATAACACTGATTTCTACCAAAATAACACCTATGCTCAGTTTTTATATAATATCTTTATAGTTGCTTTCTTTTTTATTTTATGCTTTTGATGCTATTTCGACATATTTCTGAGTACATACACTAGAAGGCTTTCCTCCGTCTATTTTGCAGATTTGAGCTGTGAAAATATTTGCACTTCCAATTATATCCTGTGCTATTGTTGAATTACTGTTTTTAAGCTCCGAAATAATATTAATCCAACTTTTTCCGTCAAGATCTTGTGGACTAAATGTTGCCCCATTCAATACACTTTGATTCCCAAAGTCTATAAAAGGTATGCTTCCTTGGTAACCATACGTTTGAAATGTTACATTCTCAATATTAGTTAATTTTTCTAATGGCGCTCCAGTATTTGTTGCAACCTCAACAGGTACAAAGGCTATATAATTGCTTTGATAGCTCGAATTATAAAACGTAAATGTTGGTGTTGAAGGATATATATCAGTAGCGCTTGAGGTCATATAGCTTAAGTTTGTGAAATTTCCAAATCTCAAAAGTGCTACAATTAAGCCCCATCTTACTGCAGCACAATATGGGCAATAATCTGCACCAATGTATAAAACTTCACTCTTGTTATTTTGCGTTAAAGAATTGCTACTTGTAATTGTCTGTGGAAAAGCCCCTACTGCACCATTTGCTATTTTATTTGCGAGTGTGTTGTTTAACGCGATACTGCTTAACATTGACATTACTGAGCTATTAACCTTAACGTTATCATAACTCACTAGCGAAGCTGATTGGCTTGTGTTTGTAGTATTCTGTACTGATGAAGTTGCATTATACCACAATACTAAAGAAACAAAAAGTATTGCGACTATTACAATAATAATTTCATATATTTTCTTCATTTTAAAACCTTTTATTTTTAAATATATTTTATGCGGTTTGCATTTACAAATTATTTATAAAATTTATAAGATTCATTTATAATATATATTTTCTAATCTGTTTTTTGTAATTTATAATCTGTAAAAAAATTAATTCTCAACTTTTTAGCAATTAAATAAAATATCTCTTTATAATTATATATAAATGCACTTATAGTTATACTAAGCAAAATACCTGCTATAACGTCTGTTAAATAATGGACCCCTAGATATATTCTTCCAAATAAAACAAAAAGCAGCCATATAATATAAAGAATTTGTATTACTCTATATTTATTTAAGAAAGGTATGACTCCCGTAAGTACACTGGCATGATTGCTAGGGAATGAAAAAGAGCTTTCACATGCAACATTATTTATCCATGAAAGCGAGCTAACATTGCAGGGTCTTGGTTCTTGTACAATATATTTTATTATTTCGCTGATTGCAAATGCTATAATTCCAAACGCTATAAATGCGTAGAGATTATTATCTTTTTTATAAATATAATACAGTGCGAGAAGCGGTAATACAATAAAAAAGCTTGAAGCAAGATAAATCATTAAAGTATTAAGAGTCGGACTTGCAACCGATTTAACTGCTTTAAAAGCCCATATATTTATCGATATATTATAAGGTTCAACATTTAAAATAAAATTATACATCAAAAAACCTAAAATTATTAATTATTCAAATAATTTGATAAATAGATTTATATAAATTTAGATTTAGATTATAAAAGACAATAATAAATAAATAACACATACAATGCGCGTTAATAAATAAATAAATATATAATAAATAATAAAAAACAAACAATAAAAATAAATAATAAATAAAATAAAAATATAATAAAATAAATATAATAAAACAAAATATATATAATAAATAAAATATAATAATAAAATAAAATACATATAATAAATAAAATATAAAAATATAAAATAAGATAAATAATTTATAAAAATAAAATATAATAAAATATTATAATCAAATATTATTATATTATAATGTAATATTTATATTATTTGTAATTATAAAGATATTTGATTAATTATTTAATTTATTTAATAAATAATTAAAATTTAAATTAAAATTTATAAAAATAAATTATAAAAATAAAAATAAAAAATATGTGTTTAAATGAGAAGTATACCACCAATTTTATTTATTTTATTCATGTTATTTCTATCAGAAATTAATGCTTCGTATAGTATAGTATCAATAAATACAACAGTAACACTTAATCAAAATACGAGTGCTTATGTAAATGAGGTATTGGAGGTTGCAGTAAGCAATATTTCAGCGGCACAATATTCTACAAATAGGCTGGCACTTAATTTAACTTTGAGCAATTGGCAGTCATTGATAGGTCCAGATTTGACAGAGCATATATTGAATCCAAAAGGTATGATTTATGGATTAAAGTTCCTACCCGGTCCATTAGTTCCAACAAATAATGGCAAAGTCGCATATCTGCAAATGAATTATTATGTCTCAAACGTTACTACAATGAATGTAATTGGCCCAAGGGCATATCAATATTCATTTAATAGAGATGTGTTTAATTTTGTAGCCGCAAAAAGCGGTATAGTTTTAGGCCCAAATACAACATTGAACATTATACTTCCAAAAAATTCTCAAATAATTTCGGTTTATCCACTTCCAGATTCTCCTGCACTTAGTTTTGCACAAAATTATAGGAATGTAACAAAACTTTCCTGGTATCAAAATGAACCCTTATCTGCATTTACTTTAGTATATGTCGTTCATGAAAGTCTTCAAGATGAAGTGCTTAACTTCTTTTTAAAGATATATAATCTGTTTGGTATTTATACTTATATAATAATAATATTAATAATAGCGGCATTTTTAATTTACATGTATTTAAGATTAGGCAAATAATAATTTAATAAAATAAAATAGTAAATAAAATAAAGGAAAATATATAAAGTAAGTATATTATAAAATATATTATTATTTTATTGCTTTTTCATATTCTTCTTTTTTCCAACCATAAGGAATTGCATGCCTTATACTCTCAGGAAAATATGCTTTTGAATAAAATTCCTTATAATAATCAAAATCCCTTTCTTCGATATTTTCTGGCTTTGGATGTATACCTTGCTGATTTAAAAATTTAATAATATCCTCTTTACTCATTTTTGCTTTTTTGTTGTCTGCATCCGGCGGATTATATATTATATCAATGCTTTTCTTAACAAATTCAATTTTAGCTTTTATTATAGCATCAAAGTTCAGTAAGCGGTATTGAAGTCTGGCGCAATGAGCAATATCTATGAGCTCTTTTGGATCTAAGTTATTAAATTTAATTTTTTTAATCAATTTATAAGGCATTCTATATTTTTTTCCATCTTCTTCAACATACTGCAAGCTTGCTTCGTTCTCATTTAATTCCATTAAAACACCTCTTTATTATTTTACTCTTTTTATTCTTTTATGCTTGTATATCTTTATAATAAAATATTCTTAAAATAAATAAAATTAATTATTTGTATTATTTATACAATTGCTTGCTCCTCTTTTGTATCCTTTTGAATATTTGGGAAATTTGCTACAGGTTTTCCTCCATTAATTGGAAGTGCAAAATAATCAATCATATTATGGTAAGTTTTTATAAATTCTGGCCTTTTCTCAAGCTCTTTTACATTTCTTATATATTTATCCGCTTTATAATCCCAATTTGGATGGCTTTTCTTCCATTCATCTACTGGTATACTATACTGCCTTTGTATTTTGTCTCTATAAACTTCTGGGAATACATTAAATGTGCAGAATGGCAATACCTCACCATCGGGCATTGCATAATGAATATCGCATCTTTCAACTCTATTGATATCATAAGTGTATTCATCTTGGAAATGCATCATACCTAAGAAGAGTGTTCTGTTATGGAATTCTCCAAGTGCATCAAAACTATGATGTAAAAATATATTCATAAGCATCTTTCCAAGATTCATAGATTTAGGCTGTTTTTCTTTATCAATAAATTTAGGTATAGCCATAACCGCTTTTAATGCTATCGCTTTTCTTGCTAATCTGCCTTTACCATCCATTTCTGTTATCGCATTCTGAAGGTGGTTTATTAGGCCTTCTGCATCAAGGAATTCTGTTATCGGTATTATTCGGTTATCTTTATCAAGTATCAAATAAGTACCGGCGCCACAGGCAAAATGTATTGAAAGATCATATTGAAACTTACCTGTTAATGCTTCGATAAACTTTGTTATTCCACCAGTATATGGAACACTAAACCAATGCTCCTTCTTTATCAATCCATTTGTTTGCTTTTCTATCTCTTTTATTGCACCTGGTATTGTTATTCTTTGGCTTTCTCTATCTCTCTTTGGCATTCTTCCGACCAATGAAACAGGTTGGAAGTTTACAGCCCTTATCACATCAAGATTGTTAAGACCAAAATTTATTAGAGCACCGAGCTCATGATCATTAACGCCCCTTATTACAGTAGGTACGAGCACAATTCCTATCTTTGCCTTCCTTGAGGATTCAAGTGCAAGCGGAACCTCCCAATAGTTCTTTGGATTTGTTCTAGCGCTGACGCCGTCACAGCTCATATATAGAGTACCGCATCCCGCTTGCTTTATATCCATCGCTAGCTGGGGATTCAAGCCGAGATTTATTCCAGTTGTATTGAGCTGGATTTGATCGAAGCCTGCTTTCTTTGCTCTCCTTATAAC
>JBMFUB010000002.1:0-43459 GCA_049966715.1 Candidatus Micrarchaeia archaeon
CAGCTGAAGCGATAGGTAACATAAAAGTGCATGAAAGAGAAGTTAAAAAATTAGTAAAGCAGATATCTGAAAGAGTAAATTTCACCTATAAGCTTTTAAGCGAAAATAAATACATGAGCGTTGTAAAGCCCAATAGTGCATATTATCTGTTTCCAAAAGTTTTTATTGAAGAATTGGGATTTAAGCACGATGTAGATTTTGTTGACAAGTTGCTCAAAGAAAAAGGTATTCAAACAGTATGGGGCTCTGCTTTTGGCATACAAAACCATATAAGAATTGTTGCGCTAGCTCCAAAACCTATATTAAAATATGCTGTTGAAAAAATAAATGAATTTTGCAAAACCCATAGTGGCTAGTATGTTTGCTATAAAGGGAACACCTGAAAGCGTTAAATGCAACGAAATATTTTCAAATGAATCTTACAAATTTGATTATGAAAAAAAGGAATGGCATATAGAAGCAGATATAGATAATAAAATTGATTTTATTGTAATAAAACACTATAATAAAATAAAGGAATTAATAGAAGACATAGAGAAAGAATATAAAAATAATATAAAAATAAAAATAGATTTAGAAAATAAAAGTAATAAAAATAAATTAAAGCTTAGTATATATCTTCTTGTAGATGATGATAATTTTGAAGTACCTGTTAATTTTTTAAATGTTATAAATAATAAAATATTAGAATTTACAAAAGTTTAAAATAAAATATAAAAAGCGGATATAGTAATTATTATAAAACTTTCTTAAACAAAAATAAGAATATATGGGCCTGTCGTCCAACGGCTAAGACGCTAAGCTTATAAAAGCGCGTAAGCCTTACACGCTTGAGACTGGAGTTCGACTCTCCACAGGCCCATTAATTTATTGATTCTTTATATCGATCCAAGCAGCTATTTCTTCTCCGTATCTATTTATAAGCAATCCAGCAAATTTAAAACCGACGTTTTCAAGGTTTTCAATTCGCTCCATATTTTTTTCTCTACTATCATAAAATCCTAGTATCAACCGTCCACCATCCATTATGTGCTCTTGAGCATCTGCAACTGCATTCTGCTGCTCATCGGTGCTCATATTCCATTCATCCCAAACGTGCCAGTAAACAAAATCATATTTATCTGGAAGGGAAAAACTAGAAATTTTATCGATATCACGAACATCTAATTTTATAAAATTAGAAAAATTATTTGGGAAAAGCTCTTTTATTTGATCTGCAAATTTAATTTCTATATCGATACCATATGGAATGAGTTTATACTTCGACCATTCTTGAAGCGATCTTAAAAGTAAACCATTTGCACAACCTATATCAAGTATAGTCCCTGATTTATTTATCAAATCTGAAATAAAGGCTCGACGTTTCACCCATAAATCAAAATCGAAACCTGCAACGTGGCTGCCAACAAGATATTTCTTGATAACTTCTCGCTGTGTTATTATTTGCTTAAATTCATTAGAGTAATTAAAATTTAAATCCATCCGACCACATTGTTTTACTATTTTTATTTATTATTTTATTATAAATTATTTAACAAAATATATAAATATTATTAATAATTCAAACTAAAATCGGTAGATTTATCCAATTCATTAAAGCAGTTATAATAAAATTATATAAGAAAAATTATACTATTTAATTATATAATATAATTAAATTAGGGTATAGTGAACTTAAAATAAAAGAATAATCACTTATTAAAAACAGTAAAATATTTAGTTAACAATTAGAAAATATGCACTTATCAACATAATTAATGCAAATAGCAATTTCTTTAACTTATCTTTTTCATTAAATATTTGGCCGCCAATTAAAACGGTTATTATAATAGTGGTTATATTAGCAATAGGTACTACTAAACTAACAAGATTTAAATTTAATGTTATATAAAATACAATTCTATATAAAAAAGTAATTACACCTATAAGAGATATGTTTGGTGCGAATGTTTTGAAATCCTGTTTTAAAAATAATATATATTCTTTTCCTCTTTTAAACATGATCGCAAAAAGATTCATAAGAGTAAATATATTTACTATAATAATTATTGAAAGTAAATCGACATTTTGAAGAAGATATTTAAGTATTATAAGTCCAATCGAAGTTATAAAAGCATCAAAGATTATAAGAAGTTTATAATTATATCTATAATTAATAGATTCTTTAACTTTATTTGTTTCATTTATCATCAAATATGCGCTTATAACTAATATTATAATAAAACCATATTTTAATGGGGTTAAATATTCACCAAGGAAAAGGAATGCTAAAAGGGCAACAAACAATATAGGTAATGTTTTATAGATAGGAGATGCTATAGATATATTGCCATGTCTGAAAAGTCTCGCAGTAAACCAATAGCTTATAGTGAGCGTTATACTATATATATAAATAATAAGTACGTCAAACAAACTCATGCTAAAATTTGCAAAAGGTATAAGCAAAAGCGAAAACGCTGCAACAATAGCGCTTATTGAAGTCGTATATGCAAGAGCATGTTGAACCTTGAGCATTCTTTTTTCAAGTATAGCACTCAAGCCAGACATCGAACCTGCAAGCACTGCAAAATACGGCCAAAATTGTTCAAGCATCTTAATACCTCATTATTTTTTACAAAATGCATAGCCTATCGTTGTGTATATAAGCTTGGCTGCAAGAAAGTCGGGTGCAGAAAATCCAGGTATAGGAGCAAATTCAACAAAATCAGCGCCTACTAACATTCTCTTTTCTAATACCTTTTTAAGAATCTCTTTAAGCTGGTAATAATGCAGGCCATCTGGCTCTGGCGTTCCAGTGCTAGGCACCTCGCTAGGGTCTAATACATCAAAATCGAACGTTATATAAATCTGATTATATTTCAAGTTGGCAAGAATTTTTTTAACAATTTCAGATGTGTCAAGCTTATGAATATCCTTCATAAACAAAATATCTTTGTATTTTTTAATCGATATATCGTCAATACTCCTAACACCCACACTATAGCAGTTGTCTGAGAGCTCTCTAGTACGAGCCATAACTGATGCATGACTGTATTTGCTGCCCATAAATTCATCGCGGCTATCTGAATGAGCATCAAAATGCAATATACTAAATTTTTCTTTCAAATGTTCTTTAAGTGCTTTAATAGCGCCTAAAGCTACACTATGATCACCCCCAATAATAAAAGGGATTTTTGAATCTTCAAGGACCAGCTTGATCTCTTTTTTAATATTATTTATGTTTTCTAATGGTGAATTTATATTAGGCATTAATTCATCAGCCGTATAAATACCAACCTCTTTTTGAATATCGCAATCAAGCTCTTCGTTATAAAACTCTAAATTTCTACTTGCATTAATTATGGCATGTGGTCCATTTCTAGCACCAGAATTATATGAGGTTGCTGAATCATAAGGAATCGGAAATATAACAACTTTTGAAGCATTATAATTAGGATTTTCAATTCCTGCAAAATTATAAGGAGGCATTGGATTTAATATTTCCATTCTATTCATCCTTTTATTTCTCTATTTTTTATTTCTTTTAATACTATTTTTTATAGTATATAATATAATGTATAATGTATTTGGTATTTTTATTTATAATATTAATCATTAATTGCAGATATTTTTAATTCTTTTAATTTTATTATTTGCTTTGCTCTTTTGAATTTTAACATTAAGATTCAGATTAGAATCTAATTTAAAAACGTTTCAAAAGAGATAGCCCCGACCGGATTCGAACCGGTGTACACGGGTCCAAAGCCCGCGGTCCTTGGCCACTAGACGACAGGGCTATAATTTATATTTATCTTGTAATTTTATTCATTAAATATATTATATTATTATTTATCCTTATCTTTATATTATTTATATTATTTGATGTTATTTTAATTGCTTTGATAAATTATATATAATCTATTATTATAAAATAATTTATATTATTATTGGAATTATTGCTATTTATTTTATCTATTAATTATTTATATTTTATTATAAAGGCAATAAAGATAATAAAAATAATAAAAACAAATAGATAAAAGCAATAATTATAAAGACAAAATAAATTAAAAATACAAACCAAACGATTAAAAATTCTAAAGCAAATATAATTAAATATAAAGATTAAAATAATAAAAATTATAAAATAAAAATTTTAGCTTTTATAGTTTATTATTTTGTTTATTATTTTTAAATATTATTTAAATATGCGCATATACTTGCTATATAGATGTTGATTAATTATGAGATCTGCCGATATTATAACTTTATTTAGAGGTTTCCTTGTATTTCCAATTATCTATTTAATATTAATAAAATTTAATCCACTTATCACAATACTGCTAATTATTTTTATGTTTGCTTTGGATGGTATAGATGGATTCGCAGCGATTAAAGACAGTAAAGCAAAGATAACGTTTAAAGATTATATTTATGCATCCTTAGGCAACAAAGTATTAAAAGAAAAAATAAAAAAACTTAAATTAAATATTTCAAAAACAAATAAATATGGAGCTCGACTTGATATCGCAAGCGATAGAACAATAGAGTATGTATTTTGGATTTTGTTTACATATTTAAATATTATACCTCTTTTTATAATATTTATAGTTGTTATAAGAAATTCTTTTGTTGATGCATTAATGGCCGCAAAAGGCACGTCATCAAAAATGAAAAGTAAAATTGCAAAAGCTTTTTATTCTTCCAATCTATCAAGGAGCACATCTACGTTATTAAAAGTATTTGCCTTTTCTTATCTTGCCCTGGTTTATATAGCAAATTATCCTTTATTTTATGGGCAAATAATTGTTGCATTGCTTATAATCTTTATTATTATAAGAGGTATTGCAGAGATTTATGAAGGAATAATTAATATCGAGTAAAAATGAAAGAAAATAAAGAAAAATAAATAGTATATTGATAATTTAAATATATAATTTGTAATAAATACCAATAATCCACTAAATACATAATTTTAAATTAGTTTCGTAACTGAAATATAATAGGAGTGATACTATGATATCTGGATTGACTATATCACATATAGAAGGAAAAATAGAACCAGCTTCGTTAGCTAAGCAGAAATTTCCCAAGCTTAATATAAATTTAGATTCTGTTAATGCTGAGGGAAATGGAATAAGAATAAATTATACATTCGTAGCAGATTATTACGAAAGTGAAGAAAAAGACGCAAAGAGTGTAGGTCAGATAAAACTTGGAGGCATTGTTGATATAAGTGATACAAAGGAGAATATAACAAATATAGTAAAAAGATGGAATGAAAAGAAAACACTTCCACCACAAATAGCGGAAGAAGTACTTAATGCTTTAAGCTTTAGATGCAGTGCATCAGGCACATTGCTAGCTTATGTACTTGGATTAATACCACCATTAGTAACAAGCACAATAAAGATTCAAGATACAGCTAAGTAAAATAGTAGTTTTAATTTATATTTTTTATTTAATTTATTTTATTATATTTATTAATTTATTTAATCTTGTTTTGTTTATTAGCAATCTACTTATATTGTTATCTATTTTATATTATTACAGTTCAGTATATTTTATAATTTATTAAGTAATTTCTTTATTATTTGTTATTGTGATTATAATTTATAAATAATTATTATAAAACAAATTTGATTATATAAAATAAAAAGTTATATTTATATTAAAAAGAATAAAATATAGATATTATAGATAAATGACTATAAAATATTAAAAGTATATAAGTATAATTTATAAATATAGTATATAATATTGATATATAAATCTGAATAAATATGAAATAAATTAGGTTAGATTAATAATAAAAATAATAAATTAAAAAGATAAAATATAATAAATTATAAATAGAGTAATGATTTAATGTTGAACACTGATGTTGATAATAAAGAAGAAATAAAAACAGAGCAAAAAATAAAAGAGATAAAAGGAACAATATTTGATGTCGATTATATCACTGAAGATTCGAAAACAATAATTAGATTGGCTGTGAGAGGAGAGGATGGAAAATTTTATGATATACTTGATGATATGTTTACACCTTATTTCTATTTTTTACCAGATAAAGATTTTGCAAAAGAAAATCTCAATAATATCGATTTTATAAAGCGAAGTGGAATAGAAAAAATAGAAGATATTATCGAAGAAAAAAAATTATTTTTTGGAAAAGAGCTTCTAGTTTATAAGATTGTATTAGATATGCCAATGCAAGTACCAAAGCTAAGTGCATTTCTAAGTAATTATGGTACGTGCTATGAATATGATATACCGTTTGCCAAAAGATATATTATTGACAAGGAAATTCCACAGTTTTATCCTATAAAAATAATTTATGAGGAAAAAAATAATAAAAAACTAGTAAAAAATATAGAATTAATAGAAAACCAAGATCCAAAAAATATTCCTAAAATTAATTTAAATATGATCTGTTTTGACATAGAAGTTTATAATCCACTCGGAGTACCAAGAGCAAACAAAGATCCTATAATAATGATAAGCTATCTTTATTTTTCTAATGGTAAAAAAGGTTCTGGTGTAATAACAACAAAGAAAATAGATAAGCCTTTTGTAGAATATATAAATAGCGAAAAAGAAATGCTTCAAAAATTTATTAATTTACTTAATGAACTTGATATTGATATAATAACAGGGTATAATTCAACAAATTTTGATATAAGATATATGCTTGAAAGAGCTAACTATCTTAAATTAGATTTTGATATTAGTAGGTTTGGTACAGGTACAAAATTAGAAAGGCATGGCTTAGTTGAAAGGGTAAAAGCATCTGGTAGAATACATATTGATACATATCTTGTTGTAAAGTTTATTGCTACAGTAGGCGCCGCAGAATATATTTTAAAGCTTAATAGCTACACGTTGAAGAATGTTTATGAAGCGATAAGCAAAAACAAAAAAATCACAGTTGAAAAAAAGGATATTTATAAACTTTGGGATGGAGGCAGAGAGGAGCTTGAAGAGCTTGCTGAATATAATATGAATGATTCTGAGGCGCTCTTTGAAGTTTACAATACTTTCATTCCAATAATGATAGAACTTACAAGAATAAGCAATGACCTTATAAGTGACGTAGCAGTATCTACTACAGGACAGCTTGTTGAATTTTTGCTAATGAGGTATGCACATAAATTTAATGAGCTTGTACCAAACAAACCTGGAGAAAAAGAGATTGAAAAAAGAATGGAAAATCCAATTGAGGGCGCATATGTTAAAACACCCGAGCCTGGAATATATGATAAGCTTGTACTTTTTGATTTTAGAGGTTTATATCCTTCGATTATTATATCGCACAATATAGATCCTTCATCAATCTGCAATGAATGTAAAGAATATTATGAATCTCCAATAAACGTAAAATTTAGAAAAGACAGAAAAGGTATTGTACCAACAATATTAGAGATTCTTGTCAATCAAAGAGCTGAAGTAAAAAAATTATATAAAAAAGATCCAACAAATATTGCTTTTGGGTCAAGGTCACAGGCATTAAAAATACTGGCTAATTCTTTCTTTGGCTATATGGGTTATGCACGATCTAGATGGTATTCAAGAGAGTGCGCTGCAAGTATAACCGCTTATGGGCGCTATTATATACAGAAAACTATAAGTGAAGCAGAAAAAAAAGGCTTTAGAGTTTTATATGGTGATACAGATTCTGTTGTACTTATAATGGGAGACAAAACAAAAGATGACGCAATTAATTTTATGAAAGAAATAAATGAAGAGCTCCCAGACGCAATGGATCTAGAACTTGAAGATTTTTACATAAGAGGGGTGTTTGTAGGAAAGAAAACTTCAAAAGAGAGTAAAGGGGCTAAGAAGAAATATGCGCTTCTTTCAGAATCTAATAGAATTAAAATCAGAGGCTTTGAACTTGTAAGAAGAGACTGGTCCAAAATAGCTAGAGAGACACAACAGAAAGTTCTTGAAACAATACTAAAGCAAGGTAGCAAAGAAAGTGCAATAGAAATTGTAAGAGACGTAATAAATAGATTAAGAGAAAACAAAGTACCATTATCAGATCTTGTAATAAATACACAGTTAAGAAAAGGTATTGATTCATATGATGCTAAATCGCCAGAATTAAGTGCAGCGAGGAAAGCAGTAGAAGAGGGATTTAAAAAAAGAGATGAAGTCGAGCACGCAGTAATAGGTTACATAATAACAAAGCACGGAAGCAATGTTTCGGATAAAGCAGAGCTTGAAGGAATGGCGAAGGATTACGATCCCGAATATTATATTAATAATCAAATTATACCGGCAACAATGCGAATACTCAAAGAGCTTGGAATTGAAGAAAGCGAGCTTATAAACAATGGCAAACAGAAAAAGCTTGGTTAATTATACATATGATTATAAAAAATAAATAAAATACATTCTTAAAATTTCTAAATTTTGGTTTTATATATTTGTGTATCATGCAGTTTCATTCTTTTTTCTATTTTTATAAAAAAATTTATTAAAGAATAATTGAATAATAAAGTATATATAAATAAAGACATTTAATAAAGTTAGATATTATTTATAATAAAAATAATTATTTACTAATTTATTACACACCATATATTTATTATATATAGGTGCATAATATAATAATATAAATAACATAATATAATAATATAAATTAATATAATAATATAAATATAATATTAATTTATAATTTAATATGTTTGACATAATTTATAATCTTAAATAAGCATTGCACATAAACTATATAAATGAAAGAAAAATAAATATAAAAATAAAATATAAAACTAATACAAAAATTGATAATATAAAAAATAAAAATTAAATAGATGAATAGTATATATATGAAATAATTACTTAATTAATTCATGATATTTATAATTGTAATTTTATAACCTTATACTTTATATGTATATAAAAGTATATTTTAAATATAAGTAAAAAATATAAGAATAAAAGTATAAAATAATTTTAAATAAAATTATATATAAATAGTATAATTAAAATATAAAAAAATAAGATTACAACTATTATTAATTATATATAAATAGCATTATACGAAAATATCAAATTGAAGATTATATTGATAATTTCAACAAAAATATAAAAATTAATCAATTGGTGATAAAATGGCAGAGGAGGATAAAAGAATAAAAGATATTATTGATTCGATAACAAAAGACATGGAGAAATTGATTGCAGATATGAGTGTTCCTAAAAATGTTAGAAGCGCTATAAGTGAGGCTAAAACAAAATTAAATTCTAACGGTGAATATAATGTTAGAATAGCAGATGCAATATACAGTATTGATGCAGTAAGTACTGATATTAATTTATCACCACAAGCTAGAACTAGTATATGGGGTTTGCTTACAAAGCTTGAAGCTATAAAAGAGAGTGAAGATGAAAATAAATGATAGATGAAAGTAACGATCTTGTTAAAGGTTTAATAAACCTACTAGCACCATTTGGGCTTTTAATTAGCAGTGATGTAAACCAAGAATTACTAAAAAATATTAATATAGATATAATCGCATCTGAATTAATAAAAATGAGGGAAAAGGACCCAACAATGCTTATAGTGAATGCGGAAATTATCAAAAGCATAATAGCATCTACAAATAAAACGAGTAAAAAAGAGATTAATGAAGTTGAGGTAAGAAGAGTAGCAGAATTTAAACCGCTTGCAGCTGATATCGATGCTAATTATATTATAGAAGCAAAGGAACCGCAACGTGCAGAAGGCAGTACAACAGATTTTATAAACTATTTTAACAATAGACTCGAGAAGCTAAAAAAAATAATATCTCAGCACAAAAATGAGTGCTTGCCATTACAATCATTAGAGATGTTAAAAAAATTGGGGAGCGGAAGAGATGTCTGCATTGCTGGAATGGTAAAAACAAAGTTTACTACAAAGAAGGGTAATATTCTTTTAGAGATAGAAGATAATACAGATTCTGCAAAAATAATATTTATGAATGGAACATCAGATCAATCAAAAAAACTCTTTAGTAGTGCTAGCAATATAATATTTGATGAAGTAGTTGCAATAAAAGGAAAATATAATGACCCTTTTGTAATGGCAAATGAGATTATTTGGCCAGATGTACCATTTAAAGAAAAAAAGACAATCAATGAAGATCTAGCAATTGGTTTTATATCTGATGTTCATGTTGGAAGCAAAGTTTTTTTAGAGAAAAATTTCTTACATTTGCTAGAATGGCTTAATGGACGTATTGATGATAATAAGGAGCTCGCTGGTAAGATAAAATATCTTATCGTTGGTGGTGATGCTGCAGATGGAATTGGTGTCTATCCAAATCAAGAGAAGGATCTTGCAATAATGGATATGTATGAACAATATAGAAAACTTTTTGCATATCTTGAACTTCTTCCAGATTATATCCAAATATTTGTCCTTCCTGGCAATCACGATTCAGTCCAAAGGGCAGAACCGCAACCCCCTTTTACAGAGGATTTATTAAAAGATTTTAAGAAACCAAACATACATATGATTTCAAATCCCTCTTATTTAACATTAAATGGAATTGAGGTTTTAACATATCATGGTACCTCATTAGATTCAATGATCCATACAATACCTGGTTTATCATATTCAAAACCAGAACAGGTTATGATAGAAATCTTAAAAAGAAGGCATTTATCTCCGATATATGGAGGAAATGTTATAATACCAAGCAGAGAAGACAATTTAGTAATAAACAAAGTACCAGATATACTTCACATGGGCCATATACATAAAAATGGTTTAGCAAATTACCACAACGTGCATATTGTAAATAGTGGAACCTGGCAGGATAGAACAGAATTTCAAATAAAGCAGGGACACATGCCAAGCCCAGCAATACTTCCAGTTTATGAAATAAAATATAATCGATTTACAAATATTAATTTTAAAGAACAGATATCCGCAACTTAATATATTATAAAATTAAAAAATAAGCAAATATTTAGGGGTAAAAATGAATATAAAGGAATATTTTGATATTATTAATAAAAATGTTGAATATGCCTATAAGGTTGCACAAGAAGCAAGAAGTAAAGGATATGACCCGCAACCTTTTGTAGAAATTAAACCTGCTCCAGACCTTGCAACTAGAGTTGAAGGTATAATTGGAATAGATGGAATTGCAAATTTAATAAAAAGTATTGGAGCAAATAAAACCAGACAAGAAACCGCATTTGAACTTGTAAGATTAATATGTACAGAGCCACAATTCAATATTGATATTGAGAAAAGACTTACACTAGCTGTAAGGGCAGGCCTGGCAGTGCTTACAGAAGGGGTACTAGTAGCGCCAACAGAAGGTCTTCAAGGTGTTGAACTACATAAGAACGTAGATGGCACCACATATGTTGCAGTTGTTTATGCAGGACCCATAAGAGGAGCTGGTGGAACAAGTGCGGCTCTTTCAGTTTCGCTTGCAGATTATGCAAGAAAAATTTTAAATTTAGATGTTTATAGACCTTCAGATACTGAAGTAGAAAGATATCTTGAAGAAATTATGCTTTATCATACTAGATGCGCAAGACTTCAATACTTGCCAAGTGAAGATGATATAAGGACATTGTTTAGAAACTGCCCTGTGTGTATTGATGGATTACCAACAGAAGATATAGAAGTTGGAACTTATAGAAACATAAAAAGAAAAGATGCTAAAGGACAAGAACAAGTATTAACTAATAGAATAAGAGGAGGTGTTGCATTAGTAAGTTGCGAAGGTATAGCGCAGAAAGCAAAAAGTGTATTGAAATATACTAAAGGCGCCGGGTTGGATTGGAATTGGTTAAACAGTTTGATAAAAGTTGATAAACCAACACAAACACAAGCGGATACAAAACCAGACCAATCAAAAACTGCAGTATTTTTACAGGAGCTTGTTGCTGGAAGACCGGTTTTATCTTACCCTGGATATCCTGGAGCATTCAGACTTCGCTATGGTAGATCTAGATTAACAGGGATTGCTGCTAAAGGATTTAATCCCGCAACGATGGTAGTCCTCGATGATTTTATAGCAATAGGTACACAGCTTAAAGTAGAGAAACCTGGAAAAGGTTGTGTCGCAGCGCCAGTTGACTCTATAGAGGGCCCTTTTGTAAAGCTTGATAATGGAGAAGCACTAAGAATAAACGATGCAAAAAATGCTAGAAAGCTTTATAGTAGCATAAAGAAGATTATCGCAGTTGGTGACATTCTTGTAACTTATGGGGATTTTAAAAAGACAAATACACCGCTTGCACCGACTAGTTATGTTGAAGAATTCTGGGTTGAACAGCTTAAAGCTAAAGGGTATACTCCAACATCAACTAAACCTTCGTTTAAGGAGGCATTTGAAATTTCTAAGAAATATGAAGTACCTATGCACCCAAGCTATATTTATGAATATCAAGATTTAACAAACAGTGAGCTCCTTATAATACTAAAAGCGCTTGAAACTGCAAAGATTAATGGTGGTTTAGATTCAATTTTTAACATTAATAATATTGAAATTGATCTTAAAACGCTTGAAAATGAAGATAGAAAGAAACTTGTTGAATCTATTGAAAAGCTTTGTATACCACATTTAGAAACTAATGATGCTATTATTATAAGAGATGAAAACGCACAAAGCTTACTTTTAGCTCTTGGATTCTTTGATGATAATAAGTACAAAAATAAAAGTTTAATTATTGAAAATTTTGATATGCAAATTCCAGTACTTGATCAAATAAATAAAGTATCAGCATTTAGAGTAATGCGCAGATCAACAAGGATAGGCGCAAGGATTGGAAGGCCAGAAAAGGCTAAAGAAAGGCTTATGAAACCATCACCAAATATATTATTTCCAATTGCAGATTATGGTGGAAAAGAAAGAAGTCTCAACAAAGTTTATGCAAATGAAAAACGGAAAATCGGCCATCATGAAATTGAATTAGAAATAGCAAGAATGAAATGTGAAAAGGGAAAAGAATTTATAGCTTCAACATACTGCATGAAGCATAAGTCCCCGGCAAAATTAGAAAAGATATGTAAAAGTTGTGGAAGAGTTACACTATCAGATATGTGTAGCGTGTGTAATATTAAAACAGTTGGATACGGCAATATAAAATTAAATATTACTGACATGATTGATTTTGCTTTGAAAGAGCTAAATATGCAAATGCCAAAGACTTTTAGAGGCGTTAAAGGCCTTGTAAGCGCAAATAAGATAGCTGAGCCAATAGAAAAAGGACTTATAAGAGCAGCATATGATATAAATATATTTAAAGATGGTACTGTAAGGTTTGATGCGACAGATATTCCTATAACACATTTCTATCCAAGAGAATTTGGTGTAAGTATTGAAAAATTAAAAGAGCTTGGGTATACTGTAGATTATAAAGGAAACCCACTTGAACGCGATGATCAACTTGTTGAGCTTATGCATCAAGATGTTATACTAAATAAGCGTGGTGCAGAATATTTTGTTAAAACTGCAAATATGATAGATGATATGCTTATTAAGATTTATAAAATGCCGCCTTTTTATAATATTAAGAGTATCTATGATCTTATAGGTGTATATGTAATAACACTTGCACCACATACTTCTTGTGGTGTTGTTAATAGAATTATTGGACTAACATCTGCAAATGTTGGTTTTGCACATCCTTATGTTGTAACTGCCAGAAGAAGAAACTGCGATGGTGATGAAGATACGACAATGCTCTTACTTGATGCACTTCTAAACTTCTCCAAAAGCTATCTCCCTACAACAATAGGGGGTACAATGGATGCACCATTAATTCTTACCATTAATGTACATCCAGAAGAAGTAGATGATGAAGTACATGTTATGGAAATTGTTGAAAATTATGATCTTAATTTCTATGAAAAAACGCTAGCCGGGGCGCCCCCAGGAGATGCAAATCTAGAGCTCGTAAGCAATAGATTAAACAAAGAAACGGTGTACAGCAATCTAAAATTTACACACGAAGCAGGCATAAATTCTATAATAGATGCTCCAATAAAATCTACTTATACAAAACTTAAGAGTATGCAGGAAAAAATTGATGCACAATTCAAGCTTATGGATAAATTAAACCCCATAAATAAACCAGATACAGCAAGGCGTTTAATATTAAGCCATTTTATACCAGATCTTATGGGCAATCTTCACTCATTTTCAAAACAAACATTTAGATGCGTATCGTGCAATGCTAAATATAGAAGAGTTCCTTTAATAGGGAAATGCACAAAATGCGGCGGTAAAATTGTGTTGACAATATCGAAGGGAGGAATAGAAAAATATCTTAATGTTGCAATAAGTTTAACAGAAAAATATGAGCTTGAAGATTATCTAAAACAAAGAATATTACTACTCAAAGATGAGATAGAGACTGTTTTTGGCAATGTTGGTGCTGGTCGTGCAGTTGGCCAATTTAATCTTGCAAATTATATGTAATATAAATCTATATAAAAGTGCAAAACCTATTTAACATTCCAAATAAATTTTCTAATAAAATGTATATTTTATTTCTTTAACCAAACAGTTAAATTTTTATAGCTCATCGTATTAAGTATTTGCTTCTTTGTTAACCACCCTCTCCTTGCTATTCCAACGCCGAAACGCATGTACGGGAAGTGCGTGGTTCTATGTGCATCCGTATCTATTGAAAATAAAATATTATATTGTGAAAGCATTAATATATTTGAATCATTTAAATCCAACCTGTTTGGAAATGCATTAATTTCAAGAGCTACTTTATTTCGTTCAGCAACCTCTGCCACCTTTTCAAGATTTATTTTATACGGTTCTCGCTCATTTATGAGCCTGCCAGTAGGGTGCGCAAAAATATTTACATATCCAGAATCAATAGCTTTTATAACTCTTTTTGTCATTTCTTCTTCGCTCATTAATAATTTTGAATGAATGGAAGCAATAACACAATCCATTTCATCTAATGTTTTATTGCTAAGATCCAAACTACCATCTTCAAGTATATCAACCTCTGCCCCTTTTAAAACTTTTATATTTCCGAAATCCATATTATCTATTTTTTGGAAGAATGCTTCAAATTGCGTATCATTCATACCATGTGCCACCCTCAAGCTTTTAGTATGGTTTGTTATTGCAATATATTTATAATTGAATTTTTTCGCTTCGGCAACCATCTCTTCTACACTATTTGCACCGTCTGTTTCCTTTGTATGTGTGTGTAAGTCTCCCTGAATATCATTTAATTCAACCAATTTTGGTATTTTATGCTTCTGTGCTAATGCTATTTCACCCCTTCCTTCTCTCATCTCTGGGGGTATATAATCCATTCCTAATTTTTCATATATGCTTTTTTCATCGCTACCTCCCACATTTTTACCACTTGCATCAAAGAGCCCATACTCATTCAGCTTGTATCCTTTGGATATTGCAATCTGCCTCAGCTCTATATTATGCTCTTTGCTGCCTGTAAAGTATTGTACAGCCGCGCCAAAGCTCTCGGGCTCAAGAACTCTTAAATCACAGCTTAGCCCCTCTTTAAGCCATACTGTTGTTTTTGTAGGACCTTTTGAAACAATTCTTTCAACATTATTTAATGAGGTAAAAAAATCCATCACTTGCTCCTGTTTTTTTGAAATTGCAAGAATATCCAAATCACCAACAGTTTCGCGCATGCGTCTCGTAGATCCGGCAATTATAATCTTTTCAATCATACCACTTTCTTTAAGCCTATTAACAATATATTCTGCTAAAGGCAGTGCATCTCCAAGAAGCATACGCCCCTTACTTTTTTCATATAACTCAATACCTCTTTTTATAAGATCTTCACTCCTATTACCAAAACCTTCTAAATTTGCTATCTCATGCTTTTCGAGTGCTATTTTCAAATCATCAATATTTTTAACCCCTAATTTTTTATAAAGGAAAAGAGTACGCTTTGCACCTAAACCTGTAATTGATGTAAGATTTTTAAAATCAATAGGATATTTCTTTTTAAGTTCATCATATTTTTTAATACTACCTGTATTAATATATTCTTCTATATGTAATGCCATTGTCTTCCCAATTCCAGGTAATTCCATAAGTGCTTTTATACCACCTCTTTTGTATATACTTTCAATTGGCTCTTGAAGAGTACCTATTGTAAATGCAGCTTTTTGATAAGCACGCACCTCAAATTTTGATGTTGAAGTTTCACTTAGGCTTAACATCAATGCAATCTCGTTAAATATATCTGCAATATCTTTATTTTCCATAAAAACACTGTATATATCGAAACATTTCAAAATAAACTCATAAAAAATAAAACATTTTTAAAATGTGCTATTTAAATAAACAATCTAAAGTTATTTATTCTTTTTTAGTTTACTATAATTGATGAACAATAAAAATAATAATGAAAATAATATGAAAATAACAGAAGCAGATTTCGAAAAGGAATTGCGCCTTAATCAGCTTTACTTGTCCATAATCTCTAAATATAAAAATTATATAGAAGAAAAAGAGCAAAGATCTATAAATGATTTGCCATCACTAATTACACCTCAAAATAATTTTGTTTTGAATAAAGCAAATTCAATAAAGGAAAACTTTCAACAATATAACTATGAGAAAGATTTTTATAATGCGTGCCTCAAAGCTTTTGAATTTGTTCAAAAAGAAATTGACAAAGTAATAATGCCTATTAGATATTGGTTAACCCCTGAAGAAACTTTACTGTTTAAACTAGGTGATATATTCGACAAAAATACACTTCTTATAAGCTTGCTTATAGCCCTTGGAAATTACAGTTCAAAAGTTGTGCTTGTCATTAGTAATTCAGAAGAAAAAACTTTTAGTTATTGCGAATACAACAATCAAATTTTATTTTTTGACATCGAAAAAAGAATTTATAAATATAAAAACATAAAGAAAGGGCTTGATTCGTTGAATTTAAGTATAGATGAAAATAGTATGATATATGAATTCAATAATCATTCAATAAATATTATTAATTATAAATAAATTAATAAAATTAAAGTACAATATAAAAATAAAAAATAGTTTGTAAATTTAAATATAGATAATGTTATTGCATAATGCATAATATATTATTAGATAATTTTATAATAATATAAAATAATATAAAAAATAAAAGATAGGATTAAAATCTAAGCTCTGTCTTTAAAAATTCTTGATTCTCTAAAAACCTTCCTTGCAGCTCTTTTAAGTCTTCTAGCCTTCTGCTTTTTCCTATAAACTTTACCTATTTTTCTATTACTGTTTATCACTTTTCTTTTCATTCATACCACTATATTTTATTATTAATTGAATAATATATATCAGCATATTAAGATTTATTATTATTTGTCATATTTAATATTTTTATTTTTATAATTTATCTTGCTGTTGTGCTATTATATTTAATTATATTTTATTTATATTTTTTACTTATATTAATTATATTTATTGGCAAAATAAAAATTGATTAGCTTAATATTGATCAACACTAAAAGTATTTGGTTTTGTTGCTTTCTTTGACTTATTAAAATTAATTTCTAAAACACCATTCTTGAATTGAACGCTGGTTGGTTTCGTATCTATCATTGAATCAAGTGTAACATCCCTATTATAACTTCTATTGTGGTCTTTTGCATCTATATGTACTTCATTTGGATATGCATCAATTTTTATATTTTCCTTATTTACACCAGGGATCTCTGCAATAACAGTTATCACGTTTTCTTTCTCAATTATATCAATTAAAGGCTCTCTATCTTCTGTTAGTTGAATCTTTGTTTCGTCCTCATTCCTTTTTACGTTTCCAAAACTACTTATAGTAGGCACCTTTCCAGAATCTTCAGAATTAATTCTGACATTAAATCCATATATTATAGGGCTTTTTACTTCTTTAATATCAGAAAATTCAGCAAAATCTTTAGCAACATTTTTCAGAAATTCTTCTATAAGAGTATTAATATCTACCCCTTCTTTAGGTTTTTTTGGTTTTGCCATTTGATACACCAATAATAGGTTTTATTTATTTAAAAATATTTAAATCTTCCTACAATCTATTTAAATTTAATTTTGTTATTGGATTTATTATTATATTTTATTGCATACATTTATAATTTAACTTCACCACATACTCCTTGATATAGAAAATCATTTAAAATACTTATAGCGGTATTTTGTGATAATTATAAAAACATTACTGCCAATCAGAAGCATATATATTAGACAAAAATAGAAAAAGATTGTATTTATTCTCTTTAGTGTTTGATGTTTAAAAAGATATTACAGATTTTCTTTTATACTTTTAGAGAATACAATACAAAACAAAAATTCAATCTTTAACGGTTAACTCGTTTTTGCATTGATTAAAAAAACAAAATTAGAGTAAATTATCGATTTGGCGAAGTTAGATTAATAGAAATAAAAATCAATGCTAATTTTTATGTATAATATTTAAAAGCAAAAAGAAAAAAGTAATAATATAGTAATAATATTGAAAATAAATATAAAATGCCAAACAGCAATACGCTTTCCCACCAGAGGGCAGTACAGGCAGTATCGTGAGCAAGCTTAGCTTCTGAGTTCGGAATGGGATCAGGCGTTTCCTTGCCCCTATTACCGTTTGACAAATATATTAAGCAGGAAAATATTTATAAATCTTATGATTTATGTTATTTACCTATTTATTTTTCCCATTCCTTTTCCTAGATGGTTTTGCAATGTTGCCATATTAAATAATAATTTACATATTAATGCATTTATTAAAATATTCTTTAACTATAGTGCAAAGTATTATAAAATTAGTCTTTTATTTATTAATATAAACAATTAATATAGATATATCATATTTGGTGTCGAAATGGATATTATTAAAAATAAAGAGGTAATAATTGCATTCATGATTGTTGTATTTTCTATTATTGCAATCATAGCATTTTTTTATTATGGCTCATCTATAATATTTTATATTTTATTTATTATTACGGCAATTCTAATGCTTTATCTATTTTACATGTCAAAAAATGTTGGAGAAAGCAAACTTGAGGCTAAGTCAAAAAAAGCTAAAAAAACAAAATCAAAAAGCCGCTAATATCAAAGATTACATTTTTATCTTTTTCTATCATTTTCATTATCTATTTTTATTATTTTATTATGTTTTCTATATTATATTCTCTATTATTATATTATCTCTTATTTTATATTAGAAATAGATAATTCACAGCTTATTTGAAGCAATAAAATAAATAATTATTCATTTATAATAATTTCTATTATTTTTGTATAAAGTTTATATATTGATTATTATATTTAATTAATAAATTTTATTATTTTAATATTTATTGATTATTTATTTATTTAATCATATATATTCAATTATTATTTGTTTACATTATTTTATTGTTTGATTATTAGTTTTATATTTTAGTTATATTTATTAATTTATATTTTTTATATTATCAATTGCACAAATATAAAAAGACAAAACTAATCGTTTAAATGATAAACTTATAAAAATTAAAATTTTATAATAAAATTATAGATAATAAATGGATAATAGATAAAGTGGTAATAAAATGGATATGCTTATCATAGCAGAAAAACCAAGCGTTGCAGGAAGAATTGCGGCATCACTTGGTAACGGTTCTGAAAAGAAAGAGTATAAAAATAAGATAGGCTTTTATAAAATAAATAAGGAAAACGGCGTTATATATGTTGCGGCTGCTGTCGGTCATCTTTTTACTATAAAGCAAAAAGGAAATGAAAGGGGATATCCCGTTCTTGATATTGAATGGGCGCCATCTTATGTAGCTAGTTCAAAATACTCCTATACAAAAGATTATTTAGATCTAATTAAAGAGCTATCAAGTGTTTCTAATGTAATTGTTAATGCATGCGATTTTGATATAGAAGGAACTGTTATAGGAACAAATATTATAAGATTTATTAATTCTGAAAGCAAGGAGAAAATATTAAATGCAAAGAGAATGAAATTCTCAACCACAACAACTCCTGATTTAATTGAATCATTTGAACACCTAATGCCGCTTGACATGAATAATTTTTATGCGGGAGAAGCCAGACATATGCTTGATTGGCTTTGGGGTATAAATTTAAGCAGAGCGCTTACATATGCGGTACATGGAAATAATATGACTTCTATGCTTAGCATCGGAAGGGTTCAGGGGCCAACATTAGCAATACTTGCAGAGCGCGAGAAGGAAATAGAAAAATTTATATCCAAGCCTTTTTGGCGTATTTTAATTGCAACAAAAGATGTTGAATTTATAAATACAAAAGGAGATATTTTTGACAAGCAGAAAGCAGAGCAGTGCTATAATAATACGCTTGAAAACAAAGACAAAGCCTTTGTTAAATCTATAGATAGAAAAGAAACAAAAATTAATCCTTATCCTCCATTTGATTTAACATCGTTGCAGCTTGAAGCCAGCAGGGTCTTCCAAATGGATCCATCAACAACGCTCTCAATAGCGCAGTCATTATACGAACACGCTTATATTTCTTATCCAAGAACTTCATCACAAAAACTTCCTTCAACTCTGGGCCTTCCAAAAATAATTGCGGCATTAGGCAAAAATCCAAAATATCAAGATATTACTGATTTGCTTATTAAGAATAAGCGTTTCAAGCCTTACGAAGGAAATAAAAGCGATGAGGCGCATCCTGCTATATTTCCAACCGGCTTAGTGCCCAAGGGGCTTAATGAGTATGAAGAAAAGCTTTATGATCTTGTTGTAAAGCGGTTTTTAGCCTGTTTTGCCGAGTCTGCTTCTGTTGCTAGAACAAAAGTGGTTGTTTCTGTAGGTGATGAGGATTATACTGCTTCAGGCTCAACCATATTAAGCCCCGGCTGGCTTGAAATATACCATTATGCCAGAATTGATGAAAAGGTTTTGCCTGAGCTAGAATTGAATGAGCATGTCGAGATTTCAAAAGTAAACATAAATGAACTTAAGACACAGCCCCCAAAGCGCTATACCAAAGCGGGTCTGCTTTCTGAGCTTGAGAAGCGCAACTTGGGGACAAAAGCAACGAGGGCGCAAATCATAGATACATTGTTTAAAAGGAAGTATATTGAGGGTACAAGTATAATTGTAACAAAGTTTGGAATGAGCGTTTATGAAGCTCTTGCTAGTAATTGTAGTATGATTGTAGATGAAAAAACAACAAGGAAGCTTGAAGAAGATACTGATAAAATATCGAAAGGTTTGATAAAAGAAGAGGCAGTTATAGACGAAGGCAAGAAAATGCTTCTTGAAGCACTTGAGCAGTTTAATAAAAATAGAGAGCAGCTTGCAGCTGCAATGAGGAAAGGACTTCATGAGAGCAGTGTGATAGGTAAATGCCCTGTTGATGGGGGAGATCTTGTAATAAGAAGATCAAAGGCGGGCAAGCAATTTGTTGCGTGCAATAACTATCCAAAATGTACTAAAACATATTCAATACCTCAAAATGCGCTTGTTCTGCCAACCGGTAAGGTCTGCGAAAAGTGTGCAAATGCACCTATAGTTAAAATTATAGTAAAGAAAAGAAAGCCATTTGAAATGTGCTTAGATCCGAATTGCAGAGCAGAGATAGCGGAAGAGAAGGTTCAGATTAACAAAAAAATTAAAAAAGTAAATGAAGAAAAGAATGAAGAGGTAAATATTGAAAAAGAAATAAAAGAAAATACAGATATAGTAAATGTGGCTAAGGAAACTAATACAAGCAATAGCAGTAAAACTAGCAAAGAAAAAACAAAGAAGAAAAAAACCAATTCTTCAAAAACACAAGCTAAAACAAAAACGCAAAAGAAAAACAAAGAGCATAAAAAAAGTGAGATATGATGTTTATACCAACACATTACAGAAGACTAAAGCGTGGACCGCAGGTAATATTGCCAAAAGATATTGGCGCTATAATCGCGTATACAAATGTTAATAAAAATAGTATATGTGTAGATGCAGGTACTGGAAGCGGCTGGCTTGCCGTTTCGCTAGCAAAGATTGCAAAACAAGTAATAAGCTATGATATTAGAGAAGAGTTTACAAAGATTGCAGAAAAGAATAAGCAGATAGAAAATCTTAACAATTTAACACTTAAAAAGGGAGATGTTACAAAGAAAATAAGTGAGCGAGACGTTGATCTTGTTGTTTTGGATATGCCAAATTCAGATAAAGCGATTAGGAATGCTTATAAAGCGCTCAAAATCGGTGGTTTTATAGCGGGCTATTTGCCTCATACAGAGCAGCTAAACAAATTTGTTAAAAGAATGGAGAAAGTTGGCTTTAAAAATATATATTCTATAGAGCTTATTGAAAGAGACATGCTTGTTAGAGAGCAAGGAACCCGGCCATCAACAAAAGGTGTTTGGCATACTGCTTATCTTTCTTTTGGAGAGAAATAAAAGTCTATATTAAGAACTAATGATTCTTTTCAGAATCTTTTCCAACTCTCTTTATATATTATATTATGGGCGTATGAGACATACGCCCGGGTGGATGAGAATAAGGTCCTTTTGTAATAAAAAGAACATATTGATGCGGTATATTATTACCTACAAATATTTAAATACCTTTCTACTATGTTCGTTTAATATATAATAACATTTTTTATTATTTTTCTTATTTATAAAATTATTTTAAAAATTGATTAAACCGCAAATATTTTATATTTGATTGTTAAAAATAACATACAATATTTAATATTTATTTGTGAAACATAAAAATTATAAATTAGCTTATATAGTATTATTTCATATAGTATTATATTATTATATTATTTATAATATTTAGATACTTGTAAAAATGATTATATTTAATTAATTTAACTATATGTTTATTTAATATATAAATTTAATATAATTAATAATTATAATAAATACATACATTATATTTATAGCAAAATAATTTTAGCGTGTTTTTATGGAAAATAAGTTGAAAAATAAGATTGTAATTGCGGTAAGAGTTCGCGGGAGAGTAAATGTAAGGGCTGGTATAGCTGAAACTATGAACAGACTTGGTCTTAAGAGGGTTAATAATTGTGTTATTATAAAAGCTACTGACGCTTATTATGGTATGCTTAAAAAATGTGAAAACTATATTGCATATGGCGAGGCCGATGAAGGCGTTCTTGCTAAGCTTTTAACTGCTTATAAAGTAAACGCAGATCCTAAAGGAATAATAAATGGAAATATAAATCTCAAAGACATAAAACTTGCAATGCCTTTTAGATTGCAGCCGCCAAAACACGGCTATAAAAATACAAAACAGCATTTCAAGCAGGGCGGTACTCTAGGTTATATGGGTGCCAATATAAATAAGCTTGTTAATAGAATGATTTAAATAGTAATTGAATTTTATTTACTTTATTTGTTTTATTATAATATTTTATATTTATATTTAATAATTTTGTATTATCTGTAATTTTGGTGCTGAATATGGTAGTAAGAAAGCAAAAGAAAAATAGAAAATTTTTAGGAACTAGAAGATGGGGCGTTGGCAATATAAAGAATGCTAGAGGTGCTGGTGATAGAGGCGGAGTTGGTGAGATTGGCAAGCTAAGAAAGCACGATTTTACTTATATAACTGCGAAAGCGCCATGGATGATAAGAAAAAAAGGGTTTGCTCCAATTCACAAGACAAATATAAAAGAGATAACTTTAAAAAAAATTAATATAATGCTTATGAATTCTAAAGAACCAAAACCCACAATAGAACTTAAGAACTACAAGGTGCTCAGCAATGGTACATTGGAAAAACCTGCTATAATAAGAGCATTGAAGTTTTCCGAGCAGGCAATTAAGAAAATAAAGGAAAGTGGAGGAGAAGCGATTGTGATGGAATAATCGATGTGCATCATATGGACGAACACCTTAAAATAGCATTCTTTACTGATAGTTTTTTGCCTGCTAAAGATGGTGTTGTTACTTCTATTTTTTCATTTAAAAAAGCTTTAGAAAAGAGAGGACATGAGGTTTATATTTTTGCAAGTGGGAACTCAAAGACGAAAGAGGCCATAAAACTTCTTAAAAACAATAAAAATATATTTATAATTAGAGGTTCTAAGTTTTGGAAATATCCACAATATAATATAGCGCTTTTGCCTTTTGACCTTCCATTAAAGATAAATAAAATTCAACCAGATATAATACATGCACATACGCCATTTGCTATGGGTGGTTTTGCACTAGCTATTGCAAGGATAAACAAAATACCTGTTGTAAGTACTTTTCATACTCTTTTTACGGATAAATTTGTTATCAATGAATATTTTTCTAAATATGCTTTAAACATAATTCAAAAATACTCCTGGAAATATGCAACATTTTTTTATAATAAAAATGATAAAGTAATTGCACCCTCATATGCAATTAAAGAGGTTCTTGAAAAAAAAGGGATTAAAGATGTTGCCGTTATTCCAAATGGCGTTGACTTGTCTGTATTTAATGGCAATATCAACGGCTCTAAGATAAGATCACGCTTGGCAAAAAAGAATGAAAAAATTGTTTTATATGTAGGTAGATTAAGCAAAGAGAAAAGGCTTGAAGTATTATTTAAAGCAGCCAGATATTTAAAAGATGAAAATATAAAATTTGTTATTGTTGGTATGGGGCCTGCATATTCCTATTACAAAAACATTGTTGAACGAATGAATATTAAAAATATTTTTTTTGCTGGCTTTGTTGAAGAAAAGGAACTTCCTAAATACTATGCGGCTTCTGATGTATTTTGTATACCTTCAACATTTGAAACTCAAGGGTTGGTTGCGATTGAAGCCATTGCGTGTGGAAAGCCAGTAGTGGCTGCGAATAAGCTTGCACTTAAAGAAGTAATACAGAATGGCATCAATGGTGAAAAGTTTAAGCCAAATGACAGTAAAGATTGCGCAAGAAAATTAAAAAAAGCATTAAGCAAAACATATCCAAAAATAAGATCAAACATATATAAATATTCGTTAGAAAACCAAACAGAGTCCTTATTAAATCTTTATAAAGATGTTATAAATAAAAAGACTTTATAATATTTTGATTAGATGCTGTCCGGATGAATTGATAAACAAGCTCCATTAACACAAAAAACAAAAAATATTTAAATGCTTCTATATAAAAAAGATTATTAAAAAAATAGAAAAGTTTTTATTTTAATCTTTATTATAATTTATTATATTAATTAATACAACTATATTATATACCATTTTTATTAATACTTTTACACTTTTAAACTATAAGACAATAATCAAAAATTAATAAATACCTTTAAATAATTATTGTATATAATTTATTGCATATAATTATATGATTAAAAGATAATTAATTAAAATTAATTAATAAAGTATTAAATAAATTTTCATATTTAAATATAAAAAAGGGATTTAACTGAACAGTAACGAATCTAATTCAACAGAAACGGTTGAAAAGAAAGAGGTTGAAGTTGCAAGTAATGCAAAGCAATCAACAGATGTTGTTGCTAAAAGCGGTACAACAACTACTTCCAATAATAAAGATTTACCTGACGAATATGTTAGTAGATTAAATCAAGCAATAAAAGAATCTACTGATCCTGAAGTACAGAAATTAAAGAGTGAGATTGACGATACAAAAAAGAAAAGATCAGTGCTTATTTTCAAGATTAAAGATGCTAGAAGAGGTCTTAAACGCAAAGAAATAGAGGACGCTACTTTTTCTAAGATTCTGGAAAGCCAGAAGCAAAATGAAGAAGAGAACCGCCAAGCAAGGAATAAAATAAGTAAATTAAAGAAGGAGAAAAACTTTTTAGAATTTCAGATTATAACTAAAGCCACCTCTCTTGCGGATGAAAAGACGTTGGTTAGAAAGATAGAGAAAGTTAATGCAGAACTACAACAAGAATATAAAAAAGTCAGGTTGAAGAGAAAAAGTGAATTAATAAAAAAAGATATAGAAGAATACAAAAAGAATATTAATCAGCTAAGTACTGAAATTGATAATTATGACAAACAGCTTGATGAATTATACAGCAAAATAAAAGAACGCTTAGGAATAAAAAGAAAATACGAAAATACTGTAAAGAATACAAAACAAAAACAAGCATTTAAGCAAAAGCACGATAGAGAACAACCACCACAAAATATTGCCGTAAATCTTGAGGATATAGCTATTATTAAAAAGAAGAAAAAAGGAACAACCAATAATAATGAAGAAGAATAAGTTTTCTTTTTAATTTTTTTATCTTTATTTTTATTTCTATCCCTCTTTATTCTTAAGTTAAAATTGTGTAGGCTAAATAAATAGTTAAATATAAAAAATAAACTAGTTAATATTCTATTACTTAAAATTAGAATTACAATAAAGAATATATAAAGATATATTTAAAGTATTAGAATATGTTAATTGTGGTTAATAAAAAATAATTAATTAAAATAATTTAAACAATCTTTAGTAAAAAATAATTAATAAAAGTTACATAATATACAAATTGATGATATAATGAAGATTTCTTTTTTTGGAGCAGTAGGTGAGGTTGGAAGAAGCTGCATAATGGTAAGTAGTGGAAATACAAATATATTATTAGATGCTGGGCTAAAAGTTCTTGAACAAAGCATGGATTATCCACAAATAAGTGAAGAACAGATTAAATTGCTTGATGCGGTTTTTATAACCCATGCGCATGTCGATCATTGTAGTTTTGTCCCTCATCTTTTTGCTCGTGGATATAAAGGTAAAATATATGCAACAAAGCCAACGCTTGAATTACTTAATGTGCAGATTGCAGATTATATGCGTTTATCAGAGCCTAAAGAGATAACAAATGAAGTTTTGTCAAGAATGAATAAAAGTTATAAAATAATTGAATATAAAACACCATTTAAATTCAATGATATGACAATTAAATTTTTTAATGCGGGGCATATTGTTGGAAGTGCAGCAATATTAGTTTCTGACAGAGATAAAAGTTTGTTTTATACTGGTGATATACACCTTACAAAAACAAAGCTCCTTGATGGTGCAGATTTGCAGAATATAAAGGCAGATGTATTAATAACTGAAAGTACGTACGGCGCTAAAACTGATGTTTTTCCAAATGAAAAGGAATTAGCAAGGAGAATGATAAAGAGTATTAGAGATACTCTTATGCAAGGCGGCAAGGTTATAATACCTAGCTTTGGCGTTGGGAGGGGCCAAGAGGTATTGCTCTTTTTAGATGATTTTATGAACTCAGGAGCTTTACCAAAAGTTCCGATATATGTTGATGGAATGATAAGTAAAGTTCTTAGAATACACAGACATAATGTAATTTATTGTAGAAAAGAGATCCAAAGTAAGATATTAATGAGTGATTATGACCCATTTAAAAGTGATAATTTTATAATTGTCGATAAAAAAAGCTTGAGGAAGCGGATTATAGAAGAAAAACAGAGTAGTATAATAGTAACAACTTCTGGCATGCTTACTGGAGGCCCTGTTGTCGGATACTTAAAAAGCCTTGCGAGCAATCCTGCAAATAAGCTTATTCTTGTTGGGTATCAGCCAGAAGGCAGTGCTGGAAGGGAGCTCCAAGATGGTGTTAAAGAGCTAGATTTTCATGGTACACGATTAAAAATTAATTTAGCTATTGATGTGCACCATATGTCTGCACATGCCGATAGAAAACAGCTTGAGCAAATTCCAACTAAAATTTTTGGGTTGAAGAAAATATTCCTTGTTCACGGAGAGCAAAGTAAATTAAATGATTTACAAGAAGCATTTAGCAAAAAATTTGATACTATAATACCAAAACCGCTAGAGACCTTCGATATATAATTAATTTCTTTGCGCTTTAGCAAAAGTAATAAATAATCTTCTATAGTAAATATTGCATTAGTTTGTGGTGAGTGTATGGGGTGCAAAAGAAAAAGTGGCAAAAAAAGTTCAAAGGATAAAGGTAAAAGAATTAAAGAACTTAAAGAGCTTAATGAAATAAAAAAAATTAATAAATTAAACAATCTTCTTAAGTCTGCAGATTTGGAAAATACTTTATTATCTAGTTCTTCAACGGGTGAAGATTCAATTAATGAAGATGTTATTGATAATATTATTGATAACGCCCATAAAAATATAAATAAGGAAGACAAATATGTCGACAAAATAGAAGAGATTACACTAAAAGGAAAAGGCAAAAAACACAAAAAATAATTCATACAAATTTTTATAATGTAATTTTTGATGCTCTTTTATTAATATTAATATAGTATATTAATAGTTTATACATCAACACATAATTTCAATACTTCAATAATCAAGTGCTATATATTTTTTACTATTTTTTGAGAAGAGAAAATAGGATACAATAATAAAATCTATTATTATTGCTGCATGCATTATTGTGCAATATATGCAAATTGAATGAACTACAAAAAATTCGAGATAGATTAAATAAGGAACAATAAGAATTCCAAAAAATCGCCATCCAAATAGTAATTTTAATACCCTCTTTGCATTTGTCATACTTCCAAAACTTATTGCACATACCATACCTATATTTATAATAAACCATATTGCTGCGAGAAGCTCAAGTGGAAATTTAAATTGTCCTATTACTAAATTTGAATAGGTACTTTTTAGCACTATTGCACAATTTATTTGAGTACCTGCAAAACTTGTATTTCCATTAAGTGTGCAGAAAGGGGGTAACATATTTAAGATTTGAAACTCGTATAACACCGTTATAGCAGATATCAGGCCGATTAGTGACATCAATATAAGAAGCAAAAATACTTTTTTAGACACGCGCATATTTGTCATTTAAACACTTCAAGCAATATTTCTTGATTAATAAATAATTAATAAATAATTAATAAATATATAATTTATTCATTATTCCCTATTATTTATATTAATCTATTACTTATGTAAAAATATTTATTTTTATTTATCCTATTAATTTTGGTTGCTATGCTTAAGATAGGCCATCGAGGGGCGGCTGGTGAAGTGCCCGAAAATACATTAGCTAGTTTTGAATATGCTATTAATTCGGGAATCAATGCGATAGAGCTTGATATAAGAAAAACAAAAGACAATTATATAGTTGTTTTTCATGATGAAAAGTTAGAGAGATTAACAGGCAAGAGTGGGACTATAAATGATTATACTCTTAAAGAACTTAAAACTTTTAAAATAAGCAATAGTGATAAATCAATACCTACACTTGAAGAAACTCTTGATTTTATAGATAAAAAGGTTGACAAAATACTTCTCGAAATAAAAGAAAAGAATACTGAAAAAGAGGTTGTAAAAATAGTTAAAGAGAAAGCGCTTGTTGATAGAGTTATAATAATATCATTCCATGAAGATGTCATTAAAAATGTAAATAAGATAGATCCAAAAATAGAGACTGGTTTGATTTATGCAGATTATAAGAACAAACAATACAAGAATCCTATTGATGCTGCGGTTTCAATTAAAGCTTCTTATATTCTTCCTCTATATCATTTTACACACACAAAAAATATAGAAGATGCACATAAAAATAATCTGAAAGTTATTGTTTGGACTATAAATACAAAAAAAGAAGCAGAAGAATTCAAAAAGAAAGGTGTTGATGGGATTGCTTCAGATTATCCTAAAATATTGAAAGATCTTTAGTATTAATATATAATGTTTTAAACATCATGTTTATAAGCTCATTAGCCTTGTCAATAGACAAAAGCTCTGTTAGGTCTTTTGGTTTGTCAGCTATAAGAATCATATTTTATCTAACTCTACAATATCAGAGTTAAGTAAATATTATTTTAAAAAAATATTTAAAGTATAGAGTATTGATGTTTAGCCCTACGGTATGCGCCGGGATTGGGATTTGAACCCAAAATGCCTTGCGGCAACCAGATCTCGAGTTTCGCCAAATTTACTGGCGCGTTACCTGATTCCGCCATCCCGGCGTAACAAAACTAAATACAATATTTTTAATATTTTAACTATCTTATCCAACTTTCTATACTTTATTTTTTTTATTATTATTTTATTATATTGTTTACTTATAAGAATTATTAATAATTATTGGAAGCATACAGAAAGGATATAAATGTTGTTAAATGATTTTATATAAAAGATATTAATAATTTGTTAATGAAAGTTTAAATAATAAAATTATAATTGAAAGTAAATAATTACTAAATATATATATTATGTATATGCTTGAGATATAAATTTATAAATTAATACCTACTGGTACAATATAAAAATATTACTATAACAATATATACTAAAAATGCTCAATATAATAAAATAATATAATAAAATAATATAATAAAATAGTATGGTATAATAAATAATAATTGATAAAATAATATATACGAAAATATAGCTATAAGTAAATAAAATAATAAATGATAAATTATTAAAATATTAAATATTACTGAAAAAAGGGAAATAATTAAAAATAATTAAAATATACTATAAAATACAAACAATTATTATAAATCATATTTTAAGAGGATGTCATGTTTTGGAAAAATAAAAATTATAATAAATTTGTTACAAAAAGGCTATTTACGGTTGCACTCTTTATTATTTTATCAATCGCTGGAATCGGCTTTTCAATATACTTTTTTTATATAGCAAATAATTTTTATATGTATCTTCTGGCAGCTGCATTTACATTTTTATCATTTGTAGCAGCATTTTTCAATATATATGCGTCAATTTGGTATTTTAGATCAATATTCTATGATGATTATTTAAAAGACATTAATAAAAATAAAAAATTACCCAAAGTACTTCCAACAGTTGCAATTATAATCCCTATTTATAATGAAGATCCCCTCATGGTGGAAAAAAATTTAATTGAACTGCTTAAAATGAATTATCCAAAGAAAAAAATGAAAGTTTACTTTGCAGATGATTCAACAAAGCCAGAGGTAACAAACGCACTTAAAAAGATTGCAGATAAATATAAAATAAAGCTTATACATAGAAACGAAAGGATCGGATTTAAAGCGGGCGCATTAAATAATATATTAAATTATTCAAAAGAAGAATTTATTTCAATATTTGATGCTGATGAAAATCTTAAAGATAAAAATTTTCTATTAGATCTTATACCTTATTTTAATGATAAACAAGTATCTTTTATACAAACAGAAAAAAGATATGAAAAGGGTGGCTTCTTTTCAGAATCTGTAGATATTTTTGATGGATTTTTCTTTAAATTTATACAACCTGCACGTGCATTAAACAATACTGCAATATTTGCTGGATCATGTGGAATAATAAGAAGAAGCGCGCTTGAAAAAGTGGGTAAATTTCCAGAATACGTGATAGAAGATACTTTCTTTAGTTTTGAATCAAACATACATAATTTTAAAAGTATATATATACCTAAAGTTTATGCGCGCGGTAAACCTATCGAAACTTTTACTCATCTAGCAAAGCAGCAATGGAGATATAACTATGGAGATACACAATTTATAAGCTACTTCTTAAAGAAGAAATCAAACAACAAATCGCCATTTTCAAAGTTGGATTATACAACGCACGGTTTTGGCCTTAATTACCTTTCTATCGTGCTTATACTTTTTACACTTGTATCTGTAGGTACAATATTTCTTAACGTCCCTTTTTCACATATAGATATTGTTCAATTTTTTACACATAATCAAATAGATATAGACCTTGAGCTTCTTGGCCTCTTTGCATTTACTTTGTCTATATTTACCCCTGTTATATTAACAAAAATATATTTTGGCTCGCTAAAGAAAGGGATAATGATATTCTTTCTTAATTTTGCTCTTGCTTTTGTACGGACAAAAGCGGCTATAGCTGCAATATTAGGTAAAAATCCAACTAGTGTTTGGGGCAGTTTTAGACAAATAAAAAGTAAAAAAAGCTTGCTTATATCGATAATTAATTCAAAAGTCGAGGTTGCATTTTCAATGTTCCTTCTGATCTTGGCATTTTTTGCATTTAGTGAATCAAATATAGCAGGAGGTGCGTGGCTCATAGGATACAGTTGCTTATATATGCTCACTACAATATTTTTCTATAAATACGGCTGATTATAATTTTTAAATTATCTACAATAATATATAAAATAATAAATAATAATGAGTATTATTTAATAATATGTTATTTATAATTAATACAATTATTAATAATTTACAATATAATGGTGTTGCGTATGTTATTTATTAAGGTGCATGAAATAGAAAATAGTACTATCGTTGCAATGTGTGATGAAGCATTAATAAACAAAATCCTAGAAAATAATGATATTTTTATTGATATTAATACTTATTCTTCATTTTATAAAGGTGAATTGGTAAAGGAAGATAAAGCTTTAGAAATAATTTATAAATTAAATATTAATAGTGCAAATATTATAGGAAAGGAATCTATTAATGTTGCTCTTAAAGCAAATTTAATAAAAAAAGAGAATATACGTTTTGTTAATGAAATCCCCTACGCGCAATCTTTCCTTATAAAATCTTAACATTATTTAATTTATTTTTTATTCTCTTTTAGCTTTAATATTGCTTCTGCAATATCTCCTTTTGTGTTTTTGAGTGCATCTTTCACTTCTTCTTCAGTTGCTCCTGTTTGATCCATAACAACTTTTATATCTTCCTGAGTTACTTCTACTTCTACTGATTTTTCAGTTTCTTTTATATCTCCAGAAATCTGAAAGCTTGATAAACCTTGCCCTACAATCTGCACTACTTGTGGATTTTCTATTATTATTGTTTTATCATCACACTCAATAAGCACTCGATTTGCATTAATTTCATTTGTTTTTATTCCCATTCTTGACATAATTTTCCTCATCGATTCAATGTCCATATTTGGAATCAAAAGATCACCATATTCAATATTATTTCTTTTATATTTATTTTATTTATACTTTTTTACTTATATTACTTCTTTTTATATCTCTTATATTATATAATTATATTTTATAATTATATTTTTATTATACAATTTTAAATTTTATTATATTTATTTTATTATATCAATATAAAAATATTTTATTAATATTTTTATTATGTTTTTTTGTTTTATTTTTATATTTATTATTTTATATGTCTATTTATTTGTTAATTCAATAATAAACCATCAATTATTCTGATTTTCTTCCTGCATGGAAAAGATACTGTTGTGCATATCCTCTATACTTACCCCAACGTTCCCACGCAAAATCTTGTAATTTATCTATTTTTTGTTTTTCTCCATTAAAATATAATTTTTCTAATTGGCGCTTAACCCAAACATCTATAGGAAATGCTTCTAAATTTCCATAGCCCATCAAAATAATGCAATCTGCTACTTTGTCTCCAATTCCCTTAACATCAGTAAGAGTACTGTGTAAATTATAATAATCATTAGGATTTAATTTATTGAGGTCAACATTATTTGTGAAATAATCTATTGCATTGATTACGTATTCAGCACGGAAGCCCGCACCGCATTTAATAAGATCCTCTTTTGTTGCCTTATTCATATCTTCAAGTGTTGGAAAACTTATATGTGTTTCATCGATTTTTGTTCCATATCTATTAATTATATTTTTTACAATACCTCTTATTCTCTTAACATTATTAAATTGTGATATTATAAAACACAATGCAGTTTCCCACAGGTCATTTATTGTCAAATGCATTCCATTATACCTATTTATTGCGGATTTTATGTTTTCATCAGTATTAATCTGCGAATATATATAGTTGATATTTTCAAATAGCCTAAAGCGTTTTAATATTTCTTTATTAAGATCCTCATTATCATTTTTTATTTGCCATCCTGCTATAAGTTCATTATTTCTAATATTATTTACATATATTACAGAACTTTTATATATATAATTAAGGAGGTTTTTGCTCTCATAATAATCGCCATAAAATGCAAGGGGCTGAGCGCTTTCGAAAGTATGCTTTAAATTAAAATTTATATTTTTTATAACAATTTCTTTTTCCATATTATTCATTTATTTTTCTTTTTTAATATATTAAAATTAATTATTATGTGGTTTATATAATAAAATTAAAAGGATTAAATAATAAATATAGATTAATCAAACAAAAATATTATTCATTCGGAATACTGATTTCAGTTTCCTGCTGCCTGTGTAAAAAGCTATCAAGCTCGTTGATTTTAATTCTTATTTGATTTTTATCATCTCTAAATCTTACTGTTACTGTTTCGTAGTTTTCAGATTCTTTATTTATAGTATCATAATCAACTGTAATACAAAAGGGTATTCCTATTTCATCCATTCTAGCATATCTTCTCCCAATTGAGCCTGAAGTGTCTATGTCTATATTAAGGGTTTTGCGGAGAGCTTTATAAATATGCTCTGCTTTTTTCTCTAAATTTTCATCATTTTGAAGTGGAAGTACTGCGGCTATATAAGGTGCAATATATGGTTTTATTTGAAGTACATCTCTATTTTCTAATTTTTTAAAGAATATATCAACAAGCATCCACATATTTCTGTCGACTCCAAACGAAAGCTCAAGTACATTTGGTATTATTTTTTTATTATTTGAATCAACAGTAAGATCTTGCTTAGAGCCTTTCATATGTGAACTTAGATCATAATCTCCCCTATAGTGTATTCCACCTATTTCTTTAAATCCACCCCAGCTTTCTACATCTGCTTCTATATCCATATGGATTTTATTATAAAATGCTTTGCTGTCTCCACCCTTTTCAAAGAAGCGGAGCTTATCAGAAGGTACTCCTAATATATCTTCATAAAAGAAGTCTACAAGTGCAATATGGTATGCATAGAATTCTGGAATATTATACACTTCAATTAGTTTTTCTATGCTTAATCGTTCTTGCTCTCCTCTAAAATACATAACAACATTAACGAGCCTATCTTTAAATAAATTTAATTTTGGCTTCCAGCTTTCTGGGTCAAAAAATATTTGAAGTTCTGCCTGTGTAAGCTCCCTCATTCTATATAAACCCTGCCTTGGGGATATTTCATTTCTATAAGCTTTTCCTATTGTTGCCAAGCCTAAAGGGAGTTTCTTCCTTAAAATATTAAATTCCCTATAAAAGTTAAGATATATTGATTGTGCGGTTTCTGGTCTTAGATAGCCTTTCTCAAGCTTCTCTGGACCTAATGAAATGTCGAACATCATGTTGAATGCTTTTGCATCTTCAAATGTGCCTTTGCATTTTGGGCATCTTATATTTTTTTCTTTTATTACTTTATTGAGTTCATCAGCATTTGCGCCTTCTGATACTTTTATGCCGAGTTCATTTAATAAAACATCTGCTCTATAATAGGTACCACATTTTTTGCATCCAACTAAAATATCATTGAATAATGCTGCATGCCCAGATGCGACAAGCGGTTTTTCGGGCAGTATTGTTGAGCAGTCCAAAAAATAATAATTGTCTGGCATAGTAAAATAAGAGATCCACAAGTTCTCAAATTTTCTTTTTATAAGGGCACCAATATGGCCATAATCATATATTCCGGATATACCACCATAAATCTCGGCAGCAGGCCAGAACAATCCTCTTTTTTTAGCAAGTGCGGTTAAACTATCCATATCCATAATAAAACCTTTTTCTTTCAATTTAAACATTAATTTTAAGAGTATTTCAAATTTTAATATAAATTTTTACGATATTGTTGTTAATAATTGCTAATTCTAATCAACCCCTAATACATTTATATTCTTTATGCAACTATCTAAAATATATAAATTATGAAATATTATTGCAATATACTATTATATATTAATTAAATAAGAGAAGTATTAATAATATTAATATAAATATAAATTATATACATATTATACATATTAATTATATATCATATTCATATTTGGTACTCATTAAATATATTTAGATATATTAAATATAATGAATTTAAATGAATATACTATGAATACTATTATTTAAAATATATTAATGCCTCATAATTTTATAATTTATATAATTTAAATTATTATAAATGAAATAATTAATACAATCTAAATGTAATAATTGAAGGTGTTTATTTGGAAGATTTTGAATCACTTAGAGAGAAGATGCTTAAAAAAGCTAAAGAGGGAATAAGCAAAGCTTATGCTAGTGAGGAGTATGCGCTAATTCAAGCCATTAATGCTTATGATGAGACAGACAAATCCTATAATCTTGCATACGAGCGCCTTTCAGAATGGTTTGGTTTATACTTTCCAGAGATTAATGTAAATAATTCCAGAACGCTCGCTAAGCTTGCAGACTTGCTCATTGGGAAAGAGTATACTTACGAATCAATATTAAGCATAGTGAATGATGAAAAGGTTGCGAAGCTCATATATGAAAAAGCCCACAATACAATAGGTAGAAAAGCGAATAGCAATGAGAGTATAGCAATACTCAAGTTTGCTGAGCTAGCTGAAAGCTTTAGCGAGACGCTCGCCGCCTTGGAGGATTACATAAAAACGATTACGGAGCAGATTATGCCCAATACAACATATTTGACTGAGCCAAGGATAGCGGCTGAGCTTTTGAGCAAAGCGGGATCTTTAGAAAGGCTTGCAACCATGCCAGCAGGGACTATACAATTGCTCGGGGCTGAGAATGCACTCTTCAAGCATTTGAAATTTGGGAGCAAGCCACCGAAGTATGGTATACTGTTTAAGCTTCCTGATGTAGGAACTGCGCCAAAAGAGCTTAAGGGTGCTATAGCAAGGATTTATGCAACTAAACTGAGCATTGCACTTAAAGCTGATTTTTATACGAAGAATTTTATAGCAAAGGAGCTAAAGCAGAATATTGAAAAATCTATAAAGAATCTTAAAAGTAAACCAAGAAAGCAGAAGCAAAATGAGCAGAATAGTCATTATGGTCATCATAATAATAACCGATTTAAGAAATATAAAGAATATAAAAAAATAGATAAAAGGGGAATGAACAAAAACAATTTTCATAATCGAAATAAAAACAATTATCACAATAAATATCATTAATAAATTAAAATATATATTTGAAATTCTACTTTTTCTACTTTTGTTTGCTCTCTATTAACTTTTTATATTTAAATCTATTATTATATAATAGATTGCTGCATCTGTTCAAGCAAGAAAAATAGAACAGTTGTATTTCTAGTCTAAAAAAGTTAAACCATAGCTTTAAATTTCGAAATTAAAATTAGTGGGTATTTTATAGAAAATGTGGATTAGTAAATTGAAGAATATAAAAATACATTCATAAATTGAGCTTAATTATAAATTTAAAATGTCAATAATTAATTACAGCTCTTTTTGCATTATTAAGCAGAATTAAGCAGAAGCGCCGGGAGCGAGATTCGAACTCGCGAAGGCTATTTCTAGCCAAACAGCTTAGCAGGCTGCCGCCCTTTAGTGAGCCTCAGCATGCTTTAGCTTACCACTAGGCGATCCCGGCTCATATACATTTATTTTTCTACATTATCTTTATATATCTTCTTATTATTTTGCAAGTTAAACTTTAATCTAGTTTATAAAGATTATGTGATAGAAAGCTGGCTTTGCATTATATCTACATAACAGGTTAACTGCACTTTTAGCTCGGCTCTGTATCCTAAGAGCATAACCAATCTGCACGCTTATTGCTATATGCTTAAGGTTGCTCCTTCCGGCCTCGCCTGGTTCACATATACGGCTACCGCCTAGGGCAGAGTGTCAACACCTCTGCGCAGGCCTGTTATATAAATATAACACGCAGCCAGCATTGGCCCGCCTAAAGGGATTTGCGGTAAAGGAAACCCTTAGCTTCCCGCCTTATCTATCACATTATTTTATTTACATAGATAATTTAAATATATTTGTTTTTTTATTAAAACAAAAACTATTGTTAATTTTATATTTTTGCTGTATTTTGCAATCTATTTTTCATTTTAAAAAGATTAAATTTATATAATTTATAAGGATTAGAAGATAAAAAAATAAAAAATAAAATAAAGGAATATTATATTATGTGTTAAGCGGATAATTTTTTATCTTTTATACTGTTTTTATTGCCGCTTTTATTTTTTTCATTGTTTTTGCATCGATTTTGGACATATTATGTGCAGTTTTTGCATGTTCTTTGATCTTTGCCATCAATGCATCCTCAGTTTCCTCTCTTGCGGTAAATCCACAATCCATTCCTATATCTTTGCAAGCAAATTCTTTTGCCATGTTATCACCATTTAATTAACAAATTATAGATTTAAAAGCGTTGTTAAATATAAAAAGCTATTTTAATTTTTCTTTTTTAGCAAAGAAATAAATAGGATCAAATCCAAGAAGTGACATATCTAACAATGGGGCCAGAAATTAAGCGCTATTTACTATATTGATTTAATTATTGTGAATTATTGTGTAAAAATTAGCTTATATAATTGATATAAATATAGATTATATATAGATTAAATATAAGGTATAATATAAAAAAATAAAAAATTAAAACATATAATAAAATATAGTAATTAAACAATAATAATATAAACAATACGATGCGATAATATAAATATTAATAAATACAATAAAAATATTAAAATTATAAAAGTTTGAGATAAGTTTGAGATATGCTTTATAATATTTATAATAATTTAATAATGCATTAATAATACAAGTAATTATAAAAATATAATAATATAGTCGATAATATATAATATAAATATATAATATAGATAATATATAATATAAAAAACAATAATATGAATAAAAATGAATATATATGGTGTTTTTATGGAGGATGAAGAATATAGAAAAATGCTCGATAGGGCTTATTCTAAATTACCAAAACTTTCTGAGGAAGTATCTGATTTCAAGATTCCAACTGTTGATTCGATTATACAGGGAAACAAAACAATAATTAGAAACCTTACGTTTATAGTGGATAAAGCAAGAAGGACTGAAAATGATATTGCAAGATATTTAAGCAAAGAATTTGGGGTGCCAACAACTATAGAAGAGCAAAGGCTTATTCTTAATGGAAAATTTCAAATTGCCGAGTTGAATGCTAAAATAACGAAATATTTTGAAACTTATGTAATATGTAAGGAATGTCACAAACCAGATTCCCATCTAGAAGTTGCTGGAAGGGGCATGCTCACCTTCGTGTGCGAAGCGTGCGGCGCAAGATATGGTATAAAAAGTTATTAAAATATTTTCTTTTTATATATTTATATAAGTTAAGGTTTTATTATAATCAATGGTTAAATATTAATAATTATTAATATTAATGGGGATAATTTGTCAAAGAAAAAAAATAATGTTGATCAAAGAAGGGGCGAAGTTGTTGAAGCGACTTTAAGATTGCCAACAGCCGAAGAGGTTATAGGTGTTGTAACAAAAATATCTGGTGCAACTAGATTTGTTGTGAAATGTTCTGATGATAAAGAACGCATGTGTATTATACCTGGTAGATTAAAAAGAGTTTTTTGGATTAAAGAAAAAGATGTTGTTTTAGTTAAACCTTGGATGGTCCAAGGAGATACACATGGAGACATAATTTGGCGTTACAGCATGCTTGATATATCAAAACTAAAAAGTATGGGTAAATTAAATTTTAGTTATTAAATATATATTTCATTATATATTATAATATTATTTATATTATAATATTATTTTTTATATGTTATTTTATTTTTATAATATTTATAATATTTTTATTTAGAAATTTTATAGATGTGTGATTGATTTGGTTGCTAATACCTCAAGAGTATTTTTAGTCGTGCATGGATTTGTGCAAGGTGTTGGTTATAGAGCTTTTGTTAAAGAAATCGCATATAAATATAATATAAAAGGTTTTGTAAGGAATTCAGAAGACGGAAGCGTTGAAATTCTAGCTGAGGGCAATGATAGCGACATTAAAAATTTTATGAATGAAATTAATATTATTAAAAGAGGTGCGATAGAGGTTACTGGTGTGGAGGTAAATTTGGAATCTTTAAATGAGTATAAAGATATAAAATTTAATGATTTTATAATTAAAGAATATTGAATTTATTTAAATCTATTTTAAATATTATATAAATATTATATAAAAATAAAGAGGGATAAAAATAAATATAAAATATAAAAGTATTTAAATGATATTAATATAAAAATAATGTTTTATAGGTGGAAAAAATGGACCTTATTATTATACCTTTAATTGCGGCAGTGCTTGCATTATTATATGCATTTATCAATGCATATTATGTGCTAAAGCAGCCCAAGGGTAATGAAAAAATGTCAAAAGTAGCAAGTGCCATAAGGAAAGGCGCGAGCGCATTTATGAAAAGGCAGTACAAAACAGTCTTCATTTTTTGGCTTATTCTGGTAATAATATTTATGGTTGCAGCATATTATAATTTAGTTCCAGGGCCAACTCCAATTGCATTTACACTAGGTGCTTTTCTCTCAGCGCTAGCGGGCTATATAGGTATGGAAATATCTATAAGAGCTAACGTAAGGACAGCCAAAGCGGCGGAAAAGGGCTTAGGTCATGCACTTAATGTTGCATTTAAAGGAGGTACTGTAACTGGAATGAGCGTTGTTGGTCTAGCTCTCCTTGGTTTTACTATAATGTTTATTATATATCCAAACCCTATCTTATTAATAGGTTTTGGTTTTGGTGCCAGTTTAGTAAGCCTTTTTGCTAGGGTCGGTGGTGGTATATATACAAAAGGTGCGGATGTTGGTGCAGATCTCGTTGGAAAGAGTGAACTTGGTCTTCCAGAAGACGATCCAAGAAATCCTGCAGTGATTGCAGATAATGTCGGTGACAATGTTGGCGATTGCGCGGGAATGGCTGCAGATTTATACGAGTCTTATATTATAACAACATTGGCTGCAATGCTTTTGGCATTTCTTGGCAATCTTCCCTATAATCTTATTGTATTACCTCTTGTTATTGGAGGTATAGCAATAATTGCATCAATAATAGGCTCATTGATTGTAAAGACAAGCAGTGCAGATAAGATCTGGCCTGCGCTATACAGCTCTTTGAAGTTCTCAGCAGTTTTAGCATTAGTTGGTTTCTTTATCTATACATACATTGCTAATATATTAATATATTTTGTACCCTTGCTTGTTGGAATAATCGTAGCGGTGCTTCTAGCTGCGATAACAGGCCATTATACGAATAAAGATACTGTTGCGGTTAAGGAAATTGCAATTGCATCAAAATCTGGAGCAGGTACAAATATAATATATGGTTTGGCAAATGGTATGAGAGCAACATTATATCCAGTATTAGTTATAGTTGTCGGCATCTTATTTGCATATCTTTATGGAGGTGTTTTTGGGATTGCTTTAGCTGCAATGTCAATGCTATCGCTAACTGGAATTGTTGTTTCAATTGATAGCTATGGGCCAATAACAGACAATGCTGGAGGAATAGCTGAAATGAGCAATATGCCTGAAAGTGTTAGAGAGATAACAGATCCATTAGATGCTGTCGGTAATACAACAAAGGCAATAACAAAAGGATTTGCAATTGGCGCCGCGGCGCTTGCAGCGTTATCCTTATTTGTAGCTTTTGCCGATACTGCGGGTTTAGCATCAATAGACATCTTAAATGTTGGTGTTATAATCGGCTTGTTTGTAGGTGCTATGATACCATATGTATTTTCTGCAATAGCGATGCGTGCGGTTGGCTCAGCAGCATCAAAGATTGTTGAGGAGGTAAGAAGGCAGTTCACAACAATTAAAGGTCTAATGAAAGGAAAAGCTGAGCCTGATTACGCTAAGACTGTTGATATAACAACAAAAGCGGCAATATCCTCTTTAGCGTGGCCTGCGGTTTTGGGTATTGGTGCACCATTGATTGTGGGCTTTATATTAGGACCTATGGCTTTGGGAGGCATGCTTGCCGGCGTGATTGTTTCAGGCTTATCATTAGCATTAATGATGACAACTGGAGGTGCGGCATGGGATAACGCAAAGAAATACATAGAAAGTGGCAAATTTGGCGGTAAGGGCTCTGAAACACATAAAGCTGCGGTTGTTGGTGACACAGTCGGAGATCCATTTAAGGACACTGCTGGGCCTGGAATAAACCCATTAATAAAAGTAATAAATATGGTTGCATTATTGATTGCATCAATAATAGTAACTTATTCCATTCCTGTAGTATTCCACATAACTGCGTTAATATAATTTTATTTTATTTTTTATTTTTTTGTTAATTTGTTTTTATATTTTTTATCTCTATTTCTGTTTTTTTTGACATAAATTTTTATTATACTTGTAAGAAGATTAAAAATGATTAATAAATATATCTATATTCAAACAAGATAAATAATTAAAAATAGTAGAATAAATATTATATAACTATAATATATATTAAGAATACCTATAAAGCGAATAAATCTACTTTTCGACGAATCATCTACCGAAAGCTTTAAATATCAAAAACGCTGTTAACAATAAATAAGAACGGTGGTAAAATTGGCAGATCTTAATAATTCAAAAAATACTTCATGGTCTCTACTTCTTTTAAAAAGAGGAGAAACAGAAACATATAGCGCTAATACTCCATCAGTACTTACTATTAATCATACTAGCTCTTCTAATACTTCTACTTTCAATTTTATTATAAATAAAAACCCACCAATCGAATTGCCTAATAATAATAACTTTAAAGTGACTATTAACCCAAACACTAATAATTATGCAAGCATAAATAATTCATCATATTATAAGGAAATCAATGCAAGTAATAATGAATGTATAAGTGTTAATAATAAAAATTGTCATATTTTATCAAAATCTGTAATTCCTAAAAATATGATTGTCTATTTTAATACAGATATAACAAATATACCAAAAATAGTATACAATATATCTCTAAATGAAAATACTGAAAATACAACTTCTATTAATAATAGTTCGCATTCCTATTATAAAACTTATAAAAAAGATGAGAGCCAAATTAAAAATCTAAAAATATTTAGTGAAAGAGAAAAAGGAAAAAAAGATGAAAATCAAATAATATCCTTCACTATAGGTAAATTTGCATTTTATATGCTCTTAAAATTTGTTCCAAATAAAAAAAAGCAAAGATAAACCTTCTATAACCTCTTCTACAATTCCTAATAATCATCCTAGTTTTATTTAATTTATATAATAAGTTATTTATAACAAGCACAAGCATTGAAAACTTTAATATTTATACAATTTATATTTTTTATACGATTTATATTAATTATTTTTATTTATATTTCTTCATATTTTATTGTATTATATCTAATCTATAATTTGCTCTAATAAATAGTATTTATAATCTTTATCTAAAACTAATTTTTAATAGAAACATTTATAGATAAAATCAACAGCATATATTATACATTTATTAATAAATAAAAAGTACTTATTTTTAAATATTTATTAAATTATATTATTAAATTATATTATTAAATTAATAATGTTTTTATTATAAAATTACGGAATTGTTATTTGGGGTTGTAAGCTAACCTGGTAGACGGCCAGCTTCGGGAGTTGGTAACCTGGGTTCAAATCCCAGCAACCCCAAATTTAATTTCAATGCTTTGATAAAAATATCTTATTTGCAATTTAAAGATTGCAGTCTCTGCTTAAACCATAAAATTTATCTA
>JBMFUB010000003.1:0-37466 GCA_049966715.1 Candidatus Micrarchaeia archaeon
GGTAGCTTTTGATAAAACTTTTTCTAAAAGTTTCGCTCTTTTGAGTATTACTTTTGATGAATTTTCATCTGAGATTTCACGCTCACGTTGTTAAATTTATATTTATTTTTCTGCTTTTATTATTTATTTTATTTGTTGTTTCAATAAATAGATAGGACAAAAAACATCATTATCATTGCAAATTAAACAAATGATATATTTAAGATTTTTATAATCTTGTAGGATTATAGTATACTATTATTTATGAATATTATATTATTAGAAGAAAATGTTTATAGATAGATTTCATTAAAAGAAAAAATAAAAATAGATATTATTTGTTTATAGTATCTAGTGTTCTATGCAAAAGGCTTTTATTGATCGCTTTTTTTATATTTTCTTTTTCTATATCTGAGCTCTTTATTTTGCTTGATACTCTATTGCCTATTTTGCTATAACAGTCAATACATACAAATCTCCTTTCTATATTTATAGGCTCGTTGCCAAACTCTTTGTTTGGAAGTACAATCTTTAATTCTCCTTTGCTAAATTTTTTTCCGCAAATAGCACAAGTATATTCCGCTTTATAATGCGCCTCAAGCTTTTCAGCGCATTTCTTGCAAAAATAAGCATTTGCTTGACTAACATACTTTCGATTGTTTTTATCGAGCTTGATTCCACATTTCATGCAATATTTATCATCCACCATATATTATCACCACCATTAATTTATAAATCTTTTCTGATATTTATATTTTGCTATTATTGAGGATTAGTGGAAGTGGAGTTCAAACTTTATATAAATTTAATATAACTTTTGTTATTATGTCTATAGGCGCATCCGTCTTTATAGCAGTTGGATCAAAATGTGTTCTTCCAACAGCAAAACCCTCATGCTCAAGCCCTTGTATTAAATCATTCAATTTTATTGATGGAATTTTAAATAATTTTGTAAGTTTTGGTATTGAATAATATAACGGAAACTGTTTCTCATTAGCTATAATATCAACAAACTTTATTTCATTACTTTTAACATCAGGTATTGCTTTAATATTCTCAGCAACTTTACTTACAATGTTTTCTTTTATTAATTGGTCAGCCCACAATCTTCCTGAAACCTCTAATGCCGCACCGCATCTGCACTTCTGTTGGATCGGCAAAAAGCTTTTAGAAATATTTCTATAGCCGCATTTATTGCAATAATATGTATAGCCTAGATTTTTTAGCGATGCCAAAGCATTCTCTGAGCTGTGATTAAGCTGGACTAAAGCCCTGAAGTAATGAGCATAAGAGAATGCAAATATAACATCAATACCAAAATTAAATTGAGCTGCGGTTCTAGCGACAAAGCCAAGCATGATTCTTAATCCAACCTCGTGACCAAGTTCATTGTGTATAGGCTTAGCATCATAAATTTTATAGCACGCATTTGTATGTGCACCACAAAGCACTGCAGTATCTGTTGCTGTCATAAACAAATAAGTTTTATCTTTAGCAAGCTTTAATATATCATATAAATTTGGTGCGATGCTTCCGAAAGGATCTAAATCTATCACATCAAATTTTTCCTTTGAGGTATTTGCAAATTCTTGTATGCTTGTATTAAAAGCATTTGCTGGTATTCCACAAAAATTAAGATTTTTCTTTAGCACTTTATATGCGGTTTTATTTATCTCTAAAAAAGTTATATTGTTTACCCCTGCCTCTTTAGCATATCTAATGCCCCGTATTCCTGTAGCAGCAGTTGGATCTAGTACCTTAAGCGTCTCCTTCTCCTTTTTGCTAAAAGCTGAATTTAAAAATGCAACACCAAGATCTCTAGTTAATCTAGATTTTGGATTTAAAAATGCATTTTCAAAATATTTTATTTCAGTATTTCCCTCTTTATAAATAAAAACACCAACAACATATGTGTATTAATGCATTAAAAATATCATTATTTATTATATTATTTATTATTGTTTATAGCTTAGAGATAATATCTATAATTTATTTAATATTTATAATTTATTTATTAATATAATTATTTTTTATTTTACCCAATATTTATAATTAAATTTAGATATGTTTATTCTTCAATCATTTTTATTTAATATATGTATTGCATCTAAAAGCCCATGTGCGTATGATATACACGAAAAGGATGTATGTAAATCACCCTTTTCTAAATAGCTTTTTGCGTCATTTGTATACATTTTTGAAAGTTCAATTATTTTAAGCATCTTTTTATTTTCAATACCATTAAGTCTAGCTATACTTTCATAAAACATTTCGATATCTTTTTGTATTCTTTTTTTAACATTATCTATATCATTCTCCATAGTATCGCATTATATAAAAATTATATAAATTATATATAAATATAATTTTATCATATTTAAACATTTGTTTACAATACATCATAAAGGCTTTACATATTTTTGATCAATGTATAAATATTAAATAATTAGTTAATTTATATAAAAGCTCTCGAAATAAATTATATTAATTAAAATATATTAATATTTATAATCAGATAGATTAATATAAATAAAAAACTAAATAATCATATATGCAAAACCTTATTAATATTATTTATTTAATTATTTATTAATAGGGGTGTTTTTAATGGCAGATTTATGGGATGACTCAACAGATCAAATGTTAAGTGATATTGACGGCGCTATCTATAGCGACTATAATATACACATTAAAGAACTTTTAAGCAATCCATATAAATTTGTAAATGAGACAGATATATTAACAAAAATAGATAAAATGAAAGCAGATTCTGATTCTTATATTGATGACCTATTAAGTTCGTTGAGTATAGAAAAAAAGGATTTTGATAATAAAGCGGCAAGTGCGCATGCTGTTACAAATCAACTAAATCAGATGATAGCACTTACAGCAAAACAAAAAAATATACCAATAATAAAACCAACCTTATTCTTTATTGATCAAACGAAATTAGACGTTATTTATATTGAAAAAAATGATACTAACATTATATCACTAATAAACAAAATATTCCCAAGCACCACTTATATATCAGATATGGGTATTACGTACAAAGGCTATAACTTTGGTGATTGGACATTTGTTACTGAAACAGGTAAAAATTATAATATAAAAATCTATATACCCGCTAATGTTACATTCCAAATAGAGCAGAATAGAGATAAAATAGATATGCTATTTGATTCTGCAAAAAATGCAGTAGCTGAAATTATTTCTAAAAATAAATAATATAATTAATATAAACACTTCAAATATAAATAATATACATTTAGAATAGTGTTTTATATTTGTTTTATATTAGTCATATAAATTTCTAGTAAAGGCAATTAGATGTATAAAAAGTTAATTATAGCAGTAACTGGGAATCCAGGAACTGGGAAGAGTACTTTTTCTAAACAACTTTCAAAGATAACTAAAATAAGAAATATTGAGATAAATGATCTTGCAAAAAGATATAAAACTATTGTTTCATATGACAAATCACTCAATACAAATATTATTGATACTAAAAAATTAAGCAAGAAGATAAATAATTTGCTAGAAAATTTAAATGAAAATATAATATTAACCGGCCATCTTGCCGCAGATTTAAAGATAAATTATGATATTGCAATTGTATTGAGGCTTTCTTTAATACGGCTTGCTAAAAGATTAGAAACAAGAAATTACCCGATTAAAAAAATCCAGGAAGATTTACTGGCGGAAGCATATGATTATTGTGCTAAAATAAAAGAAAATTCAAAAGAATTTTATGAAATTGAAACTGCGTATGAAAAAAGACAAATAATAAATTATATTTTTGCATTAAAAAATAAAAAACACAAAACAAATAAGAAAGATATTGAGAAAATAGCCGGAAAAGAAAAAGAACACTTCAGCGAATTAATTGATTTAATAAACAATAAAAATAAATACAAATTTTAAACAAAATTAAAAAGTAAATAATATATAAGTCTATATATTCTAATATTAAAATAAATTAAAATAAAAGTTATAATGACTATATTAATTAATTATTAATGTAAAGTTTTTGTAATGAATGCAGAATAAATTAATTTTGCAATATTTTCTGGTATATTGTCTTTATAAATTTTTAGATTTTCTTTTTTTAGATATGAAGGCAATTCGGTATTTTTAATTAGATTTATAATAATTTCTTTTGCATCTGTATATTTTGCCTCTTCAATAGATTGAATTTTATCAGACTCAAAAATAAAACCGAGTGAGGTTTTGTGCGCTTTTAAAAATTTATCAAAAGCTTCATACATATAAACTTGCGGTCCATTTATAATGCTGTATTTTATTTTTATGTCATTAATAAAAAATGCAATTATACCATCATCGACAAATATGTTTTCCAAGGATAACACAGGGGTAAACCCGTGCTTTTTAAGCGCGTCACTAATAGTTCCTTTTAGTTTTTTTATTTGCTGCCATAGTATGTCTTCAGCAATATTTGGAACTTTGAAATGTAAAACAAATATACTCAAACCAAGTTTCTTTGAAAAATTTTTTACTTTTTGTTTTGAATACAAATCTGAGAATTTTTGACCATAAAATGTCGCAGTTAAAGGATTATTTAAAAAATACCTTACTGCAAATATAAATTTTGCAAGCGATTCTTTTGAAACAACCGCAGCAACATTTCTATTTTGATCAACAGGATCTATAACTATAAATTCACTATTAAATTTTTTAGTTAAAACTTTAGTTTCCGTTGAATCTCTTTCATAAATAATTTTATTTAATGGATCTATAACAACAGGAATATCCATATTATAAAAATGACTAAAAAGATTTAATAGTGAACCGTAGGTATATATTAAAATTTCACACAAATATCCCGAAAATCCTTCAGTTTTAACATCTGAACCGTAAATATAATGTGATTTAAGGAATGTCTTTAAAACTCTAACTTCATTTTTTTGCTCTTTTGTAAGATGCTCATTAATAAATTCATTATGAAGCTGACTCCTATCAACAGCAGTTATACGCTCTGAAGCATTTTTAATCTTGTATGCAGGCACTATATCTGCGGTTGTACCCAAATCTTTTAAAATTAATTTTACATATGGATGCTCAGCATATTTTATTATATAGGATTCATTCTTTTTTTCATTAACAATCCACTTCGCATACTCCAAACCTCTTTTTTCTAGCTCTTTTCTACTAAGGTTCCGGGGAAATAATAAAAATAAATCAATATCATAACTATTTTTAACTTGTGTTCCATGAGCAATTGAACCTGTAGCGAGTATTTCAACATCATTAGGTACTACCGCTTTAAGCCTAGATACAATTTCATTAGAGTAACGGGCCACCAATTCAAGCTCTTCCGGTGTTGGGGACACCTCTTTAATAATTGAGGCAAAAATAGTATTTATTTTTTCGAGCTTTGTTTTTGACAACGTTATCATTAAATCACTATTATATCTTATATAAATACAGCATTTATATAAAAATATTGCCATATAAAAAAATTATATCAAAATTATAAAAATAAAATTTATTTTATAATCTAATTATATTTATATAATAATTTAACTACAATTAATTATAATTTAATTATAGATAAATAAGATAAAAATAAATAGTTATTCTAAAAATATAATAAATATTAATTATGAGAATTTAAAAATATAAAAATAATATAATGTAATTATTAAAAATAATTATTAGAATAATAATCATTAAAATAAATAATAAAAATTAGTTTAAACCTTAATCTAAAAAGTAAATATAAATTTTTAGGGCTTGTAGCTCAGGAGCAGAGCGTTCCGTTCGCAAGTAATATACTAACCGATAAACGGAAAGGCCGCGGGTGCGATTCCCGCCAAGTCCATTTTTAAAATAATGCCAACATAAAAATAAAATTGGTGTATTTACTTATATTATATTAATATTATATTATTGCGGTTTTATTGTTCAGAGACAGAGATCTCATTTCCGAATATCGCATCGAGGAAAAATATACGTAATCTATTTTTGCTGCGTAACGTTATTTTATAAACAGGCATATATATAACTTCCACATTATTAAAAATAAAATCCGTCTCTATTTTATTGAAACATTTTTTAACTGCCGTCTCATTTATGGAATTTTTTATAATATTATTTTTTTCAATATTTATTTTTTCTGTTTTGACTTTTGTTTTACCTGTTTTTTTCATAATATTTGTAATATTATTAAAATTCTCTTTGTTTATTTTTATAAATTTTATTTTTTTATTTTTTATTGAAATAAAATCACAATTTTCATTGAGAAGAAGGAAATATTCAAGAAACTCATTTTTATTTTTTGTTGGAAGTCTAACAGTGCATTCTGCAAAAGGTAAATAAATTAAATTTATAGATTCAATACTTTCTATTTTATCCCCAAAAAATAAGAATTTTCGCTTTAGTAATTTTTTAGCATAATTTTCAGCATCATCAAGAGTAAAAAATATAGGAATTGCTAAAATAGATACTTGATTTTTATTTTTTGTTAAATTATTTTGATTACTATCATTGATAGAAATCTGCTTAAGCTCATTTATTATATCTTTAATTTTGTTATTTTGTATTTTGTAATTTGATATCGTAGGTGTCGAGCCAATATGCTTTATTAGTCTCGGCTTTACTTTAAAAACATTATTATAACCAGTACCAAAAGATAAAAATTCGCCTGCATCTAGTTGTGTTATCCTTCTTAAAGCACCTTTATCATTAAATAATATTTTTATAGCACTTATATCATTTTCTATTGTAAGTTTTCCAATAAATCCATATGAACATTGTGACAGAACATTTTTACTTATGTTTGCAGGTCTTTGGGTAGCAACAAGGAGCCCTATACCTCGTTTTCTTCCTCTAACACTTATCTCATCTATAATATTTGGCTTTTTAGAAAGGGCTTGTGGTGCAAATTTATCACCCTCTTCTATTAAAATGAGATATGGCTTCTTTAGCTTGTCTTCTACATTATATAATGAAGACAGTGCAGAATAAACAATTTCTTGTTTATTAGTTGTTTCTGAGAGGTCTATTATTATAGGAATCCCATCTGCAATACTTAAATTAAATAATTTTAGATAATCAATCTTTAAATCTATATCTTTGTATTGTCCACCAACTATTAAAACATTGAACTTACTTTTAAGTGAACTATATTCGCCTTCTGTATCTATAACACAAAAAGGCATATTTAATTTGCAGAGCTCTTCTGCTATAACACCAGCAAGAAAGGATTTTCCAGAGCCGCTTTGGCCTATTATACAACCTCTCCCAGTCATAATTTTCTGCGCATCTATATTTATATTATCAGCTAAATTTACATACATTATACCAAACCATTCTTTGTAAATTTTACATTTAATTATTTACCATTTTAATTTTATATCTTTCTTTGCGACTGATTATTTTATGTATTATAATCATTATTATAATCATTTTATTATTTATCTATAATTATATTCATAAAGTTAATATATTATATATTATTTATTATATACTTTAAATTATATATTATTTAACAACACATCTAAAGATTAATATAAATTAAAATTAAAACAAAAATTAAAATAAATAAATAATTTACTTAAATACCTAAAATACATAAAAACTTTTAAAAGTATTTTTATACAAAAGAAAAAACTTAAATAGTATAATAAAATATATAATAAAAATATGTAATATAAACTTAAATAAAAACAAAGTTGATTATTAATGGATTATTATTTAGATGGAGAGAAAAAATTTGGATTGTTTGCATCTTATTTTTATTATTTAATTCCAAAACTATTTGGAATAAAAAAAAGTTATAATTTCATTGTTGATGATTTAGCAAATAGTAAGGCAGAAAAAATTATTGATATCGGAACTGGAACGGGCGACGTATCAATATTACTTGCAAAAAAGAAAAGAAATATCAATATATATGCAATAGATCCATCAAAATATATGATTAATATTGCAAAATCACAAGCAAAAAATACAAACATTGTATTTAAATTAGGCTCAAGCAGATACATACCATTTAAAGAAAAATTTGATATAATATTTTCATCATTTTCTTTTCACTGTTGGGCTAAAAAGGAAGAATCATTAATTTATTTATCAAAGTTTCTCAAGCAAAATGGAGAAATTAAAATATATGAACTAAATAAAGATTCCCTAATGGCAAAATTTTTGCCAACACTTACAATATCAGAAAAAGATATTATTAAAATAGTAAAAAAGTGTAATTTAAAAATAAAAAATATAAAAAAGGAAAAAAATATTATATGTGTAACTATTGTTAAAAATAATAATTAATAATTAGGTGATTATATGGGAGAATGTCCTGAAATAGAAATAAATGCTACGAAAGATGGGCCAAACATTATAAAAATTGATGGAAAGACAAAATTTGCATTATGCAGATGCGGCCATTCAGCAAATAAACCTTATTGCGACGGAACGCATAAAAAAATAAACTTCCAAGCAGATGAAAAGGAAATTAAACTAAAATAGATTTTTATTTATTTTTTATATAGATAATTTTATTTGTTAGTTATTTTGTTGTTGCTTTAGCGCCTTTATATTATATTTATATTATATTGTACTTACCTTTACATCTTTTACTAAAATAGATGGAACAAAAGCGTAATTATTTGAATCCCAAGATGTCGCTTGTATGGTATCATTTCCAACAATTTCAATATTTTTCAGCATGCGTATTATATTATCATGAATCCTTATACCGACTATTTCTCCAATATTTTTTTGTTTGATTGCAAATTTCTTTTCACCGTTTTCAACATATATTGCAAGATCGCGCGGCATTGTTGAAAAGTCGCCAGCTAGCATATTACTAAATCTTGTATACCAAACATTCGTTATAATAATACCTTTATCCATATTTTTTACAATATTATCAAAATCTTTTATATTTTTATGTTCTAAAATAAGTGTCTTTGGCTCTGGTTCAACTAATCCCGCATTTCCAGTACTCTTTGTATTGTATTTTATTGCAGTCGAATAATTGTGTAGATACTTATTTAAAATACCATTTTTTATTATTTCATTTCTTTGTGTCGGATATCCTTCATCGTCAAATGCAGATGAGTAGATTGCACCTTCGTAATTTCCATCATCATATATTGTTAAATCCTTGTTGGCGACTTCCTTATTAAGCTTGTTAACAAAGAAACTGCCAGTTTCTATACTATTTATGCATGCAGCTGAATTGACTATATCAAGCAAATTTGCCGCAGGTGCAGGTAGATATAATATATCATAGCTACCATTTTTTATTTTGCCATATTTATTTACATCAACAATTAATTTTGCAGTATCTTTGCTTATCTTTTCGGGCTTTATTTTAGAAAGGAGAGCAGATGCAACGGTATTTTGGTACGATAGATTTTCTCCGAAAGTTCTAATTGAGATTCTTAAAGAAGTACTCTTATCATTAACATCAACATTCTTGCTTGTTGCTAATGAATATTGCTGAAATTTTGCAATTACCATTCCTGCAACCTCTTTAACACCTTCTGCTAATGCATTATTGATTATAGAATTTGCGATTTCAGCAATATCTTTGATATCGAAATTTTCAATTTTTTTATCATAATGTGTATTATTTTTATTATATTTAAATGGACCTTCAGCAATTCCATTATAATCCTCTTTTGGCTTGATTAACGCAATGTGTTTATCTGCTTTTTCTAAGCTTGATTTAATTTCCTTTTCTTCTAAACTTGGAAAATCCATTCTAAATATCTTTTTTTTATTTGTAATTAATATATTGCCAGAATTATGATTTTTATATATAACAGAATCAATTTTAGAATTTGTTATTTTCATATAGATTGCATTGTATATAAAAGTATTAACGACCGCCTCTTCAAATCCTCTATTTATTGCATATTTTACAATATCTTTTGCATTTGTATCTATAAAATCACCCAAATTTTAATAATGCAGAAGGGCCCCCCATTGTAACTGGGACGCCCTGTTCTGGCTCACCTTTACCACAAGTACCAAGATAAAGTTCAAAATCCTTACCAAGTAGCTTAACCGCGCTCCAAAAATCAATTGTCGAGGATTCAAGTTTATAATTTTTAATTGGTTTATCAATTCTTCCATTTTTTATCAAGTATGCTTCATTACCCTGGTATAGTGAAAAGCTCCTAGTATCGTCGATATTCCATTCAGTAAAGCTTTTTATATAAATGCCATTTTTAGCCTCTGCTATAAGCTCATCTAAAGTGGCATCACCTTTCTTCAAATAGGTATTTGACATTCTTATAATAGGCTCATTTGCGTACCAATCTGATCTTGATGAAGCATTGCTATGCAAGCTGAGTTCGTAAGCATATTCGCGGTTAAGCAGCAGCTCATTCTGCATACCATCTTTGACTAAAAGTTTAGCTCTAGCCTTTACGCCTTCCTCATCATACAAATAAAAACCATAACTGCCTTCTATTGTTGGATCATCTAATATATTCACTATTGGACTTCCTATTTTCATACCGAACTTCTCTTTTGTTATATAGCTCCTACCTGCCTGAGCGGCCTCTCTTCCGAAAACTCTATCAGCTTCATTTGGATGCCCTACACTCTCATGAACTGCTATACCTGTTATCTCTGGCGCAATAACAACATTCTTTATTTTTTTTATCTCACTTAATGAAAGCGATGAACCCTTTTCAATAATATTATTAAGTACATTAATTTCATTTTCTAATTTTTCTTCAGAATTCTTTATTGATTCAAAACCACCAGCGCCTCCAAGTTGAAGGAAACGTTGTCTTGATTCACTACCATTTCCAACAATAAAGAAAAGATATAATGTTGTTCTTGGAGTTATAGATTTTATACTGCTCCCTTCAGAATTTATAAAACTGTTTTTTCTAAATTCAAAATTACCATAAACGCTTCTATATTTTACTCCTTTTGAATTTTTTAATAATTTATCTAAGCTGTATAGACGTTCAAGAAGTTTCTCTTCGCTTACTTCTGTCTTAATCTTTGCAGAGATATTTGCTTTTTCAACCTTTTCTTCTGATATATTAATCATTTTACTTCTAAATTTTTTTATATTAGATATCAACTCGTCTATCTTCTCTTTTTTAATATTGTCTGTCGTTAAGGTAAAAAGATTTCCATCTTTTATTACTCGTATTCTTAATCCGCTTGTATCGGAAAATGACCCACCATTAATTATACCTTGTTCTATTGCATAGCTATATCCATAATAATTTTGTATAAATACTTCAGCATAATCACTTATTTTATCTAATTTTTTGAGTACATATTCAGCAATATCGTCATATTTATTAAAAAAATCTTTATCATTCATAATATCATCTTTGTGTTATTTGTATCTGTTATTTTAAATTATATTTTACTTTCGTCAAACTTATCTTGACTTTAAAATTTATCAATTTATTCATATTGAAATATATTTAAATTAATTTATATTTTATATTTGTAGAAAAGTATATTAAGTAGAAGCAATATATATACAACACATGTAAATATAGGGACAAATATATAAAATAAGCATAATATTGCAGACATATTGCCATAAAATATATTTATAATATTTTAAATGGTTTGTAGTGTTATTTTAATTTTTAAAAATAAATAATATTTAAAAATTTTTTATATAAAATTTAAATATCAAAAATAAAAAAGGTAAAAAAATGGATGTTGCAGAGATAGATGAAAAAGAAATTATAGAAATTAATAATGAAGTATATTATATTATCAAAGAACGCACTAATATTTCGCACGCAAGAGCTATAATAAAAGATAATAATATAATAATAAAATTTCCAACCTATTATGTAGATAAGCAAATAAATGACGCTTATGCTAATCTTAAAAAACGCGTAATAAAAGTAATAATTAAAGATCCAGAAAGATTCAAAATTAAAAAGTTTAATTTTTATAATGGAGAAATCCTTGAAGATGTTTTTAATAATAAATATATTATTAATGTAAAAGAAGAAAAAATAAAAAATATAAGGGCTTTTATTTCGCAATCAGGTACAATATTGATTAAATTACCTGCAGACATCGATGAATCAAAAAAAGAGTATTATACAACAAAATTAGCAATAAGGCTATTATCAAAAAAATTACTTCCAAAACTAGAAGATAGAATTAACTTTTTAAATAATAAATATTTTAATTCAAAAATAAATAAAATATTAATTAGAAACAATTCGTCTAATTGGGGTACATATAATCAAAAAACACACAATATAGGAATAAATTTTAAACTTCTTTTTACAAACCTTCCAATATTAGATTCTGTTATTATTCATGAGCTAGCGCACACAAAAATTCATAACCATTCTAAAAATTTTTGGAATATTGTTTATAGCATAGTTCCGGATTATAAAGAAAAAAGGAAATGGTTAATCAAAAATCAAAATAAAATATTCCAAAAATAAAATAAAAATATTAAAATATTGATGCTGAAATATTGCATCAATTTGCTGCTTTTGAATATATTAAAATTTACCTTTTATTTTTATATATTTACTTTTTAGATTTTAATTTTTTTACAATTTCTTCTAATTCGTTAATTAGGTTTTGATTTTGACTGCCCAAATTGCTATCCCTTAATTCTTTTATTTTATTTTCAAGGGCATCTATTTCTTCATTTATATTGTTTGATGCGGCATTATTTGATGAATTAATAGATGAATTAATATCTTCCATTATGCGCCTTCTATTAGCAAATAGGGGCCCAGATATGCTATCCAGTAAGTCATTACCTTTCTTTGTTGTCCTGTAGTACTTCACACCATTTTCCTCTCTTAAATTTAGATAACCAGCGGATACTAGATCATTAAGTGCGGGATATGTGTTTCCAGAGGATGGTCTATAACAACCCATTGTTAATTTGTCAACCATTTCCATTATTTGTGCACCAGTTATCTCCTTTTCACGTGCAATTCTTAATATCATGTATTTTATCCCTATAAAACCTCTTCCTATATCACGCATATTCCAAACTCTATGCATCCCGAATCCAGAGTTATTATGCATCCCATGACCCCCTCTTGATCCACGGCCCATGCCCATTCCAGCACCGTTACCACCCCCTTGGCGTCTTGCAGTATTATAATACATATTGTATTCTGTATTATTATACCCATTTTCAAATCTTCTATATCCTGTATTATTTTCCATTTTATCACCTTTTTATTATATCTTTTTTAAGATATCTAATTATAGATATCTATATATAGATATTTATATCTTTCGGTTAACGCTCCAAATTATAAAAAAGGTTTTTGTATATTTTAAGAATTTTAAGAAGTTGTAATATATATATTATATAATAAAAACCTGTTACGTCTATAAACGTATAATCAAAAAGAATTATTAATATACAAAATGAAAGTAATATAACAGACAATATAATTAGAAATATAATTATTAAGATAATTGGTAATATAATTAATAAAAGTGGTGGATAACATGGTAAATAAAATAAATGTTGAAGCACCAGCAGTTGTAAAATTGTTTGGTGAACATGCTGTAATATATGGCAAACTTTCAATAGCGGCGGCGTTAAAAATTTATGCTAGAAGTAGTGTAGAAAAAATAGATGACAATAAATTTGAGATAGAGTTAAAAGATCTTAACAAATACAAAGAATTTTCAAATGAGGATTTAGAATCTATTTATGAAAATTATATTAAAAAGGAAGACTATGATTCTTTTATCAGAAGCCAGAATATAGATAGTGAGATATTACCATACGCAGTAATTGCAGGAAAAATTAGAAAAACAAGAAATATCTCTATAACAAATATAAAAGTAATTATTAAATCAGATATACCAATACAAAAAGGATTGGCATCTAGCGCTGCATGCTCAACTGCTTTTACAGTCGCACTTTTAAAATATTTTAATATTAATTTACCAGATAAGGAAGTAATAGAGCTTGCTAGAGAAGGTGACAAAATTATACATAGAAATGATAATGCAGGCAGAATAGATGTCAGCACGTCTTACTATGGAGGATATGTGAGCTATTCAGTAGATACAGGTGCGAAGAAAGAGAATATAGATAATATAGTTGGCTTAATGCTTATAGATACGGGCCCAAAGAAAAGCACCGCTGAAACTGTAAATCACGTTGCAATGCTTTATAAAGAAAATAAAAGTAAAACTGAAGAAATTTTATGCGAAATAGAAAAATGCTCAAGAGATGGTTTAAGCAGCTTAAAGGAAAATAATTTAATAAAGCTTGGTGAGCTCATGTATAAAAATCATGAGCTTCTTGCAAATTTGGGCGTAAGCAGTGAAGGTTTAGAGAATGCAGTGCACATTGTGAAGAGAAATAATGGTTTTGGTGCAAAATTGAGTGGAGGTGGCGGTGGTGGCTTAGCAATTGCATTATTAAATAATAGAGCAAGCGATAAATTAATTAATGATCTTAAAAGTTATAATTATAGTATAAGCACCGCAGATATAAGTTTAGATGGTGCTAAAATGTTTATAAATACTAATCCAAACTAATAAAAAATAGGACAAAAACAAATAGAAATATAGAAATATATTTGATATTTATAATATTCTTTTATAATATATTTATTAATTTAAAATCATATTCTTTTTTAATTAATTATTTTATAGTTCTTCAGCGTTTTGTTTATTTTTTATTTAATATTTTTATTTTAATAAGGGCTTATTTTCTGTTTTTATCTTTTTATGGATTAATTTATTAACGCATTGGAATGAAAAAATGTATATAAAATATAATTAAAATCTAATATACAAAAAAAGGAGAACAAAAATAAATATTACAGGGGCGTAATACGCCCCTGCTTTCGGTGAAGACAAATGGAGTCTTCAGATAAAACGGGGTATTTTTTATACCCGATAATATATTGTAACGCAAACTATTTAAATATTTCCATAATACCAATATTTATATTTAAATAAATAAATTTATAGTAAAGTATAAATATTTTCCTTTTTAATAAATTATTGGCTAGCGTATTATTCACAGCGCTATATAAATTGTGAATAGAGGTGAGAAAATGGAATTAGATAAAATGGAAAAAATAGAAGGAATGTTATCTGTAGGTATTGAGCAGTTAGTTGCTTATATCTATAGTATAACATTAGGGGAAATGACTCAAGAAGAACTGCAAAATGCAGCAGAAAGGGCAACAAAGCTGACCGAAACAATTGGTGAAATAATTGTAAGCATGGTGCAATATGATGCACTTGCATACAGATTATTAACTAAGGATTATATTGAACGAAAGTTTCGTATCAATATAGAGATCGGCGGAAATGGCTCTTTAACTTGGTCGATACCTGCATAATGCAGGTAGGGGGGTTAACCCCCTTTCCTCTTTTCTTATTCTTTTTTACTGCTTAATTTGCATATTTTTTTATATAACCAAAATATAATTTGAATTAAATTATATTTTCTTGAAAATAAAGTTTATATAAAAAAAGTTGCTTATTTTATATTTAAAGATAACATAAAAAATATATAATATGTAAAAAATTATGTATGTAAAATAATCAATACCTTATACAATTATACAAAAGTTATATAAAATTAATTAATTAAAAATTTATAAGTGGTTTAATGAAGGAACTTGACGAATTAAAGAAAAAAGGACTTGAGGAACTTGCTAAGAGAATTGTTAAAATAATCGATATTAAAAATCACACTAATAATTATGTTATATTAAGAGGATGGGTTTATAGACAAAGAAGAACAGGCAATAAATCTTTTGTAGTGCTTAGAGATGGAACTGGAATAGTACAATGTGTTGTTGACAAAGAAAAAGTCAGTGAAAAAGAATGGAAGGATTCAAATGAATTATTTATAGATTCAGTAGTAACTTTGAGGGGAAATGTTAAGGAAGATCAAAGGGCGCCGGGGGGCTATGAAGTGCAAGTTGAAGAATTTAGTTTAGATTTTAAAGGAGAGCCTTTTCCAATTGGGAAAGATCAAAGTACAGAATTTCTTCTTGATGTAAGGCATCTATGGGTTAGATCACAACATATAATTGATGCATTAAAGATTAAAGCGGCACTAATAAATGAATGTAGGGAATTCCTTAATGAACGTGGATTTCTTGAAGTCCAATCACCAATGTTTACAAGCTCAGCTGCAGAAGGAGGAGCCACAGTATTTGAAGTAAAATACTTTGACAGAAAAGCGTATTTAGCACAGACAGGCCAGCTTTATAGCGAGGCTATGATATCTGGTTATCCTTTGGTATATGTTTTTGGCCCATCATTTAGAGCTGAACCAAGCAGGACGCCAAGGCATCTTACTGAATTCTGGCAGCTTGAGCCCGAGATGGCGTTCTATGATCATAATATGAACATGAAGCTCCAAGAAGAATTAATTGAATACTTTTCACATAATCTGGCCAAAAAATATCCAGATATATTGAAGAAATTTAGTAGAGACCCAAAAGATTTACTTGAAATCAAAGCGCCTTTTGAGCGGGTATCGTATACAAAAGCAATAGAAAAACTTCAAACAAAAGGAGTAAATATTAAGTGGGGAGATGATATTGGATTAGATGAAGAAAAAATATTAGTCGCAGATTATACTCAACCAATATTTTTAACGAACTTTCCAAAAGAGTTAAAGGCTTTTTATATGAAAATAGATCCGGATGATCCAAGAACAGTAAAAGCAGCAGATGTGCTTGCACCAGAAGGAATTGGAGAAATCGTCGGTGGAAGTGAACGTATTCATGATTATAACGAGCTAGTGCAAAGAATAAAAGAGCAAGGATTGAAACAAGAAGATTATGAATGGTATTTAGATTTGAGAAAATATGGAAGTGTACCACATTCAGGATTTGGATTGGGATCTGAAAGAGTAGTCAGATGGATTTTGAAGCTAGAAAGTATAAGAGATGCAATACCATTTCCAAGAACAATGAATAGATTGCTACCTTAACATCAAATGATTAAATAGCAATTACTTGATAATTTTCATTTTATTTTTTATTTTATTATATTACATAATTATTATATTATAAATTTATATTATCTTTAGTTTTTCTATTTCTATATTAATTTTATTTATATATATTATTAATCAATAAAAATATAACTTTAAAGCAATAAATTAAAAATATAAAAGAATACTAATTATAAGTATAATAATTTTAATAGATAACTGTTATAATAAATTTTCTTCAAATATTTCCCCACCAGGTGTTTTTTCTTTAAATGCTTGAACTTCAAACCGGTACAATTTTGCAGTTGGATTCTTCCAAGCATCTTCAGGCAATCCCGCCTTATAACAAGTATTCTTTAAAAATTCTTCTGAACTCCAATTCTCTTCAACCGCAACAACAGGCAGCAACAAACCAGATGCATAACCATATTCTATAATTAAACCATCCCTGCCTACTTTTATAGTTTCACCAATTTTATCTTTAGTAAGATCTTTTTTGTTTAAAAGCTCGGGCTCTGAAAGTATGCTTACCTCTATAACAATGCTTTTGAGCTCCCTTAATGCAAGCGGTGGAAATCTTGGATCATCAGTCGCAGCAGATATCGCAGCATCAACAAGAAGATCTTTAACTGAGCTAATTCCTCTTGGAAAACCAATGCAACCTCGCAGCTCATTTTTTGTATAATATTTAAGAGTAACAAAAACACCATATAAATCTGAAAATTTATTTAAATCTTTAATATATGTTTTAACACCTTTTTTAATATACTGCTCAATAGCCTCTCTTGCGGCCTTTACTAATATTTTGCCATCTTCTAATTTATATATTTTCATAAAATCCACTCTAGTTTTATGCGAATCAGCATTATATTTTATTTTTATATTTTCATTCAAATTTTATAAATTTTTATAAACCAAATTAATATTATTAATTTAAATGTTATTAACCAATTGCAAATTATTAATTTAAATTAAATTAATATAACTTGGTATTTTTGAATCTATTTTGGATTTACTTTAATATTTATTTCTGCACCACATTTTGGACATCTTTTATCTTTTGTTATATAATAATTAAAAACGTCAAAATTTAAGCGTTCAATTAATAGATTACCACATTTTGGACAATATGTATTTTCATACTTATGATTTGGTACATTTCCAACATAGACATAATTCATACCAAGATCTTTTGCCAATTTGTAATGTTTTTCTAGGGTCGCCACTGGAGTCACTGGAAAATCCTGCATTTTATAAGCAGGATAAAATCTTAAGAAATGAATTGGAATATCTGGACCTAAATTATCATAAATCCACTTAATTAGAATTTTAGCATCATCTAAAGAATCACCGACTTTTGGAATTATTAGATCTGTTACTTCAATAAATATTTTTTTCTCTTTCATCGCAAGAAGTGCAGAAAAAATTGGTTGCTCAGAGATTATAGAAATATAACGCATTGCAAACTTAGCATTTGCATTACCTTTAAAATCAACTGTCATTGCATCAATCTTTCCAGAAGCTGCATCAACTGCCTCTGAAGTCATATATCCATTTGTAACAAATGTATTAAAAAAGCCATTCTTATGCGCTAATTCCGCAGTATCGAGCGCATATTCCATAAATATTGTTGGCTCGTTATATGTATAAGATATTCCGTCTGCTTTATATTTTTTTGCCATCTCTACGAGTACTTCAGGGCTTATTTCATGGGTCAGAACATTCCTCTGATGGCTTAAATCCCAATTTTGGCAGTATTGACAATTAAAATTACAGCCATTAGTGCCTACACTAAGCATTGTTGCTTTAGGCATATAATGAAAGAGAGGTTTTTTCTCAATAGGGTCTAAATTTATGGCAGCAATGTCTCCATAAATGATAGAATATATTTTACCTTCTATGTTTTTGCGTACACCACAAAAACCAATAGAATTATTTGGAATATTACAACGCCTAGAACAAAGGTTGCATATAGCCCTTTTATTTTCAATTTCCTTATATAAAATACCAAGCTTTTGCATAAATATTAATATACTTAAAGATATTTAATTTTATTTATCAGATATTTAAAAAATATATTTTAGATATATTATTGAAATTAATAAATTTAATTAAAAATATATAAAATAAATAAAGAATAAATAAATGATTAAATGAGAGAAGCAGTATTTGCAGGCAGTTTTTATCCAAAAGATAGTGCTAAATTATCTTTTGTAATAGATGATTTCTTAAAACGTGTTGATAACAAAAAAATTACCGATAATTTATTAAGCGCAGTTGCACCGCATGCCGGTTATATTTATTCCGGCCAAACGGCAGCATATACATATAAAAGCATATCTTTAATATTAAAAAAGAAAAACATTGATACGTTTGTTATAATAGGACCAAACCATACAGGCTTAGGAAAACCAATATCTGTTTCCATGGATGACTGGAAAACTCCTTTAGGCATTATTAAAAATGATATTGAAGTATCAAAAATGCTTATTAAAAATTCAAATTATATAGAAGCGGATGAAATTGCAAATAAGGAAGAACACTCAATAGAAGTACAACTGCCATTTTTACAAAAAATTACCAAAGAACCGAAATGTGTTTTTATTTGCATTGGTGATCAATCCTACGAAAGCGCAGTGCTATTAAGTAATGCAATATATGATAGTGCAAAAGCATTGAATAGAGAGGTATTTTTAATAGCAAGTTCTGATATGAATCATTATGAATCTGAAGATATTGCAAAAGAAAAGGATATGCACATTTTAGATAAGCTGAAAAAGCTTGATATCAAAAATTTTTATTTAGCGATTGATGAAACAAACGATAGTATGTGTGGATATGGAGCTGCAGCAACAGCGGCGTTATTTGCAGAAAAAAAAGGTGCAAAAGAAGGTGTAGTTTTAGATTATACAAATTCTGGGATCTTAACAAATGATTATAATTCAGTTGTTTCATATGCAAGCATTATATTTAAATAAAATAAATAGAATATATAAAACAGATAAAAAATTAGAATTAGAAAAAGCGTAATTATTTTTTATTGTTGCTAAACTTTCCTTTCTTTTTTATTTTATTTGTTTTTGCACCCTTTTTATTATTTATCGCCCCTTTATCAGCGGTTTTATTATCTGTGCTTTTGTTGTTAATAGCAGCGGTTTCACTACCACTTTTATTTTCTTCTGTTTTTTCAAAATTAATATTAGTATCTGCATTCATATTAGTTGTATTGCCAACAGCTGAGCTAGCACCTGATTCAGCGCCCGATTCAATGGAGCTTGTATTATCTGCATTACTGTGATCTTGATTATCATTGCTTGTAATTTTATTGTTGTTTTTTGCACCGCTTTTTAGATATTTTAAAGCGATTACTGCTATTATTATAATTATTATAATAACAATCAAGACAAGGTACAAATTTGAGGAATTTTTAGAGCTTGGAGAGGTGGCTATAGAATTTGCTTTACTAGTATTTAAACTTGTACTTTTAGAAGAATTTGATGAAATTGATGTATTTGCTGCAATATTATTTATAGTAGTACTTATAGGCGCCGTAGTGTTCGTGCTATTTGATACATTAATGCTATTAGAAACAACATTAAGTATTAATGCTGTACTATTAGGAGAAACATCCCCGTTTACAGCGGCAAGTATTATTTTATATTTTCCCGGAGATGCATAAATACATGTAAAAGAATTACATATTGGTATTAAGCTTATTAAAATTGTACCTGAAAAAGGCGTTTGATTATAATTATTTAATAAAGATACACCAATACCATTATTGCTTAAATTTTGGTTATTGATTATTTTAACCGTTGTTCCCCAAGCTTGACCACTAGTAAGCAGCACTTTAAAGTTAACCGTTGTTGTTTTGTTCAATGCTAAAGTAATGCTTGTTTTATTTAAAATTATTTGTGATGTTCCATACCTATTCTGGGTAGATTGAGAATTAATTGCAGGAATAAATGAGGAATAAACAAATAAAGTCATTAGTATAGAGAACAATAAAATTCTATAATTTTTCATCAAAACACCTTAAAGTATATTAAATATATTAAATAGTAAAATATAAAAAATATGATAAAATATTATAAATATAATAAAAATTGATGATGATGCAGACCTATAGAAAAACAAAGAAAAGCAATACAATAGAAAATGCAAAAAGAATATCAATAAACAAGCTCATTAAAATTTATGGAAGATTATATAGCGAAGAGCTTGGTATAAAATTAAGCCCAGATAATGAAAAAGAAATATTCAAATGGTTTATTGCTAGTGTTCTCTTTGGTGCGCCAATAAATGAAGCGAATGCAAAAAAGACCTTCTTTTTACTTGATAAATATAAGATTAATACCCCAGAAAGAATATTAAAGGCAGGTTGGGATAAAGTTGTAAGAGTGCTAGATGAAGGGGGCTATACACGCTATGATTTCAAAACTGCAGACAAGCTTTTAGAACTTGCTGAAAATATAAAAAAGAAAGGTGGAATAATTAAAATATATAAACATTCTAAAACAGATGAAGAGTTTAAATTAAATCTTATGAATCTTGCTAAAGGTATAGGAAATACAACCGTTAATATATTCCTGCGCGATATGTATGGAATATGGAAGGTAAACCCAGAGCATACAAATGCGGTGTTGAGCGCCGCAAACAAATTAAACATTAAATTAAAAAAATTTAATAAATATTTAGATACTGCGTTAATTAGATATATTCATAAAAAATAAAATTAAATATTATAGAATAAATTAACTTTTGTTTTTTGAGATATAATTATTTAATCTTTTTAATGTATAATATTTTTCTTCGCTTGATAAGTTTGATTTATCAATTATATTTTCCATAACTTCTATAAGATTATCATATTTGCTTTTATTTATTTCGAAAGGTATCTTGTCTTTACCCCCGACATTATAAGCATAAATAAATGGATTTCTATAAGAAAGCTCTTTATTATAAATCAAAGAGGCAACAAAAGCTAAAGAGCGAATTGTTGACCTTCCAACACCTTTCAATAAGATAAGATCTTTGAATTCTTTTGGATCGATTTCAAAAGCATTTTCTATGATTTTTTGTGCACGCTTACTCAAGTCTATATTAAACAGAAGCTTGTGGCGTTTTGGATAATCACTTATAAAATCAAAATTATCTAAAATCTTTTTATATTCCTCAATTATATTAGTACTTGAATTTCTAACCCATTTATTTTCTGCTGCAGTCAAATCCAAGCTTTTTATATTTTCATTTAAATCTGAAAATTTAGAAAATACCCCACTGTGCGGTTCATTTATTATATCTTTTTGATCCAAGAATTTTGAAAACCATTGAAAACGGACTGCATAATCTTTGTACATCCCTTGTTGAATAACTGTCCAATTTTTATTTTTAGTGAAGATAAATGCATGATGATATAAACTAAAATTATCTGCGATTAATGAAGAATCAACCTTTGCTGATAATCTGCTATTTTCAATAAATGTATCCGCATAATTTGGTATTGAAAGCTTATCAACACCAATAACTATATCTTCAGGAGTTTTAATACCTGCTTTACCCTTGCCACCTGCTATGTAAATTTCATTGCTTTGATTTAATGCTTCCTTCAGCGCGGCTACAGTAACTGTAGTTGTACCACTGCTGTGCCAATCATAACCAATTGCACAAGACAATGCCTGAAACCAATTTGAATTGCTTAAACGTTCGGCTAATTCATCAGGGCCAAACTCATCTAATATTACATTTGATATAGCACTCGATAATTTTACCATTCTTGAAAATAGCCAACGAGGTGCTCTACCATCATGTAAAGGCAAAAAGGTAAGTGATTTCATAATTTTAATATACAGAAATATTATTTAAATACTGTGTAAATAAATTGAAAATAATGTAAAAGCAGTTTAAAATGAAATAAAATAAAAATATTAAAAAAAATCAGCCCCATATATCTGCTTTAACATTCTCCTTTTTAACCCCTAAGGAATTTAAGCAATCTTGCATAGCTTTAACAAATGCGAGCGGTCCACATATATATATTTCTCGCTCACTATAGTCAGAGCATTGGGCTTTAATCATATCCACATTAATATGACCTGTCAATCCACTCCAATTATCATTTGGTTGTGGTCTTGTAACAGTTATCACTTCTTTAAGTTTTAGTTGATTGCCCAATTCAATAAGCTCATTTTTCATTATAATATCTGTTGGATATCTGACGCTATAAAATAATACTGCATCAATATTTGCGGATAATCTTTTAATCTGGCGTAGCATTGAAAGAAATGGCGCAAGACCTGTACCTCCTGCAATAAATAAAACTTTTTTATCTCTATCCACTTCAAATGAAAACTGACCATAGGGGCCCTTAACTATAAAGGGATCATTGATATTAGCATCGAGAAAATGGGTTTTATGCATTGTATTATTTACAGGATGCTCTTTAGCAGCAAGCAATTCAAGAATTGGCGACGCAGGATCTGATGCAATCGAAAATGCTTTAGCAGGCATGATTTTGCCTGTGCTTTTATCTATCCCTGAAATCATTATGAACATTCCTGATTTAAAATTTAGCGGTTTGCCATCTTCTGGTTTAAATCTTATTACCAATACATCTTTTGTTTCATCTATCTTTTCATAAATAAAGTATTTTTTTTCTGCAGGCTTTAAATTCTCCATTAAAAACACCAGTAAAAATTAATTATAATAAAATTGTTCTTTTGTATTTTACAACTTAAAATTTTTACTTAACAGTCTTTACTTATAATATGTTCATTCAGCAAAAAACATAAATAGATTATCATAAATATTATAAATTATTAAATAATATATTTGTTTATTATTATTTTTATTATTAAATTTTATTATTAAATTTTATTATAAATATATTTAATTATTTTACCAAATTATAAGTTTATTTAAAGATTATTAAGGATATTATTTTTAATATATATTGTAATTTAAATATATTATTATACTTTTATATTATGCTTTGATGTATTAAAAAATATTTTAAATAAATGGTGTATATATGGATCTTAAAAAAATAATGGGCTATGCACTTATTATTGTAGGTTTGATAATAATAATTTTTGTTTTTGCCACTGGATACTCCTTATATCAGAATACAATTTCTGCTGTTAATTTCATCCAGCCATCTGTTGGATTGAATGGTAGCATTGGTGTAAAAGTGAATTCAACATTAGCATCATTGAACAGTATCGGTCCAGAATTTAGGTATATCGGAGAAAATGGAATGTATTTATTTATTTCGGTTTTACTATTGTTTTTGTTCGCAGGTATAGGTTATAAAATTGCATTTATAGGAGTTCAGATGCTTAAAACGGAAACAACATATCTAACAAATAAAGATAGATCAAATAAATAAATAGAAACTAAATACAAATAAAATAATGATTAAGTGTTTTCAACAAAATCAAATAAGAGATCTACAAACTCTTTAGAATTTGTATAATGCGCATTATGCCCTGCGCTGCTTATTATTTTTAATTTACTATTTTTTATCCTTTTATTAAATATTTTAGCATATTTAACATTTATAATTTTATCATTTTCTCCCCAGATTATCAAAGTTGGAACATTAATTTCGTTTAATACTTCCTCAGTAAGCCACTCTTCATTGAATTCAGAATCTAAAATATTTTTTATAACATAACTTCTGTTTCCATCAATTTTCATTATCTGATAATACATTTTCTCCTTTAATGCTAGCGACTCTTTTGGAGTAATAGAATTGAAATTTATATCTAGCCCTGCGGAATCAACAAGAACTAAGCCTTTGAGAGAAGATTTATAAGTTGCAGCATAAGTTGCAGCAATCCAACCCCCATAAGAATGGCCTATCAAATAAACATTTGATAAGGATAAGCCATTTATAAACTCATTTATTGTTTTGACTTGTAATTTAATATTATAGTTTACAATTGGAGCATCTGATCTGCCATGGCCAAGCAAATCTATAAAATAAAAATTGTATTTTGTGGGGAGTATAGTGGCAACTCTATTCCATGCCTTTGATGAAGCGCCTAATCCATGTAAAAATACAAGATTTTTATTAATATTATTTTTATTATTAGATTTATAATAAGTATAAAATAATTTACCGCTGCTTGTTATTAAATTGTTCTCCCCTAAACTTTCTACCATATTTCTACCTTTTGAAACATTTATATATTATTATACAAACGAATTTGCAAATTTTCTAATCGCTTTTATAAATTTCCATAAAAGTAATGTATAGGAGCGCCTATTGCGGCCTCTGCACTTTCTTGTATTGCTTCGCTAAATGTTGGATGTGGATGTATAGTGCTTGCAATATCTTCTACTGTTGCACCAAGTTCAATTGCAAGTACAACTTCTGCAATCATTGCATTTGCATCAGGTGAGACAATCTCAACCCCTTTTATTATACCATTTTCTTCATATGCAATTTTAACAAAGCCAGTTACTTCATCTAATGCTATGCCTCTACCTAAAGCGCTTAATGGAAATTTTTTTATCTTTATACCCTCTTTCTCTTCAACACTGCCAGCAATTGCAATTTCAGGATCTGAAAATATAACTGCAGGAACAACAATATTATCATATGCAGAATTTAATCCAGATGCTACCTCAGCAGCTATAACACCTTGCCTTATCGCTTTATGCGCTAGCAATGGCTCACCTATAACGTCACCAATCGCAAATATATTTGGATCGGTCGTCTGCAATCTTTCATCAACTATTATGAATCCTTTATCATTCTTCTTTACTGATGTACTTTCAAGCCTTAATCCTTCAGTAAAGGGGGATAATCCAATCGCAACAAGAATTAAATCAGCAGATATTTTATCTCCATTGCTTAATGTAACTTCATTGGAATTTCTGGAAATAGGAGTAACATTAGTAATAATATTAATCCCAATATTTAGCATCCTCTTTTTAATTATAGAAACTGCCTCTCTATCAAAATGTGATAATATGTCTGATCTCGCAAGTATTGTCACTTTTGTTCCGAGCTTAGCATAAAGAATTCCAATTTCTACAGCAACATAGCCCGCACCTATTATAAGCAGGCTTTTTGGTATGTAATCGAGCATAAGCGCTTTCTTATAATCAATTATAAATTTATCATCAACCTCAAAACCTTTGACTTGAGTAGGCACTGAGCCAGTTGCGATAATAGCTTTTTTAAATTTTATAGTCGTCAATCCATCAACAAGCAATGTATTTGAAGAGGTAAAAACCGCATTCCCTTTAAGAACTTCTACACCATTTGATTTGCATAGAAAAGAAACGCCATCTTCTAGTTTCTTTGAAACAGCCATACGCCAATCATACATTTTTTTTGCATCTATAGTAGCTTTAGACGCTAAACCAAATTTTTCTGAATGTTGCGATGAATAAAAAATATCAGCAATATGTATTAGAGTTTTAGAAGGAATACACGCATAATTTAAGCAGTGACCACCAAGCTTTTCTTTTTCAATTAATACAACATTTTTCTTAAGCTCTGCAGCTCTTATAGCAGCAACATAGCCTCCGACACCAGCACCAATAATAGCAATATCAAATTCTTCAGGTAGAGAGCCCATTACCATTATAACACCAATCTATATTTGTTAAAAACATTTTATTATTAAAAATATTAAAAAATTATTTTTTATTGTAAATTTATTTTGTTTTTATCCTTGTCTATAATTATTATTTTTATGTATCTTATGTTATAATGATTTTATAGCATTTCTAGAAAGTCGGGATCTTCTAAATACCTGATTAAAGCATTTCCAAAAAGCACAGCTTCGGCTCCATCAACAACTCTATGATCAAAGCTTAATGAAAATGGAAGCACCTTTCCAATTTTTATACTACCATCTACAACAACCGGCTCATCACGCACTAAATGAATTCCTAATATTGCAATATTTGGTGGATTTATCATAGGTACTGAAAAATAACCACCGCCCAAACTGCCGATATTTGTAATTGTAAAAGTACTATCTTTCATTTCATTGATAGATATTGTATTATTAAGTACTTTGTTGTGTAGTTCATTAATTTCAACTGCAATATTTATAATACTCTTTTTATCTGCATCTTTAATAACTACAACTTTAAGCCCTTCAGGAGATTCTGCAGCCAAACCAATATTATAATACTTTTTTCTTATAATCTCCATTTTTTCGCTGTCGTAGCTCGCATTAAAATTTGGATTCTCTTTGAGCGCTTCTATCGTAGCTTTTATTATAAATGGTAGTATTGTGAGCTTGATTCCACGCTCTTTTTCTAGCCTTGCTTTTTCTCTTGTTAAAATGTTCCACAATGAAGTTGCATTAATTTTATCCATATGGACGGCTCGGGGCATCTTCCAAGACTCTTCCATATTCTTAGCTATCGCTTTCCGCGTTTGAGACATGGGTATATGCTCAACCAAACCTTCCTGGCTTGGAGTTGTATTAATATTTAATGCTGTCGCAGATTTTGAAGAAATATTTACAGCCAATGTTTGACTCGCTGCTGAATTCTTTTTAATATTGGAATAATTCTTTAAATCTGCTTCTAATATTCTGCCGTTAGGACCACTACCAATAATTTTTGAAATGTCAATATTCATCTCTCTTGCAAGCCTCCTTACGGATGGTGTTGCTATAATTTCCTTTATTGTATTCTGACTTTGAATATTGCTTTGATTTATAGAGTTTGCTCCCACATCTACCTTTTGCTGCATTGCCTGTATATTCTGCTTTATATCCCGCCCCTTATCACCGCTTTCTGTTTTAACTGTTATAATATTTGAAGCGGGTTTAGTAAATTTATTTTTAAATTCTTCTAAAGTTCCGATGTAAGCTAAAATATCTCCAAGATGAACATCTGTTTTTTCTTGTATGTTTATTTTGATTACACCGCTCGCGGGTGCGGGTATATCAACAACCGCTTTATCCGTCTCTATCTTAACGACAGGTTGATCCTCTTTTATAATATCTCCATCTTTAACCAGCCATTTTTGTATATGCCCTTCAGTAATCCCTTCACCAACATCAACAAATTTTAACTCTATCATAAAAACAACACCACTTCAAATATCTCTAAATATAATTATTAATAATATAAAATACAATTATGTGGGTAATTATACAATAATAATTATAATATAATTGTTGTATAAATACAATATAATTATATATAATAAATTAATAAATCAATAAATTAATAAATTAATAAATCAATAAATCAATAATAAATAAATACAATAAAATAAAAATTAAAAAGAAAATTTATTTTAATTATTGTTAATTAAACAATAAATTGCAATCTACATCGATAGTATTTTATCTATCGCAGCACCAACCTTATTTTCATTGGGTATATAATATTTTTCGTATCCGGGAAATGGATATGGAAGGCTTGGCGAAGTTACTCTAAGAATTGGCGCTTCAAGATCAAACATCGCTTTTTCTGCAATCCTTGCAGATATTTCAGCACCAACACCAAAAGATAAAGATGCCTCATGTACAATTATTGCACGCCCGGTTTTTTTGACACTATTTATTATAGTACCTTCATCTAATGGATTTATTGTTCTTAAATCTATTATTTCAGCATCAACATTCTTGGCTTCAACAGCATTTTTAACGATTTCAACCATCGTTCCATAAGTTATTATAGTCAATTTATCTCCTTCCCTAACAATATTTGCTTTGCCTATTGGCACTTCATAACGATCTTCAGGTATCTCCTGCTTAAAAAGTCTGTACAATTTTGTTGGCTCAAGAAATATTATTGGATCTTGCATATGCGCCGCTTTAATCAACAAGCCTTTAGCATCATAAGGATTTGAAGGCTCTAAAACAATCAAACCTCCTATATGCGCATAAAATGCTTCTGGATTATCTGAATGGTGCTCAAGCGCACCAACACCACCGCTAACAGGAGTCCTTATTATCATATGCAATGGCATTGATCCCCTTGTTCTTGTTCTATAGCGTGCAGCATGATTAATAATCTGGCTAAATCCTAATAGCATAAAGCCCGCGAATTGTATTTCAGGTATTGGAAATAAACCTCCAAGAGACATACCTATAGAGCTACCTATTATACCCGATTCTGCAAGCGGTGTATCAATTACTCTTTTTTCACCATATTTTGCAAAAAGCCCATCTGTTGCTCTAAATACCCCGCCATCTCTTCCAACGTCCTCACCCAAAATTACTGCTTTGTCATTTTCTTCTAATATTAAATCTAATGCATTATTTATTGCACCGACCATATTTGTCATCATAATCTCAACCTTTTTTAATTTTTATTATTTATCTTTTTATTTAGCACCATTCTATTTTTGTATTTACATTATATCAATTTTTATCAATCCAGAAATTAGATGTAATAGCATCATCATATTCCTCTTTTAGTGTTTCTGGCATAAAACTATATACAGTTTCAAACATATCTTTTGGATTTGGCTTAAATTGTTCAGCCTCCTTTACCGCTTCATCTATAAGCATCTGCTGTTCATTCTTCATATTTGTCTCATTAGAATCATTCCAAATGCCTTTTTTAATAATATAATTTTTCAGCCTTTCTATAGGATCTTTTGCTTTCCATGAATCAACCTCTTCTTCACTTCTATATTTAGTAGGGTCGTCAGATGTTGTATGCATACTCATCCTATATGTTATACACTCTAATAAAACAGGGCCTGACTTCTGAGCTTTTGCTAAAGCCTCTTTTGTTGCTTTGTAAACAGCGAATACATCATTGCCATCGACCTGCATCCCTTCTATTCCCGCAGCCATCGCTTTTTGAGCCAAAGTTTGAGCCGCACTTTGCTTAGCTCTTGGAACAGATATAGCCCATTGATTATTTTCAATAATAATCAGGAGAGGCACTTTCATTACACCTGCAAAATTCATAGCTTCATAAAAGTCACCTTCAGAAGTCCCACCATCTCCAATATATGTAACAACAGATGAGTTTGTATTGAGATATTTTTGAGCATACGCAAGCCCAGTAGCATGCTGAGTTTGTGTTCCTACGGGCACCGCAACCGCAAGACTGTTTATTGATTTAAATGTTGCTGCACCGTCTTCATAGCCTTTCCAGAATACAAAAAAATCTTTAAGTTGGAGTCCGCGTACAATCATGACTCCATGCTGTCTGTAATTCGGAACTAAAAGATCTTTTTTATCCATAGCCATCGCGCTGCCAATCTGTTCTGCTTCTTGGCCTACAAGAGGTGCATATGTTGCCAATCTACCTTGCCTTTGTAGGCTTAAAGCCTTCGCATCCACGGCTCTCGCAAGATTCATATATTTGTACATATCAAGAATAGTTTTATCATCAAGATCTTTTGGAAAGAGGTCTTTATCTACATTCCCATTTTCATCAAGTATTTGCATATAAGAAATAAATCCATCAAAAGTTTTTTTCAACATATTTTATCACTTTTTATAATAAAAATATAAAATAAGAATAGCAGCAAAATTTTAAATAACTATTTTAATTAAATGTAAAGAGAAGTAAAATATATAGTTACAATAACAAAAGCAAAATCAAAAAATAAAAAAAGTGATAAAAAGGAGTATAATAAAAATTATATTTTAAAAAATTTGTATTATAAATTCATATTAAATTTTGTTTAATCGGCTTTCTATCTCTTTGATATCGAGTTTTGTAGTTATAATAGGTATTTTCTCAACTTTTGCAATTTTTATAGCAAGCTCATCAACATTTGTTAAATTATGTAAAACAACAAGCTTTGGTTTAATTGGTGCAACCCTTATTACAACCATTGGAGATCTGCCGCTTGATACATGCTCAAATATAAATACACGTTCAGAAGTTGACCCAAACAATTTTGGGTATTCAGACGGCTGCATATCTAGTATTATTTTAAGGCTATCAACTAATGTATAACCAAAAAGTTTAATATTATCTAGATAATTTGGATTTGCTATTATTTTTCCTTCTATAATTCTACTGAAGTCGACGCCGCTTATTGGTGCAATAAAATCGTGTATTTTATATATTGCAGATCCGTCCTCTTCTTTTGGCATAAATCTCTCAAGGCTCTGCGTTACTGTATTTCCTTTTGATTCATCAATCGCAAAAAGTGCATCTATAAATCTTTTTATAACTCCAACACCCGGACTTAATCTCCTATTACTCTCATAATCACTTATTGTAGATGTCGATACTTTTATAGCATGAGCAAGTTCAATTTGTGTAACACCAAAAAGTTCGCGCCATTTTTTCATTGTACTTCCAGGACTATCTGAAAGCGCAATTTCGCCAGCAATTTTTTCTTTTAAATCATTTGTCATAATCATCACAATTAATTTTAATATTTATATGTATGCTTTATCTATATCAACAAAAAGCTTTATTAATATTTTGTTATCAAAAAATTTTTTATTTTAAAATATGTGATTTTTTCCTTCTTTCACATGCTTAAATGTTTAATATACACACGCTTATTTTATTTATTTTATTTATTTTATTTATTTTATTTATTTTTATTTATTCTATTTTTATTGTTTCTTGCATTTCTTTTGTTTTGATAATTTACTTTTTTAATTTTTTTATTAATATTACTTTTTCTTCCTTTTCCTCCTTTGTTTGTTTTATCTTCAATACCCTCATATAATTTATTAACATCAGCCAAACTTATTTTTGATACAACACCTTTACTTTCAACTACAACATTTTGAGGCTTCTTAATTAAACCATATATCAATACTGCTACACCTATAATAAAAGTAATAAAAAATATACTACCCAACAATATGGATTCATTGATCATATTTTTAATCTGACTAAATTGCGGTGAATTTAGAGTTTGGTTTGTTAATGGTGGTATATATAAGATAGTTGTATTAACTATTTGATTTGATGACGCACTACCGCGTGTATTGTCAACAACCAAATAATAAGTACCATTCGTCAAAAGTGAATTTGATGAATATATAGGTATTGCAGTAATATTTTTAATTAAACCAACCGGTATTGAAGCGGAATTTATATCTTTGAAAATATAATAGACCCCATCACCTTCAAACTTGCTGGCAATATTTATCCCAGATGCATTATTACTTGCGTTGCTCAAGGTGTTTTTCCAAGCTAAAAATGCATTACTACTCATTAAATAAAGGTTAATATTTGCATTTGAACTAACTAAAGCAGCAATACTAGCCGTTGTATTTAAATTTATTTTATAACTTGCAAAAGAATTGCTATTTATAGTATAATTTTTTTCTGAAATAAGACTGGAAATTGTTGAATTTAAATTTGTAGATGTTATTGTGGAACTTGCAAAGAACAGAAAGAGAAAAGACAATATTATAATTATTATTCCAACATATACAATATTTTTAATCATTAAACCATCTTTTATTTTCGTGTTTTTTATATATTAATATTTACTTATCCAATTGATTTAGATTTAATATTATGTAATATTTATATTATTGATTATACTTTGTATATTTTAAATATTAAATATTGTTTATTATATACACTACTATTTATTATTTAATGTAATAAATATATACATATTATTTTGTGCACTTTTTATTAGTATATTATTTATTAGAAAAGTATTTAATAATTATAATATAAATGTTAATAGGGTATTATGGAAGAAAATAATGGCGATCGTTTAAATACAGGTATATTTGGATTAGATTCCATGCTTAATGGAGGTATTTTAAAAGGAAGCCAGGTTCTTATCGCAGGCTGCCCTGGAAGCGGGAAGACTCTGCTCGCTTTTGAAATTATATATAAGAATGCTTTATTAGGTATACCTGGATTAATATTTTTATTTGAAGAGCGCGTAACAGACTTCATAGAAAATATCAAAAGTGCATTTTCAGAACTTAAAGATATAGATACGCTTATTGAAAAAAAATTGATTAGAGTAATCAATATAGATATCTCATTAAATATAAATAATTCTGAAGATAATAGCATGCTTATAACATTTAGGAATATTGTAAATCACATTAATGAAGAAATAAAAGAAAATAATCCAAAATGTGTTGTTATAGATTCAATATCTTTATTGAAGTTTATTGCTTCTAATGAGAATCTTCTTTTGTATAGAAAAAGTTTATTTTCATTAATATCAACACTTCGTAATTATAATATAACAAGTATATTTACAATAGACAATTCATCAATTTCTAGAGAGACTTTAATATTTCAACCAGAATTTTATATATTTGACGGTGTTATCATGCTTTATTCAAATATAATAGACATAAGAAGAGAACTCTCATTAGAAATATTGAAGATGAGGGGTTCGGCACACAGTAAAACAGTGGCATCTTATGCAATTACAAAAAGAGGCTTTTCAGTTCTTGCAAATGATGTAGTGATATTATGAATAATTTAAAAAAAGAATCACTTATTGGAAACATTAGTAAAGGATTAACAAATAGAGAAAAAAATATTATTGTTATAATTTTTTTATTTGTAATTATGGTTGCAGTATATTTTTACTTAAGCTACATTACAGCACCACCAACAATAGTAACTGGTAGTGGAATAGAAAGTGCAATATCAAATTGCAAAAGCTCTCCCAATTATATAAATTGCTTAGACAATTTAGCTGCTCAAACAGAAAATGCGAGCATATGCAATGAAAGTGTTATTCCTGAATACGCAAAATCAAAATGCATATACAATGTTGCATTAAAAACGAATAATATAAATGAATGTAATGAAATAAGCAAAAACAGCAATTATTCAATTAATTGCTATCTAAATTTAACAAACAAAACAAAAAATGTAGGTATCTGCTCTGCGTTAAGCATGCCTTATAGTGGAGACTGTATATATAATTTATTAAATGCCAGCAATTTTTCAGATATAACATTATGTAATAAAATACAAAATCAAACTTATCTGGCGATGTGTAAAGATATGTATTATTTTGAAAATGCTGTAAACAGTAAATCGGATGTATTATGTAGTAATATGAGCAATAAAACAAGTTATATAACTATGATGAGTTTATTGGAAATGAAAAATAAAAATATAATAAGCAAACAAAGTAGCTTAAATAGCACATCATATTCTGATTCAATTGAATTTTTAAATTTTACACCGCGCGATTATTGTTATTATGATATCGCCAACGAATCAAATAATCCTCAAATCTGTAATAACATAAATGTTGCGTTATATAAAAATTTGTGCAGTTCTGCATTTGAGAAAGCACCAGAGGCACCTAATATTAATTTTACAGCACCGAATGCTACTGCAGCATGCGCAAATAATAAAAATAGTACAATGATAGCAGAATGCAATACGCTTTATTTATTAAATAGCGCAGCTGACACGGGTAATATATCTACATGTAATGAAATCAATAAAACAAAATACCCCGGACTTGCAGATATGTGTGTGTATAATGTAGCGCTAAAAAATATGAATGAAAGCACATGCAATCTTATTGAAAATAAAACTCTTGAAAATAATTGCAATAATTCAATTTTGTTTACAAAAAATGCGATTATACAAATAGATAAATTAACTTCTGGAATTAATAATTTAAATAATACTTATCCAAATATTACAGAAATTACAGGACCGATTACTCCAAATTTCTCCACTTAAATTTTTGTCTTTATTTTATCAATTTCAATCAAACAAATTAATTAATATTTTTAATACTTTATTTATATTTTTATTTTATATTAATACCATGATTTTATGAACTCAGAAAATGATTACATAATAACTGTAGTTAAACATTTGTATAATAACAATTTGCTTTATACGATGTTATCGGAAAAAAACAAAGTAAAACAGATCATATTTGAGGACGATAAAAAATTTGATTTGTATGATGAAATAAGTTTTGACCTGCAATCTAAAGATAATGGAACTCGATTGAAAAAAGAGGGAGTAATAGAGAATAAAGAATATAATAATATAATAAATAATATTATTTCAAATTATTTAAAAAAAATGAATAATGTAAATTTACATTTTGAAAATGAAACTTTAGAAAAAATAACAGAAAACATGCTCCCAGATTTACATGAAGTTGCAATTAAAATAATAAAAAACATTATTACAGGTACACCAATCATAATAAGATTCCATAATGATGCAGATGGTTGTAGTGGGGCCTTGGCATTATATAAATCAATCCATATTTTTAGTAAGGAGCAAAATATAAGCAACCAACCAATATTTTGGAGAATAAATAAAAGTATTGCATACAATATTGATGCATTGTATGAAGACAAATTGATGATCAATAAATATAAATCAATCGAAAAACCTTTATTGCTAATTGTTGATTTTGGAACATCTGAAGAAAGTGAAGATGCATTAAGATCAAAAAGAGATTTTGATATAATAATGCTCGATCATCATCCGATATATGAAAGTTTTCCAATTACATCAATTAATAACTATATTAACCCCTGGCGCTATAAAGGAGATTCTAATTATACTGCAGGTTTTCTTGCTGGAGTAGTTGCTCAATTAATATCAGATACAAATCTAAGTGCATTGATGAATGCATCATTAATTGGCGATCATAGTATATATAGCAATCTTAATAATAAACATGCAGAAAAAATAAGCATTGTACTCGATTACATAACTGGCAAAAATACAAATTTTAATATTGAAAAAACTTTTGAATATATAGAAAATGAAAAAGAACTTGATCAATTGTTTAGGCATTCCACATCGCTTTTTGAGGAAGCCCTTGCTTCGGCATTAAAGCATATTAAAAGATATAAAGAAACTAATAAAATCCAGATATTTGTACTTGATTTTAATTATGTAGAGAGGGTTGAAGACGATTTTCCGCTTCCTGGAAGATTCAGCTCAAAGCTTCATGATAAAATTGAAGAGCTAAATGGCCCAAATTTAACTATTGTACACTATGGTTCATATATTTCATTTAGAATGAGCAATATACTTGCAAATAACATTAATATGCTAAAAAAGCTTGAAGAATTAAAAAATTCAAATAAATATGTTTATTCCGCAGGAGGACATAATGCAGCAGCAAGCATTAGGGTAGATAGAGAACATGTAAAATCAATATTAAAAGAGGTATTAGAACTATTCGGAATAAATTAACAGAAATAAATTCAATATATAAAAATTACTGGACATTTTTTATTAGCCATTCAATTTGTTTTTCATCCAATCCAAAATTACGCTCGAAAAATGAGTACGCCTCATCTTTTGATTCAGATTTAGCGCTTATTTTTTTCAACATATTTAAAATAATGCTCAATTCAAAATTTATTATCTTTGATGTACCCAAATGGAGCTTTCGCTGCATGAGCAAAGCAATCTCTAAAATCTTGTTACGTGATTCTTTTGATTTGCTGAGATCACTAATCCTTTTTGGAAATGTATATCTATACCTTTTATCAGGATAGGTATGCTTTGACAGCGCGATACCGCTTGTAATAAATACGTTCATATATCTCCAGTATGTGTAATATTGCGATCTTGATGCGCGGTTTGCAAAAAGAGAGCCTAATGAAAGCATTTTATATGCAGAATATATTTCGCCTTTATCAATATATCTTTTAGAGATATTTTCATCAAGCCATTGAATTAACATATCATTATCAACATCTGAGTTTGATGTTACTGTAAGCGGTGCAGAATAAGTATTGGCAAAAAATATTTTATCAAGAGTTGTAAATATATCAATTTTTCTATCGCGCATGCCTATCATTTCCAAGTATTCTATCGGAGCTTTATCTAATATTAATAAGTCATTTATCGCACTCCTTACATCCCCATTTGATTGTTTGGCAATTTGTAGTATCATCTCTTTATTTACGGCAATATTGCTTACAACTACAAGTTTAGCAAGGAATTCTGCTATTGCTTCGGCAGAAACACGTTTAAATTCTATCTGTTCTACATAATTTCTTAAAAAAGTGATCCTTTTTTCCCAGGGATTATTTACAGTAAATATAATAGGGCTTTTTGAAACTTCTATAAGGTTAAGAAGCGCAGATGATGCGCCTTTATCAAATTTTGCTGAAAGCTCGTCAATTTCATCCAAGAAAATTAAATTTTTTGAACCAAAAATAGTTTTTGATTGGGAAGCGGCAACCATTAAATTATTTATAGAATCCTTATCTCTATAGTCACTAGCATTTAATTCAACAATGTGCCACTTATTAACTTTAGCAAGGAGATTTACTGCAGTTGTTTTTCCATTTCCTGGAGGTCCATAGATCATTAATGGCCTTCGTTTTACATTATTGTTTACGTCAGATGCAAAAAGCTTAAGTTGCTGTATTGCAGCGCTGTTGCCAATCAGTTCATCAAGGCTTTCTAATTCAACATTGAAATTTACAACTTTCATCAGATACACGTTAATTAATTATAATATAGTAATTAAATATGATTTATAATATTATAAAAAATATTATTATATAGATTAAATAATATTATATAGATTACATAGATATTATAGTAGATTATTAGATATTATATAATTTATAAATATAATTTATAAAATTATTAGCTTAAGAGCATTGAATTTATTGTAACACAATTT
>JBMFUB010000004.1:0-32634 GCA_049966715.1 Candidatus Micrarchaeia archaeon
AGCGTTATAGTCTGTCCAGAATCATAGGTTGCAGATGTTGGTGAAATTGAAACACTCAAAGGAGGATTTAAAGTAATAACAGAATTTGTTGATTTAATTGTATTGTCCATTTGATCTGTTACTGTAATATAATATACATATGTTCCAGCTACAACAGCAGTATTAGTTGCAAAAGTACAATTTTGAGCTATAGAGTTTGCACAGTTTACTGCAGGCTCAACATTGCTTGAAGGAGCCTGCTCATACCATTGATAAGAATAAGGAGGCTTGCCACCCGATGGTGATGAAACAATAGTTATTGTCTGTCCTTGATCAAGCGTTGCACTTGCTGGGCTTATAGAAACTGCTAATGGAATATTGAATGTTGCAGTCTCGCTCATTGGATTTGTTATTTTTAGAACATCTATGGCATTATTGCCATTATAACAGTTTGCTCCAGTACATTGCCAACCTGTAAAAACATATCCTGAATCAGGTACTGCAGATAATGTTACGGTATTTGTATAATTGACCCAACCACTCACAGGATAAGCAGTGCCATAAGTTATTGGTATTGAAGAGGTTGAAAGATAATATTGAGTAACATAATTGCCAGTGGCAATGCAGTTTGCAACTGCTGTAAATGTGCCGCTCTGTTGTGTTAAACCATCTTGTGTACAACCGCTATTTAATATTAATCCATTATATAGATATTGGGTTTGTGATGCGCCAGTTATAGGAGATTCAAATTTATAAGTCTGAATTGAATTATAAGCAAAAAGAATAGTTTTTGGTAAATTAGATAAATAAAATAAAACACCACTTATATCCGCAATTGGGTTACTGCCTGTGTTTTGCATAGTGGGATTGGACAGTGTATTTATTGTTATATAAACAGGATTATAAGGTCTGAAATTAGCAGTTTCATTTATATCATTATTTATTGTAATTATAGCAGTATTGCTTGTGCCTGTGTAGTTTCCGTAACCAGATCCCATCCAATTAACAAAATAATATCCTAAATTAGGAATTGCACTTAATATTATAGATGAACCTGCTTTATATTTTCCACTTATTGGTGAAACGGAGCCACCAACACTCGAATTAGCAAATATATTAAGAGTATAATAAGGTACAAAAATAATTTTTGTAAATGTAGCTGTTATAGATGCATTTGAATTAATTGTTAAATATGTTGATTGGAGAGCATTAGAGGATATTATTGAATTAATACTATTTATTGACCATGATTTAAAAGTAAAATTATTTGGAGGCGATGCAGAAATTTTATATGTGCCACTTTGAGTTATTAAAGCATTTTGACCATTAATATATGGAACACCATTAATCAAAATACTTCCATTAGTACTTACTAATAAACCAGATGGAGTTAATCCCTCTATATGTATATTAACAAGATAAAAGTTTGTCTTTGATGGATTTACGGTTTGAATTGATGAACCTGATGTAGTATACGCAGTTTGCGAACAACTATTAATACTTAAATTATTGCATAAATGATAATTAATGAAAAATCTACTTGCTACCTTGGTACCTATAGAAGGGACTAAAGAGCTGTTTATATATGCTTTGCAGATAACTTCACCTCCTGGTGAAACAAAATTAGGATAACAACTACCATTAATAGAAACAGATTTCCCATAATTTACAGCGGTTAAATTAAGCGCATTTGATGATAATAATATCGGCTTTTGGAGATTATTAATAAATTCCAGATAATAAACTGCAGGTTTTGTTGAAGTACCGTTAACAAGCAATGCACTTTTACATAATAAACCTGGATTTATAGTACAAATTGATGGAAGGGTTTGTATTGGAGCAGGCTTAAAAACAACATTTATAAGAATTTCAAGTATAATTACTATTAATAATATGGCAATAGTATACATTATAATATACTCCATTGAACTCTGTGCACGTTCTCTACTCAACTTACCCCCCATACTAAATTTAAATAAACAGCTTTATATTTTTTATTTTTTATATCATTTAAATTTAAATTAATATACAAACATAATATAAATTCTGCAAATTTAATAATTTTAATTATAAAATTAATTTATATTAAATTAACGTAAATTAAATATATAAAACTTACATTAATATATTATTTAAATATATTATTAAATTATATACCACCCAAACCACTAAACATTGAACTTATAAGTATAGATACTATAAAATAGAGAACTAATCCCACTATTATAAATATAGGCATAATACGCAAACCTTTTAATGCTGAACCTGTTGATATAGAAGACATAATTAAACTTGCAAATCCTGTTGTTATTAATATTGCAATATAAGCAAATATTTTATATTCTGAAACCGTAATTTGAGGGGGTGTTGGGGTTAAGAAAGACATTCCCATTGTTGGAAGCCCATTTGGGTTTGATGCAAGTATGCCACTCCAAACAGATGTAGTTATTGATATCATTTGAGTAGTAAGCGCATATAAAACAGGTGCGATAACAAGCCCTGCAAAAGCTATAAATATTGAATACATCGTCATCTGACCAGCAACACTCTTTTGTGTGACTTGCTGATCTCGCATATCTTTTGAGAGCTGCAATATGAGGTCTGCCATTGCACCTCCATACTTTATTGCTTCTGTGATCATTTTAATAGAATGCTGAAGCTGCTGTGATCTATATCTATAAGAAAATTCTTTTAATGAATTCTCTAAAGTTTCACCGCTAAAGACTCTTCTGCTCATTTCCTTTATATCATCGCTCAAAAAAGAAAATTCAGCTCTTGCAGCATGGAGCATCGCTCTATCAAGAGGCATACCACCTTTAAGATTTGCCGCAACAATTTGGAAGAAATCTGGTAGCATAACCTCTAGTTTTGTCTTTCTTTGATCTATTTTATATTCTATCAATAAATAGATAAATACAACATAAACAATTGCAATTATAAAACTGATAAATATTGAAAGAACTAAATCTATATTGCTGAAATAAAATAAAAGAGTAAATATTAATATAATAGCCATGGAAGGAAATGCCATAATATTCAAAAGCTTGTTGACACTCCATTTCATACCTGCAAGATCAAGCTCATTTGAGAGTGTTCTAACCAAACCTCTTGACAAATATCTCTCTAAATTTATAACTTGCATATTATCACATACTAAATGTGGGCCTTCCACTCTTCACCATTTGGAGAAACATAAGCTGCAGGAATGAAATAAAGACAAGCGCAAGCGCGAGCATTGTAACATTTATTGTTATGATTGGAATGAATGTAGTAAGGATTGTTGCAACTGCTATACCCATACTTGGTAATATAACACCAAATAGCATATAAAACATTGCAAGCGCATTAAGCCTTTGACCATAAGCTCTCAATTCAATTATTCGTTCCTCTGAAAGCTGTGCTATGACTGCTTGAAGTGCAGATATAACATCAGAGCCTATTCTAATGCTGAGTGATGCTTGAATCATAAGCCGCCTAAATGAAGTGCTCTTTGAATTAGCTATTGCTTCATCTATAGCATCTTCCAGAGGCATCCCAAGCTGAACATTTTCTATAATCTTTTTAAAACCGACACTTGCATCACCATAGCCTTGACTTACTGAAACTATAGCATTATATAAAGGCATTCCGGAACGCAATGATATTATAATCTCTCTTGCAGCAAAGAGAATATCCTTTTCAGCGTGCTTAGATACCTCTATTTTTTTTCTTAATGGTGCCCTGATTGAGGTTTTATACATCATTATAGAGATACCAAATCCAGCAACAGCCGCTAATGCAATCGTTTCTATAAAAGTAAAATCAAAATTAGGTAGAAGAATAATAAGAACAATCATAATAAGGATTCCAAACATAATAGCAGAGATAAGCGTCTTTTTAACAAATTCAGAAGCGGTAATCTTTTGCTCACGCAATGCATCAATAAGCCCTTTCTGTTTAGCAACGACCTGCAGTGCATATTTATCAAAGAAAGTCTCCTTCTTTGGCTTCGCCTGTTCAATTTTAACTTCGCTCGGTATCTGCTCTTGGGGAATTATTATATGTGTGGGTTGCTGTATAGGTTTTATTTTTATAAGTTCATTTTTTCTTAAAAAGAAGAATCTCTTTTTAATCTTTGTCTCTTTTTGTGTGTTTGAAGGTATATTTTTACCCACAGCCTCTTCATCACTTTCTTTCTTACTTCCAATCTGCTGAAAATCATTTTTTTTAAGTTGAACATTGGTATTAATGTTTTGATTATTAAGTGCATTAGTATTTTTAGTATCTATGCTTTGATTCAATGTATTATTTCTGTTATTTATATTATTTGTGTTTATATCATTATTTGCATTGTTTTTATTTATATTATTTTTTATATTGATTCGGGCATTTTTTTTAAACAAAGGCTTTGGCTCAAGCTCTATCTCCTTGCCGTTTACTTTAATAACTCTTTTCCTTCTAAATAACATTATAATTCACTTTCGTATTTTGAAAGTATAGCAAGAGCATCTGAAAGTCTTTGATTTCTAAGAGCAATTAATGAACGTTCTAATTCCGAAACTGCCGCTTTCTTTGCTTTTTGTTCACCCTCTATAACCATCTGCAGACCATATACCTCTTCTGCAACAACCTCAAGATGCTCGCTATCAAAAACCTTTTCATTCAATCCTTCTATTATCCTTTCAAGTTCTAAAATTTGATCTGATATAGATAAACTGGGAAGAACCAAATCTTTAATACTTATTTTCTCTTTTACAATTTTACTTTTATTACCAACTTTTAAACTTTTAGTAGCGCTAAGCATTTTCTCTTTAAATTTATCAAAACCAGATATTTTTTGTTTTGTAACTATTTGAATTGGAGCAGAAGTTTGTGTATATTGCGCCTGCTGCAAGCCACTGCTGATAATATGTGGTGGGATATTCTCAACACCCTTTGCTGCTTCAGCTTTTTCTTTTGCCACTTCCTTAACATATCTTTTTCCTTCTACTTTTTCAATTAAAGAAACCGCTTCGCTATAACTAATTGATTTTACATTCTTAATCTCAGAAATTGATGACAGATCAATATATTGAATTTGTTGTGTATTAGTATTTTCAAAAATACTATTAAGTAATTTTAAATATTTTTGATAATCATCATCCATAAAATCCCTTTAATATTTTTTGATTGCTTCATAATTTTATATTTTATTTCTATTTTTTTATTTATCCTTATTTTACAATTATACTTTAATTTATTATTAATATTTTAAATTATTAATTTTAATATATTACTTTTATTATGCTTTGTTTTTTATTATATTTTTTATTATATTTATTATATTATATGTTTTTGTATGTTTTATTATATGTTTTTATTATATTAAATAATTATATTTGTTATTATTTTGTTATCCTTTATTTTTTACTGTTTATTACCTTATTTATCATCATTAAATTTATTATTTAAATAAATCTTTTGAAAAATCTAAATCATTTTTTACTATATCTAATACTTTCTCTTTATTTCTATAAAAATGGGAGACAACAAAACCCGCATCTTCAACATTTAACACATTGTGTTTAGCCATCCACAATAATATATTGGCTTTCTCTTCTACATTCATATCAATATCTTTTTTTGTTAATCCGCTATACATACTAATTGTATCAACCAAATTTACCATATCACCAACCTGCGAGTAACTATTAGCTTTAAGATTCCACCTATATAAAACATTTGCATCTCCCGTTTTTGTTATTTCGGCAAATTCAAAAACTTTTCTTATTCCAAATGTTCTATATCTAAATGTTACTATTATACCACCCAATGCATTCAACATTATTTTAGGCGTATTTATTGGAGGGTTTGTCATTCTTATTATTGTATCTGCAGCATTATCTGCATGAAGTGTTGCATAAACAGCATGACCAGTATGTATAGCTTCAAATAAAGTTTCAGCATCTTTTGCAACTCTGACTTCACCGACAACTACAATATCAGGTCGCTGTCTTAAAGAATTTATAATAAGATCATAAAGATTCACTTCACCTTTCCCTTCTGGATTAGCCATTCTTGTAAGCATAGGAACCCACTGAAAAAAGCTTGGAAGAGAAAGCTCTCTTGTTTCTTCAACAGATATTATTCTTCTTGTTGCGGGGAAAAATATGCTTAACGCATTAAGAAAGCTGGTTTTTCCACTCGCTGTGCCTCCAGATATGAGTAAGCTTATTTCATTCTGTATGCCTTCCCATATTAAAGCAGCAATGTAAGGATTAACTGTATTATTTTTAATCATAGCTGGCATAGTCCAAGGATTTTTTTCAAATTTTCTAATAGTTATCGTATTGCCACTTTGTGATATAGGAAATAAAGTAGCATTAACTCTAGAGCCATCAGTAAGCTCTGCATCCATTATAGGTGCAAGATTATTAATCTCTCTGCCTACTCTTCTTCCAATCATCTCGGCTTCATCAAAAACTGCATTATCATCCTGCAACTTTAATGTTGTTTTGCACCACCCTATTTTTTTATGAAAAACCCAAATATATTGATTTCCACCATTAACTGCAATTTCTTCTAAATTCTCGTCGGCAAGAGGTGCTTCAAGATCTCCAAAACCAAGCATTATATTGCGCATATATGAACATAGCATATCTTTTGTTGATTCGTTTGTTCCAGGTAAATATTTATCTATTAAAACACGACCAGAAGCAAAAACTTTCTTTGTAAGCTCGTCAATATAATCGCTGTTTTGTATTTTTGACGGATCAATTGGGACCATAGTCAAAAGTTCATTTCTTAAAGAGGATATGAGAAGTTTTGTTGCGCTACTTATTCCAGGAACGTTAATTTCATATATAGGAACAAATTCATCATTTGTTTGCTTAATATCTATAGTTATTGGTAAACCATTTGCACTAAGTGTATAATGATCTAAAATTTTAACATTGTTATCTTTTTCATTTGCCATTTTTCTCACCCCACACCTTTATATTAATAAATATTAAATTTGTATTTTGTATTCATTGTTTTTATTTATACCGTTCATTTATTATTCTTTGTTTTTATTGCATTATTATATTTTATTTTTATCTTATTTATTCAATTACTACTTTGCCATATTTACGCTGTTTTAATTTTAATGTTTTGAACGTGGGTTTAATTATCTTAATAATTTAATATTTTGATATAATTATTTTATATCTTATAAATATCTATAAATTTAAATACCAAATTTAATACAACCGATAAAATACTAAATTAATAATACTAAATATTATATCAAATAAATATTAGTACTAAATATTAATACACTAAATACCATTCGTTAATGCAAGGTATTTTTTATTTAGCTCCTCAAGTTTGTTATTTATTTCATTAAGTTTAACTTTAGCTTTTGCTATATTTATTTTTTTAGTATTAACACTCTTCTCAGTATCTATAGATTTAATGAATGCTGATAACTTATCAATATCATCTTTTATTTTATCTATCTCTTTTTTAAACTCAACCAACATATCTTTATTCTTTTTAATGCCATCATGAAGTTTTGAAATATTTCCAAACTCCTCTTTTATTTTTATCAATTCATTAGATAAATCTTTTATTTCATTTTTAAGCAATGAGCCTTTAGATGTTATATAATCATTGAATTTGCTATATTCATCGTTGAATTTTAATTTTGATTCATCGAGTTCTTTTTTAAGGGCATTTTCACTCCTTTTAAATTCGCTAAGCTCTTTGTATAAAATATTAATTTCTTTACCCTTTTCTTTGATTTCATTCAAGTGCTCATTCAACTGGTTATGATATGTATTAAGCTCATTATTCATATTAGATTTAATCTTTGCTATATCATTCTCAAGTATGTTTATTTGTTCTTTAATTCCTTTTTTTATAAAATTTATAGCATTGTCTTTGCTTTGTGACAGCAGCTCAAGCTCATTCTCAATTTTATTGGCATCACTCAATATAGAGCGCATTCTATTTATTTGCTCTTCGGACGTTTTTATTGTATTTATATCAATACTATTAATCCTACTATATAAATCCGTAAGTTTTTTGTTAACGTTGTTATAAAGCATCTCAGCATTTTTGCTATAGTTTTCTAAGCGTACATTCTCTTCTTGTAGTGTTCTATAAATCTTATCTATAGCCTCAAGCTTACTCTCAATTTCAGGAAACTTTTCCTGAAACATCCCTTCAGCAAGTTTTATAGTATCTCCTAGTTGTGTATATTTTTCAAAATATTTTTCTATCTCTATCTTTTGATTTATAAGCTCGTTTTCTATATTTAACCTTTCACTACTTACTAATAGTTCCTGCGCTTTTTCCTGCTCTTTAGTCTCTTTCTTTAATTCTATATACATCTTACCAAAATCATAACTTATTTTTATAATACCATTATTTTCAAGAATTTTAGCCCAACTCTCGACTACATCTGGGCTAACATTTAGAGCAGAAGTAATTTCACTAAGTTCTAGTTTTCCTTTTTTATTAAGAAGTGTAAGAAGAGCATCAATAGGTGTCTCGGTAATATTCGCCATTCATATCACAAGCATATTACAAACTTTAATTATGTTAACAAACCAAAGATTAAATATTTATCGTTATGTTTATTATTAGGTAAAATTTTGATGGAGATTATAGTTTATAAAATATTTATTTAGTTTATTTATATTTTACTTTTTATTATTATTTTTTAATTATTTATGATTCTATATTTTGAACATAACGTATAATATTACTTTCATTGAATTTTATATAATATATGACAAAATATACAAATTATCTTTAATAAATTTAAAATAAAGAAAAATAAAATTAAAATATAATATTTCTGTAAAAGAATGAAAAGAATATCGCAATTGCAACCATATACAAAATATCAATAAGAGGTAGAATAGAGAAAAATAGCATTAATCCGAATATAATACCCATTGTTACTATATAAATATATTTATTCCATGCTAAAACCTTACTTCCATCAAGTGGTGGTATTGGAAGCATATTAAAAAAAGCAAGTAGTATACTTATGAATAATGTAAATGATATTATATCGAAAAGATAGCTTTTTTGTGCAGGTTTTAAAACAATAAATAGCATTAAAAATATTGCAAATACCAGGAAATTTGTTAAAGGGCCTGCAATAGACACTATACCATTTTCTCTTTTTGAAAAGTTGTGAGCGTAAATCATTGTTGCACCAGGTATTCCTAAAAGAAAGCCAAATGCTCCAGTAAGCATAGTTATTATCAAGCCCATCTTTGATGATTTAAAACCAGCTATTGCACCATAATGTATAGCTACAAACCTATGCATAAGCTCATGAAGTACAAAGCTTAATGTTACGCCAATCGCAACCATCGGAATAAAGAATATAAGATTTGAAAACCACGTTGCAAATGAGGAGATATAAAATATACCACCATCTAACGTGAGCGCAAAAGCAAATATAAGCACAATATCCGCTACAATAATATCTATTATTTCTTCTTTTATAGAGGGATCAATTTTAATAGCCATATAAACCAATATCTATGTAATTTAATTGCCGATTTGTTTTAGCAATACATTAAGTATTATAATATTTATTATATTTGTAAGCTTAACATTTAAATAAATTTTTTATATATTTTTTTAAACTGATGATATGTAAAGTATGAATTATTAAATATTTATAAAACAGAATATTATTATGTTATTTTATTTATTTTATTTAACACTTCCTAATTTTTTATTAATTAGATTTTTTATTTTATTTATTTAATTTTAATTATATATATTATTAATTATTAATTTAATAACATATAACATATATTAATCTACAATCTATAATAATATTAAAAATAATATTAAAATTTGTATTTAGATTTATATAAATTAATATTTATAAAGATTTTTATTCTATCATATAGTTATTATATTTATATTTATTATATTTATATTTATTAATCAAAATAATCAAAATTTATAATAAATTCAATTATAATTAGTGTAATAATATTTTTGATTATCAATGCTATTAATTTTATTGTTTTGTTAAATTAATTGATTAAAAGTATACCAACAAAGATAAATACTACCACAAAAATAAATTTTTATATAATATTTATTTACATAACTATAATAAAAAGGTAAATAAATTATATCATTAAAATAATATTAGTATTAATTAATAGAATAAGTTTAAGTACTAGATAATCAATTAATATATCAAATTAATATATCAATAAATATATTAATAACCATCAAATATTATAAATATTAAATACTTTAAATATGTTAACAAGATTTAAAATACTAAAAAGTATATAGTACATAATATTTTTTATGTTATTTGTTATTTAATTTTATTTGATTTTAAAAATCAAAAATAATTATAATTAATATAAAGCTCCATCGTCTAGCGGTCAAGGATGGCAGGCTCTGGACCTGCAGACGCCAGTTCAAATCTGGCTGGAGCTATAAATTTGTTTTTATTTTATCTTGATTCAATAGCTTTTTAAATTTTCTCTGATTTTTATATATTAAAGGTAGTTATATGATAAAATACCATGAATTAAAAAACCATACTATAATATGTGGTTATGGAATTGTAGGAGAAAAAATTGCAGAAATATTGAAAGAGCGTAATATTCCTTTTGTTATAATAGATTCTGATCAAAAAGTTATTGAAAAAGCAGAGGCACAGGAAATAAAAGCAATATATGGAGATGCAACAGGAAGTAAAACACTTAAAGAAGCAGCTATAGAATTTGCCAAAACAATAGCAATAGTTATGGATGACGATGCAAAAAATCTTCTTACAACATTAACTGCTAGGGATTTAAATAGAGATATTTTTATTGCAACAAGAGCAAATAGTGATTTTGCAAGAGAAAAACTTATAGAGGGAGGTGCAAATTATATTGTTATGCCACAAAAAGTTGCAAGCAAAGAAATCCTTAAAGAAATATTTAAAGAATTTAAAGAAAAAAAATGAGAGTATGAAAAATATAGAGATTGATTCCAATAAAAATTCATTTTCGTTTAAGATTATTATAATACTTTCAATTATTACAATTATTTACACATTATTTTTAATATTTTATATTAATAATATCACAAATAATTTTTATTCTGCATCTTATTATGTTATATCATCATTATTTGATGCTGCGGGAATAGAAAAAGGTGTTATAACTAATTCAGTATTTTTAACAAATCAAAATGCACTTTTATTAATTACGGCGCTTTTAGTAATTACAGGAATAATAAAAATATTAGTAGTTGGTATACTTATTGCAATTATAACTAATACAATCTACCGATTAAATATAAAAGTAAATAGAAAAAGAAAGCTGAGCAAGCACATTATTATTTGCGGATATTCAGATATTTCAAATAGGGTAGTAAAGGAACTAAAGAAAAAAAATATACCTTTTGTAATTATTGAAAAAGACCCTATCAAAGCAGATATGGCGATAGAAGAAGGTTATTATGTAATAAATGATAATTTTACAAAAGATAGTACATTGGAAAATGCAGATATCAAAACTGCATCAAGTATAATATTTTTGACTGAAGATAATTATAATAATTTATTAGGTATTTTAACCGCAAAATATTTAAATAATAATATAAAGGTTATAACAAGTGCAAATAATATAAATGTAGTTAATAAGATGAAACGAGCTGGTGCATCTTTATGTATAATACCAGAAATAGTTACAGGTATAGAAATGGGTGATATGCTCTCAAGGATTAAATAAAATTAAATTGCTTAACTTAAATAACCTATTATAAATTTAATAAAATTATAAAAAAAATAATTAATATTTTTGTTTAGGTAAATTTTAAATAAAAGTAATTTAACTATATTAAAATAATAAAAAATTAAAAAATAAATAAAAAAAATAAAAGTGAAGATAATGCAAGCGCAAAAAAGGATTTATTTATTACCAATTATTTCAATCTTTTTATTTATATTTTCAATCACAATTTTGTATTATGAAAATGTTCCTATTGAATTCGCATTTATTTGGATGTTACTATCTTCATTAGATATAAATTTTGATATTTTACCAAAAAATATTATTGATACACCATTTACAATTGTAGCAGATTTAATTAGTGCATTTATTTTTGCACTTATAGCAGTATTTTTGGGTGCGGTATTTTTTGACTTAATAAATAGTATAGATTTTAATGAAAGAAAAATAATTTCTAAAATAAAAAAATTAAAAAATCATATAATTATTGCACCGTTAAATGATTTTGCAGAAACATTTCAGAAAGAGTTTGAAGAAAATAATATAATAAGTGTTATAATAGGTGATAATAAAAGAGATGTTGATGCATTACGTAGAAAAGGCCATTTAGCAATAATGGGGAATCCGAAATTAAAAGAAAGTTTTAACCTCGCAAATATTAAAGATGCACAATATGTTATTTCATGTAGTGATAATGATCTTGATAATGTAGTTATAATAGTTTCAGCAAAAGCCGCAAAAAGCAAAATAAAAATAATATCTAGAGTAATCACATTAGAAAATATAGCAAAGTTAGGAAATGCTGGCGCATATAGAATGATTATGCCAGAAATAACAACAGGTTCTGAAATTGGTGAAGAATTGCTTAAGCATTATCCTTAGAATTTTTTATTTTATTTTAATATACAAATTTTAATGTAAATTAATTATCTACTTTTTATTTTGGGTCTTCTTAACTATTATCTAATGCTAGTAGGATTGACCTTGTTGCAACTCTTCCTTATTTTTCTTCTTTTGTTCCTCATCTTTATTCTTTTCCGCCTCTTGGTGCAACTCTTTCTCCCTTTCCGTCACTTGTTGCTGCTCTTCTTCTCTCTCTTTCTTCTCATTTGGATATTATTTGAAGATTGTAAAATTACTATTTTTATAAAAGCTTACGAAAAGTATTTTAAATGAAGGTGCATTATTTTGATTTTGACCACCTTGTTGAGATTGTTGGCTATTTGAATCTGATATAGGTGGTGGTGGATTAGTTGAATTTTGACCACCTTGTTGAGATTGTTGATTAGGATTTAGATTTTCAAAGCCTGAAGCCTTGGAGCCTTTTGAACCTCTAAACATATTATATACATAATAAGCCGCAACAGGCGCCAATAAAATACCACCAGTTTCAGTTGCAGTTGCAAGCCTTGATTTAGCATTTGCTTCTAAATAATTAATATATTTGTTTTGAGTTTTCCCACTTCCGCTAGAAGTACTACTTAGATATTTAGGATTAGAAAATTTAGCAGTAGCTAAAGTATCAGTAATTCTAGATTTAAGGGAAGGTTTTTCTACATTACCTTCTATTATGCCTTCTAATTTAGGTAGATTTTCGGGACTAGTACGACCTTTAATATTTTTTTTTGTAGATCCTTGAGCAGCTTCAAGCTCCTTTTCAAGTCTACCATATTTAGCAACTCTAGGACTAACAAGATTATAATAATATTGGAGATTTATTTTCGCGTTATATTTACGAATATTAAAAAGAGTAACCTCAGGTTTCTTAAGAGTTATTGTTTTTTCTAAATTACTAAGTTCGGCTTCTTTCGCACTTAAAACACTGCTCCTCATTGCTTTAAATTCATCATAACCAGCATTTATATATTTTTGATTTTTGCGATTTTTATTTGCAGCTAACATAACTGCCATATTTATTTTTCCTCCTGTTAATTTAGTAATTTTATTTTCATATTTATTTACTTTTTTAAGTGTTCGAATTGCCCTCCAACCATAATATCTCGTAGTTAAAGGTTTTCCAGCGTTTTTTGCATCAAACTGCTTTTTTCTATATTTACCTAATTTTCCCAAAGCGTTTATTTGTTGTTTTTGTAATCTTTTAGTTTTGTTTCTAACACCTAAATTTTTTGCTAATGTTTTTAAACCTGTTGGCGCCTTTTTAATAGTAGCACTCATTTTTCTCCTTCCAACAGCACTTCCAGCTTTAAGACCTTTTCCTACACCACCTTTGCCTACACCACCACCAATGCCGAGCAAAGCCCCTAAACCAAATAAGTTAAAGATGCTAACACCACGTGTTAAACCAGCCGCTGCTAATATAAAAAGAAGTATGACTATAATAGGTGCAAGAGTATAAACGCAACTTCCACCAGTTCCACATAAAGTGGATAAAGCGGAAAGAATTATTAATCCAATCATTCTAACCACAATTTATTATACTTATTTTTAAACTATTATCTTATTTATCTATTTATTTTTAAATAGATAATTAAATAATAATAAATATAATAAAAATAACCTTACCTAATTTATATTAACCACATTAATATCTAATATTATATACCACCATTTAGATATTTATATATTTACTTCTTTGTATTTTTGACCTCTCCTCAATTTTTCAAATATAAACATTACTTTATAAAATACCTAACATTAAACAATCAATAACAAATATTATCATATTATCTGTGATCTATTATAATTTAATTTATTAATAATTATCAATAAAATAATTAATTTATTATAATTTACTAAACAATTGAAATATAGTGAATTTTATGGATTTAAATAAAATAGATAATATTAATAGTATATTATTTTGGATAGGACATGCGAGTTTTTATATAAAAACAAAAAAAACAACTGTTTTTATAGACCCATTTAATATTGGAAATGCAATAAAAGAAAGAGCAGATTTGGTTTTAATAACACACGCACATTTTGATCATTGCAGCAAAGCAGATTTATTCAAAGTTATAAAACCAAATGGGAAAATAATAAGTTCACAAGGTTGCTTAACAAAGGCAGATTTCAACAATCTTGAAATAATAGAACCTGGCTATAAAGGAGAATTCAATGATATCACTATTGAAGCAGTACCTGCTTATAATATAAAAAGTGAAAGGCTTAACTTTCATCCAAAACAAAATAAATGGGTTGGTTATGTTTTAGAAGCAGCAAACTTAAAATTTTATCATGCTGGAGATACTGATTTTATACCAGAAATGGCTAAACTTAAGGGGCTTGATATTGCTATGTTGCCAATAGGTGGAACATATACAATGGATGTCGATGAAGCTATATTGGCTAGCAAAGCAATAGATGCTAAGTACATAATTCCAATGCATTATAAAAATTTGCTTGGTATAGAGAAATCTAAGCTCGCTGAAGAGAAGCTTAAAAACAGTATAACTAATGCACTCATAATGAAAGAAATTCAAGAACCTACATACCACTTTAATTAAATTCTTTTAAAATCGCCCTTGATATTTCGAGTATTTTGTTAGGATTTAGCTTAAAAACTCTTTCCTCTTTATATGGCAGAGCTTCCGCAATGCTCCTTAAACGCTCCTTAGATATAGAAAGATTTGAAGCAGAATCAAGCAGAGCGTTCTTAAGCCTTTTCTTCTTATGCATCATTAATAATGATATAATATTAAGCTCATCGCTTTTAAGCTCAGATGGCGTCGATTTAATATATACAATGCTAGATTTAATTTTGGGTTTTGGATAGAAAGAGTCTTGAGAAACATCGACGATTTTTGTTATTTTAAAATTTAATGTAGAAACAACACTAAGCCTAGAATAAGAGTGCATACCTTCCTTTGCAAGCATATGATCTACAAACTCTTTTTGAAGGCATAAAAGAGCATTCATTCTATTTTCCGCAAGCCACATTATAATTTTGCTCGATAGATTATAAGGTATATTTGATATTATTATATCAAATTCCTTTAGCTCCTTTTTATCAACATCAAAAAAATCTTTATTTACTAATTTTAGATTTTTACACTTTATATTTTTTGATAATATATCAAACATTCTGTGGTCTTTTTCAATAGCAAAAACAAATTTTGCTTTTTTACAGAGCTCCTTTGTCAATATACCTAATCCCGGCCCTATTTCTATTACTTTTTTATCTATGCCAAAATTTGCCTCCATTTTCGCTAGATTTTTATCAAGTAGAAAATTCTGCCCTAAACGTTTTGATGGATTTATAGATTTAATTATCTCTTTATATTCAATATGTTCATTATCTGCATTTTCTTTACTTCTTTTATTCATAAAAACACTGATTAGCATATATAGCATACACTATAAATAACTATAAAGATTATGAAGGTATAAAAATTGTATAATTTGTGCATTTTTAAAATTATAAAACAATGATAAGCAAAAAATATCAAAAGAAATAATAATATATATAAATTCTTGTTACTATTCTATTTTAAGTATTATTATATGTTATTTCATTTAGATATTACTTTATTATAATTTATTTTCATTTATTTTATATTTTTTGTGTATATAATTTTATATATTATTAATAATTTATAATATTTATATATCTATATTAAATTATGTATTATATTGATTTTGGATTAATTTTATATTGATATTTGCATATCGATAATTTAATGGTTTATATGATTAAAAGCAATAAAGATAATAAAAAAAATAAAAGTATAAATGCACAAAGCGCTATAGAGTTTTTAATAACCTATAGTTATGCAATATTGATATTAACAATAGTTATAAGTATATTATTTGTTTTTCTTACGCTTCCAAAAACCCTATTTCCAACCGAATGTACTTTCTATGGTAATCTTGATTGTATGGGTGCAATGCTAATCCAACAAAGCAATGGTATTGCAGTATTATCTATACTTGCAACAGATGCATTGCCAGGTATTATTAATTCAAGTAGTTTTAATGTAAAATTAGGCGCAGCGCAAAGTATATCTGGAAGTTGCACGCCAACATTTATAACAGATGGACAATATACATACTGCATTGCTGAAATAAATACAATCGTTAACAATGGCATTATTTATAATGGCAATTTTAATATTACTGCAAATTATTGTACGGATGTAAAACAAAAATGTCCCTCATCTAGCAATTATATTATTGCAGGAACAATAAAAATTATACCATCAACACAAAATATTTTATCTTATCCAATTATTATATCTGCAGCAAGCGGCGGTATAACACAACCAGAGGGCATACAGATGCTTGAGCAGGGATCAAGCATAACAATATACGCAATACCAAATCCTAGCTATACATTTAACGGTTGGCAGTGCACCGGAAATGGCTGTTATTCAGGAATAAACAACCCAATAAGCGTAACAGTCAATAATCTAATAACAGAAACAGCTACATTTAAGAGCACATGAAAACAAAACCAGAAAGAAAAATATAAAAAAGATTGCTAAACAAAATAAAAAGAAGAAATGAAAATAAATATAAAATAAGTAATATAATCATAAATATAAAAGTTATAAATAAAAATTACAACGCCTCAGTAGCTCAGTGGTAGAGCGTCTGCATGGTAAGTAAATCAAAAATACTTTAATCTATAAAGCAGAAGGTCGGGGGTTCAATTCCCCCTTGAGGCTTGAATAATAAAGCTGTAAAAAACTAATCAATCTAAAGATCTAAGATAAAAATTTATAGATGAAACATCATTTCAATCTTTTTATTATATGATAGCCGAATTGTGTTTTAATTATTCCAGATATTTCTCCAGGTTTAAGGGCAAAAGCGGCATTTTCAAATTCTTTAACCATAACCCCCCTACCAAAATAACCCAGATCCCCACCCTTTTTCCGTGTACTATCTATAGAATACTCCATTGCTAATTTTGAAAAACTTTCTGATTTCTTAAGCTTTTCGAGAATTTCTTTTGCTATTGATTCCTTTTCAACTAAAATATGCGCACATCTTATTTTATCTGGCATTTTATCACTTATTTATAATCTATTATTATTTTATTAGCATTTATTATTTATTATTTGTTTTAATTTGTTATTCACTTTAATATTTATATTTAAATAATTTTTTATTAATATTTATCAATTAATAGTTATTAAATTATTTAATTCTTTACTGCTTATTTTATTTATTATTTAGTTTCTCAATCTCATCGAGAAGATTTTTATCGATACCTAATTTACTTAATACCTTTACATTATCTTCACCAAGTGAATTTGATAATTTATCAATAATTTGCTTGTAAAATTCTTTAAAAAGTATAAAAGCACGCTTTTGATCCTCATTTATCTTTGAAAGGTATATTATTTCCTTTGATAATGCATAATTAGACGCATTTAACTCTATAATTCTTTTATCATTATTAATATTATTTTTATTTTGATTTAGATTATAATCTTGAAATAAAAGAATAGGAGTTATTGTAGCTATTATATCTTGATATATATTATCAAGAGTAATATCATAAATATTTTTAACATATTCGAGAATCGATAAAAATTTTAATAGATAAACTCCTTTCTTTTCTATGTAGTCTTTTGTTGAGTAAAACATCACATATATACTATCTTTTTTAAATTCTATAATTATCAAATTATCGTAGATATTTTTAATATTTTTACTTTGATTTTTTAAATTTATAATATTGCTGCCAATTGCATATTTTAATAAAGTACCATCTGAAATGAGAAAAGAATCAGGAAAAACACTCATAATATTTTTAAGATTTTCAAAATTTGATTTCATGAATGCTGCTGTATAAAATGAATAAACTAATGCAAATTTATCGTTCATCTAATCACCACATCTAATGCATTGACAATAGCAAGATCATTTATTTCAAGCATGCGTAGATATGAAATAATTTCGCCTCGGCCGGCACCTTCTTTAACAAGAAATTTTACTAATGCAATAAGCTCTATATCTCTATTATTGCTTTCAACAAATTCTTTTAGTTTTTCATACATCCCTTTTGAATAAAACAAATCTGTATTTTTTAAAAATCTCTCAATTGGTATTGTTATAATCATAGAACCACAGTTAATTTTACAAATATCTTTAATCAATCCGTCAACTTTTTTGATAATAAAATTCTTTTGATCTTTTGATTTGTATATAAGATGAACAATACAGCTGCCTATGAAAAGCTTTAATGAAGCATCATAAAATTCTTCTGCAAGGATTCCAGCATCTCTTAATATTCTATAATCTTCATTATTCTGCATTCTAAAAATAAAAATAGATGCAATATTTGATACCAATTCTAAAGGGACATCTTTAACATTTTGAGTTGCTATTGCAACTCCTATATTATATTTTCTACCTTCTCTAAAAAGTTGTGCCAAATCTCTACTATCATTAATAATCTTCCAAACTTCATCTACAATAATAAGACGTTTTTCATTTAAACCGAGTTTCATATTGTGCATAAATTCTATAATCAATTCAAGAAATGCAGAAACAATAAGCTTTCTTTGTGAATCATTATTTAATTTGGAAATATTAATAGAATAAACACCATTCAACACATCAATCGGATTAAAAGTACTCGATTCTGCAAGGATAGGGCTTGATGTAAGTTGCTCAAGTTTAATACGGAGATTTGAATCTTTATCCAACATATTTAATATGTATGTAAAATTAAGTTTTTCTTTTGATGCATTGCATTTATCGATCGCATTAGATATAACTTTATAAAGAAGCGCTTGTTCATTAGAATCAAGCTTTAGCATTGAAGAAATTGCATTAACAGTATAATCAAGTTTTTTCTTTTTATTCTTAAAAATTTCGAATACATTAATTTTATTTTTTGAATTAATATATATAACATTACCATACATAACATTTATAATTTCTGAATATTCATCATTCCAATCAATTATAAATATATTCTTTATATTTGCATTAAAGCTTCTCAAAATATAATTTTTAAGGAAGTAGCTTTTGCCAGAACCGGTTGTACCTATTACTGCTATATGTGGGTTCATTAACTCGTCAGGATCTAGAAAGAAAGGCAGATTATATAATTTTGTTTTGCCGATATAAATTCCTTTAGCATTAGAAGTAAGAGGTTCGCTTTGGTTAAATATACTTATCATTCTGCTTGCCTTCTGGTTATTTGATAATTCATTCACTTTCATACAATAGCACCAGCATCAAGCTTAAGCACATTGATAAGATCGTTGCCTGTAAGTATTGTTGAATGAGAAGATAAAAATGCATCAATCTTGGCAGTTATCTCTTTTATTTGGGTATTAGCCCGCTCAGAAGCTTCTAATAGAGTATCAGCAATTGCAGTCGTCATAACATAATAAGATATTTTGATAGGTACTTCGCCATCACTTATATTTCGTATATCTGATTCAATATTTTCTATTTCCTTCTTTATTTTATTTGCTTTTATTATATTTTTATTATCTTTTATATCGATTCTTGTTAGCTCAATTTCTTTTATACTTTTTCTTGTTTGTAGTTTATCAATGATCTTTTTTATATCAAGATTTTCAACATATAAAACAAGCTTAAATGGATAGTGGGTACCACCTATAAGATGTTCGATTTTCGCTTTGTCTAATTCATCAATATTTTCTGTATTTATCAATGCCGCTGCTATGGCACCAATACTGCCATTATTTCTAAATACAGCAACATTTCTACTTCCACTAAGTTCATAGCCATTAAAAATTTCAATTATATTGCTATGTTTAAATATTAAATCAATTATTATATCATTAAAATAGTATAAAGATATTGAAAAAAGAATAATAAACATATTTATTAAGATAATAAGAGCATTAAGTGTTAGAAAGCTTATAAAAAATAGAAGAAAAGAGATTATCAATAAAATATATAATATATACTTATTATCCATAATTATCACCACATAATTTATTTAAGTGCTAAAATTCCTAATAATTTATATTTAAACCTCGATAATCAATACATATTAATGTAAAAATTAAAATAAATCAAACCTACCGAAGGAGATTTCACTGCCAAGTATTCTCGCAAGCTCTCTTATTGATATTATAGTTAAAATAACACTTAATAAAGGCAAAAGAATTATTTCAAGTATCAAATCAGATAAAAGGTCCATAATAAATTTGATTATATACTCGAAAGTTATTGCAGCATTTTCACTTTCTGAAATGATATTATTTAGTATGGGCAAATCTAACTTTTTATTTAATACTGAACTTATAATTGAATTTGTTGCAGCACTTCCATCAACAATTTGTAACTCTGTATTAATTGAAAATGATACAAGGCCTTCGCTAAAATTAAGCAACGTGCTTTGCAATGTAGTTGATGATACATATGGTGTTACACTATTCATAATTTCTATATTCATTAAATATGTTAACGGAAAAACAACAAAAAAACCAATTGCCAATGCAAGAATAGCCCCACCTAATCTTCTTGAAAAATAAAATGTTCTTAAAGTAAGGCCAATATAAAGAAGATAAGGCGTTATTATCCCAATTACATTTATTATAGTTGCTTGTATAAATAATGCAATTAACGTTGTAGATAACACTTCAATAGCCATTTTAAGAGGTCCTAAAAATATTGAAAATGCAGTTAATTTTACCGATATTATAATAGCAGATAAGCCTATTGTTGATACAGTACCAATTAAAAGATATGCAGGAATGAGATAACTTAAAATATTTAAAATCTGTATTGATAAAGGAGAAACTAATAAATTCCCAACATAGAATGGTTGAGGACCAACTAGATAATTATATGCTGTACATAAGCCATAATTATATGCTATAGGACCACAAAATGCTAATATAGAGCTTGGAAGATTTCCAATAACCTGATTCATCACTTGTGTTATTATTCCAACCTGACTAAAAGCAGAAAAGAGTACAAAGAGAATTGCAGCGTTAATAAAGCTTTGTGTTAATTCTTTAAAGGCAAATTCCTTTATTTTTCTATTGTCAAGCGCATAACCTATTCCATAGATTATTCCACCAATAGTTATCATCATCGCTATTATTTCTGTTGCAATCTCAAACATAATTATTCACTTCTAAATTTAATTTCAAATTCTAATAAAAACAAAAAATATGAACAACTCATAATGTACTATTGACAGTGTTTGTTGTAAAATTGCTTAACAGATGCGTAGACGCATTAGTAAGTGAGGTTGCGGTAAAACTTAAAACCGCAATAACTATCGCGCCTATTATTATATTTATGGCTGTTGTATGAAATTGTGCTTTCTTTTCAGGAGGGAGAAGCTGCCCTAAAGCATAAAAGATGCCTGCCAATATAAATAAAACTGCGCTGATCATTGGACCTATCTGTGATAGTATTTGTTTTATATTTGACAATGTTGAAACTATCTGTAGAAGTTGAAAGCTCCCATTTAAATTTATATTAGAAGCGCCTATAAAAGCAGTCTTTAAAAACAACAATGCCACAAAGAAAAACAATATTTCATAAGGTAATCTTTTTACCTTCTTTATTTTTCTTATAAGAAATTCTTTCCTTTTTATTTTAAAATCCATATAATCACTTATTTGTTTACTTTATTACTTATTTTATTATTTAGATAAATATTTAAATATATATGTATAAGTTTTAACAATAAGAATTACTATAAAATATAAAAATTAAAAAAAAGCAAAGTTTTATAAATAAAAAAGAAATAAAAATAATATTTATATTTAACTTTTTTATATAAATAAGTTTTATGTGATGTTTATGGATAACAATATAGTATTACCAAAGCATGTTGCATTAATTCCAGATGGCAATAGAAGATGGTCTAAAAAGAATAAATTACATATAATGCAAGGATATGAATTAGGAATAAATAAATTTATAGAATTTGCAAAATGGTCCTCAGAATTTGGAATTAAAACAATAAGTGTATGGGCTCTATCTAATGAAAATATAAAAAATAGAAATAAGCAAGAACTTGATGTTCTTTTTAATCTCTATTTAAAAGCTGCAAGAGATAAAAAACTTATAAATGATTTGATAAAAGAGAAAATACGCTTTAATGTTATCGGAGATTTAAAAGCATTACCTTCAGCACTTAGACTTGAATTACATAAGATTGAAAGATTAACTAGAAAATATAATGATCTTACTATAAATATGTTAATAAATTACAGTGGCAAGAATGATTTAGTTTATGCGGCAAAGCAGATATCTAAAAAGGTAAAACAGGGAAAAATAAAAAGTATAAATGATGAAATAATTAGGAAAAATTTAATGAGTGCAGCATTATCAGATGTTGATCTTGTTATAAGGACATCTGGAGAAATAAGATTATCGGGATTGCTTCCATGGCAAACAGCATATTCGGAATTTTATTTTGAAAATAATTATTGGCCCGAATTTACAAAAAAAGATTATAAAATAGCAATCGATGACTATTCAAGAAGGCAAAGGCGTTTTGGAAAATAATTTAAAAATAATCTTTAACGTTATTTTTATTTATAATATTTATTTATAGTATCAAATAATTTTATAATTTTTAAATATTATATAAATAACATAAATTAATATTAAATATAAACTAATAAACTCAATATTAATCAAATATCAATTGAGGAAAATAAATATATATTGCTTAAAATAAATATTGAATATAGATTGGAACCAGATATAAAAATTTTAGATAAATATTAAGTTAGTAGTTAAAATATTAATTAAAACTAACATATAGATGAATTATTAATCTGATTTTATGGTAAGAAGCAATGATAATTTAATAAAAAGGGTTCACCTTTTTTCAAACAGTTTGCCCAATCTAAAAAGGCTTATTATATTTTTAACAATTTATAGCATTATTATCGGTTTAATAATAAGCACAATAACAGAATTAAGAAACCTCTATCTTTTTTCTGTAATAGTAATAGGTATCTTAACCGGACTTATCATAATCTTTCTTCCAACTATTTTAACTACAATTGCAATAAAAATAATAAAAAAATATATAAAAACAAAGTATATATTAACGATAGCAATAGCAAGCACATTTATTTATTCTTTATTTTTAGTTTTAGCTAGCTCTTTTTATTATATAACAAACAATTATATTTTAGCAAGCTCTATTGTACTTGTTGGAGATGCAAGCATACTTGCTTTATGGCTTTTTGTTAGTAAGGTAATGCTTGGTCAAAAAAAGAAAGCTCTACTTTATTCAATAGTCCAACCTTTAATAAATCTTTTTGTATATATAGGGGCATCAAATATAATTTTCACTTTTTCATTGCCTTTTTGGCTTTTGCTTATAAAACTTAGCACAGGAATCGCAATCTTTGCAATTGTGAGCTATATTATAATTTATATAATTGACAAGCCAATAAAAAATAATCTTAATTTTAGTGGCATTGATGCGTTTTCAGAAATTGTTCAGAATTGGCTCTTTGATATAGATATAAAGATCTCAAATCAAAAAGGATATAAAAATGATATTTATACCCATACAATTGTTATTAAAAATGACGAAAACAAAATTAAGGCTTTATTTTATATACCTGAAATTCACTATGGACCTGTTGGTACTATTGGTGGAAGCCATTTTCCTTATCTATTACAAAACTATGCATCTAAAAAATATAATACCAATGTATTTATAATGCATCCGACTGTTAATGAGGATAACAATCCATTATCAAGTTCGGAGCTCAATATACTAAAAAATGACCTTAATAAAAGTATAAAAGAGATTAAAAAAGTTGATTATCAAAAGATAGAGTATTATAAAGGTAAATATGAAACCGCAAAAGTTTCCTTATTAAAAATAAACAATCTCAATATAGCAACATTTACAAGAGCCCCAAAGGTTACCGAAGATTTTTCTCAAGATGCAGAAAAGATAATTCGTGAATTATTGACAAGCAAAAATTCAAATCTAATAATGCTTGATTTGCATAATTCTAGATATGAAAGTGCTTCAAAAATTGAACTTGATGGCATAAAATCAAATACTAAATATATCCATGAGTATATAAAGGCAATAAAAGAGCTTAAAAAAGTAGCATATGCACAAAAACTTTATTTTGGATCTTCAAGTATTAATATCTACAATATCGTTGGAAGACCTATAGACCTTGCTCCCGGGCCCTTAAACTGCACATTTATAAAGATAGGAAATATGAAACAAATATTACTTGTCTTTAATTCAAATAATATGCTGCCATCGTTTAGAAACAATATAATAAAATATGTAGAAGGTAAATATAAAATAGATACTGAAGTGTGTACAACAGATACTCATTATGTTAATTCTCTTCAAAGAACTGCAAGCAATGTTCTTGGCAGAAGTATTAATATAAATACACTCTTACCGCTTATTGACAAAGCAGTTGAAAAAGCAATCAAAGATGCAGAATCAGTACATATATATTATAAAAACAGTATTATTAAGAACTTTAATGTTTGGGGCCCAAACATCAAAAATAAAACAATGAATATTGTAAGCTATGTATTTAGCTTGGCAAAGATACTTATTCCTATAATATTGGTAAGTAGTTTTATAATCGCCGCTTGGATTATATCTCTAATTTGAATTCATTTTTAAAAATAGAGTAAAAATGTATATCATTTAATTAGTATTAATTTATTAGTTTTATATCAAACTATACATATCAACCATATTATAATATATTTACATATGTATTTTATATTATTTGTATACTACTTATATGCTTTATAAACTATATATAATTATATTATGATTGAGTTATATCGAATATTATATATTATAATAAAGTATTAATAATAAAAATATATAATATATTAATAATAAAAAATATATAATATAATAAAGCATTAAATATATTAAATATCGTAATATGGAATAGTTTATATAGCCTAATAATTAAAAACAGTAATATAAAGGTAATATATATCAGTATATAATGATGTTATGTTGGTTTTTGGAATATTTGAAATTATTTTTATATTATTTAGTACAATTATAACTTTCATTTATCTAAAAGATAAAAACCACGAACATTTAATCAAAAGAACTTATCCTTTAATTATAAGCATGCTTATAACATTTATAATTGTTTTTTTTGCTAATCCAAACCTAAACATTTCATTATTGATATTGGTTATATTTTTTTCATTGATATTTTCTATCATTCCTTTCTTTTATGGACTTAATAAAAAAATTTTAATGTTTTTGATGATTTTTTCAATTTTATCATTTACTTATGCTGACTACTTAAATAGTCTGATATTATTTTATTTAATAATAGCATTTTCAGTAGGAACCGCACTGGGTGTATATTATAGGAGTGGATTACAAGTATTTAAAAGAAAACATAAAAGTACAGATAAGGTACTTGAAACTAAACGTGATGTAATTCATATTTTGTTAGGAGTAATAATAATTAGCGTATTTTTTATATTCAAGCTTCATACTGCTATTTATATAACAATGGCTTTTATATTTTTAGGATATCTTTATAATGGAATTGTATATGATAGTAAAAATAAATTATACAAAGCACTCATCAATTTTGAAAGAGAGTATTCACTGTATGGATTGGGCGCATTGTATTTAGGTGTTGGTACCGCACTACTTATAGGATTTATACATAACTTTTATTTTCTTATGGTTGGATTTATTGCGCTTTTTTTTGCAGACCCTCTTGCAACAATTATTGGTATGAATATAAAAAGTCCAAAATTAATTTATAATAAAAATAAATCTATTATTGGCTCTTTTTCATTCTTTGCAGTTGTCTCAATTTTATCTTATTATTTTATAGGATTATATGCTTTGGCATTTGGGCTTATACTTGCTTTTGTTGAGAGCTTGGATACACCAATTGATGATAATATAGCAATAGCATTAGCAATGATTATTTTATATATAATATTTTTAACATCTACGCAGCAACTCCCTTTAATAAATTTAATTTAAATAATAAACCAGTTAGTATCAACAAGCAGATTTTATACCAACAATATTCGACAATATTTGTATCGCATTTATAATATTTACAATATTAGACTTTTTTATAATTTTCAAATTAAATATAAATGAGTATCAAAATAATTTTGTATTATTTATTTGTGTGCTATAAAATATTTTTAAATATTTAGATTTAATGCTTTTTTAATTATGTTTAATGCAGATTTCATATTTTCAACTTCATCACCATCATTATTGACAGGGGTTTCCATTATAAATGTTCCTTTAGAAAAATATTTATTAGAAAAGAAATTTAAAAATCCATTAGCACCGATAAAACCTTTTCCTATATGCCAATGCCTATCTAATCCGCTACCAAGTGCATATTTTGAATCATTTAAATGAAAGAGCTTTATTTTGTCAACACCTATTTTAAGCTCGAGCTCGTTAGCAAATGAATCGACTCCAGATTTTGTAGCGATGTTGTATCCAGCAGCAAAAGCATGAGCAGTATCTATGCAGAGGCCTAGCCTGTTTGAGCTTGATGCGTTAAGTATTTCTGCAAGCTCATCCAGCGTTGAGCCAACGCTATTTCTATAACCCGCACTATTTTCAAGTAATATTTCAACATCTGTATTATCCAAAACATAATTAAGAAGCTTTGTTAACCTATCAAAGGAATAGCTAAAACCTCTATTAAGATGCGAACCTAAGTGTATAACCAAAGGTATGTTAAGCATAGCACAGACACTAGCGTTTTGAATAAGCATATCACGGCTTTTTTTATATACCTCCTCATTTGGAGATGATGGATTACATAAATAAGGAATATGCACATCTACTTTGATAGCGTTCTTTTTAAGAAGCGCAGAAAAAGCTTTTATTGTATTATCATCAATCGCTTTGCCTTCCCAAGCTCTCGGATTAAAAAGGAATAATTGCACTGCTGTATAACCAAAGGAAATAGCTTCTTCGAGTGGATTTAATATAGATCCTTTTGTAGATAAATGAAACCCAAGAAATATATTATAATTTTTTAATCTTGATGTTTCATTATGTAAATAGGCTTTATAATCAGAATCCTTACCTTTCATTATTCTTACATGCTTTTTTTCATACATATTTTCACGTATAAACACTCGATTAATTTTAAATTAAATTTTAAGATTATTTATTTTAAAGTAGTTGCAACGTATTAATGCATCTGCATTACAATACTTACAAAGTATTGCAACAGGTTCTTTTACTAATATCTTTTATTATATTTATTAATTTTTATTATTTAATTATATATATTTATTAGCACTTTTTTTGCATTAGTTATTATTTAGTTTATATTGTTTATTTTGATTTATTTATAATTTCAACTATAAAATCTATTGCACTTTTATTTATAATGCTTTCCGCTTTTATGTTTTGAAAGCTCTTCGTCGTAATGTTATACTACCACTAAACAAATAAAAAGGATTTATTTAAAAACCTTGCTTTTTAAAAATATTTTACATTAGGGTGTTTGATTGAATAAAAACAGAGAGTTCAGTTTATATGACATCGAAGAATTTCTTAAAGAGGCAGGAGCAGAACGTGTAAATGAAAAAGCTATAGTGAGCTTAGAAAAAGAACTTGAAGATACAGTAAAGGAACTTATTGGTGAAGCAACATTATATGCAAATTATGCGGGCAGGCAAAAACTAATCAAGAAGGATGATGTAAAGCTTGTAAGCAAAAAGAGATACATTTCAACAAAGAAAAAACTTAAAATAGCAAACAAAACAGAGATACAAAGAGTACAATTGAAAATGAACCTATAAGACGGTTATTTTATTTTTTATATTTTCATTTAATTTTTTATTTTTCTTTTTTTATTTTATTTGCCTTTTTATCTCAATTAATTTATTTCTAATTTTATAGTAGAAAAGAGATTGAAAAAATAAAATTATAGTAATCCAAGTAATTTCAATACAAATGCAAGCACAACAAAACCCACTTCAATAATCCACATATAAAGGGAAACCTCCCATTCTTTGCAGCGCTTTATATTCATAATTAAATGAGTCCAGCTGTATATTTTCTTTCCATAAGGAGGCTCAAATGTCCCATCTGATCTTAACTTTCCTAAATCAGTTACATCAAATTTCTTTCTTAAATGTAATACAAACTCAACAATCCACGGGATAAATACTATAATTCCAAATGCTTCCATATTCCCTACAATTATTATAGCAACGAAAGCGGCGCCAATACCAAAATAAAGAGTATCTCCAGGCAGTATTTTAGCAGGGTATATTGTAAATGGAAGAAAGGCTAGGAGAGATGCAAAAAGGATTGCAGATAAGAGTATCCCAGTATAAGTTCCAAAGAAGAATGCATAAATCAAAAGTGCAAGGCTTAGAATCAATGCACTTCCTGTTGCAATACCATCAAATCCTCCAAGAATATTAAATGCATTTGTAACAAAGATTATTGCAAGAGGTATAATAACTAAAGGATAGAAAATTCCAAAATTAACAACACCAACAAACGGCAAATCAACAGTATAAGTCCCTGCTGCTATGACCATAAGAGGTATAGCTCCTATGAATGTAAAAAGAGGTTTTTGCCACTGCTTAAGCCCTTTTCTAATATCCTTCATTCCTGTTGTTTTAACTGCCTTCTTCTTTACATTAATATCATCAAGAAAGCCCACAAATACAATCATTGCAACAGACAATGCAGTTGCAAATATGAATCTTTGTGATGCTACAGGAACATAAAAATGATAGCTTGCACCAAATATATATGCTAAAAGACCTATAATGAAGCCAAATGCAACAGCAATTCCGCCGCTTGCAGGCAATATCGGCTTGTTTTTCTTGTTGTTATCAATCGATATTACTCCTGATTCAAGCATATAGCTTTTGACAAAGGGCACTGCAAGCATTGAGCCAATAAATGCAATTAAAGCAGGTATAATTAAAGTAAAGTATGTTGAAAACATAATTTCACTTTTATTTTTTATTTTATTTTTTTAATTGATTATTATCAAAATAATTTAAAATATATTAATTATATAATTATTAATATTTATTAGATATAATATTAGATATTTTAAATATCTTTGTATTATTCAAAGTAAATTTTATTTTCACTTTATTAAATAATTTATTAAATGTAATTGTACAATTAATTATGAAATTATAATATAATTATAAATATTTATTATAAATTATAAATTTAAATTCTGCCCTTGTAGTATAACTTGGATAGAACGTGGGCTTGCGGAGCCTGTGATCCGGGTTCAAATCCCGGCAAGGGCGCATATATAAATATTTTTTTACTCTAGCGCATATTTAAACACTTCTATTTTTGAAATTTTATTACGAAAATTGGATTAGATACCTTATTCAGTGGATATATTACACATTTTAAAATTTTATGCTATTTTAGATAGCACCAATATTAACAGTACATAAAAAATATTATATTATAAATTTTAGATAATTTGTATTTTATATAATTTATGTCAAAAATCTAAATGTAGCATTTAGCAATTTGTAAAAAAGCACAGATTCGTAAGTATAACACATTAGATTAATATTAATTTATAATATTTAGAAAAAATAATATGTAGAAAAAAGTAAATTAAAATATATTAAAAGATATTAAAATATCTAAGTGGTTTAAAATATAAAAATTATAAACAGATAAGAATAAAATTATATTTTCTTTTTGTTAAATTTTCTATAAATTGTTATTGCAATAGGAAATGGCTTTGTAAAAGAAGTATACTTTGACCATACTAATTCTTCTTTTTTATAATTTTTTATATTATTATTTTCTATAAGTTCTTTAGCAGTTAAATTATTGTTTTTGTCAATATTCTTTTTTATATCTGCAAATAATTTTCTTGCGTAATCGGTTGCATTAGCAATATTTTTTTTGCTTAACCATTTTGTTTCATAATTCAATGCATCAACCCAATTGTTACTCTTATCAAGTAGGTTATAATGATCTATCAAAGTTCGTGCAAAAAATTTGTAGCCATATTTTTGAGGAGCTTCAAAAATAGGACTGCCAGGATCTATAAATGGAGATAATGGAGAAATAAAAATGTGCAGCCAATTAGAGTAATTTTTGTAAAGCTTTCCAGCATATCTAGCATCACGCAATACACTATTAAGATCTTGCTGTGGAAGCCCAACGGAAAAGAAAATATCATATTTCTTGGCACCGTACGTTCTTCCATATTCTATATTTTTTTCTAAAGCTGTATTTGTATAAAATTTATTTGTATTGCTTCTAATTTTTTCTGATGATGTATCTGGAGATATTTCTATTGAAAATTCATTGACTGCATTAGATAAATCTTCATAAAATTTTTTAGGTGCAGGATTAAAAAGCTCAAACAATATAGGTAAATCAATCCCCTCTTTTTTAAGTTCAGAAAAAAATTTACTTTTAAAAGAATCACTAGTTTCATTAAGATCTCCAACTATAAATGCGGGAATACCTAAATAATCTTTGATTAATTTAAGTTCTTCAACAATTTTTACAGGGTCTCTCCTGGATACAACATTTCTATTATAGTACTTTTTATATGCTAAATTGCAGCCCCCACAATAAGCACAATTGTGGATACAGCCTTTTTGTATAAAAGTTATCGCAGTAGGATTATTTATCCAATCTTTGAAAGGCAAATTGTTCTTTATTCCAAATGTCTTTATTGTATTTTTTATAAAAGTGCCGTAATCTAAAAAAACTTCATCTATACTTTTTTCTGGAGGTTCGAATTTATTTTCTTTTATTTTATTATCATAACGCCATACAAGATTAGGAACATTATTGTAATCCTCTCTGGATTCAACTGCGTCAATAAGCATGCGCATATATTTTTCAGTCGAATCTCCTCTAAGTACAAAATCAATAAAAGGATAATTCTGCATGAGTTCGAGATAAAAATACGTGGAGCTTAAGCCCCCAAAAACAATCTTGCTTTCAGGATGCTCCTCTTTTATAATCTTTGCTATTTCAATTGCACCTTGGACATGCGGTAGCCAATGAAGATCAACCCCATAAAGATTTGCCTTAATTGATTTTATTTCTTTTCTGATATCAAGTTTTTTATTTAAGAGCATAAGTAAAGCTAAATTAACTATTTTTACAGAGTACCCATTAGGAACAAGATTGCTAACAAAGCTTATATATCCCATAGGATACATCTCGAATATGGGTGTTGAAGGAACGACATCACTTATAGGGCCACCATTATAAGCGCGTCTTCTAAAATCATAAATACTCGGGGCATGAATAAGAACCAAATCAAACATTTTAATCATTTTAATTTTTATTATATTTTTATCTATTAATACAAATTTTATTATAAATGTTTATATTTTGTAATATTTTTGTGTAATAAAAATTTTTTATATAATTTTTATTTATAATAATAAATAATATATTAAAATATAAATTATTGAATTGATATATATAATAATAAACATAAAATATATTATATAATATTAGATGATATTAAGGTGAAGTATAACCATTTTGCCAACTTGTTGTAAAGATAACATTATTTATTTGTCCGTTATTATTATTACCACTATAATCATTTGCATTGCCATTTAATGGATACCATGCAACTAAATAGTTTAAATCAATAGGTACTCCACCTATTCCCTCTTGATATAAAGTTTGAATATCACTTGTTGAAAGAGAAGTATTGTAGATTTGTACATCGGCAATATCTCCATCAAATTGATTGCCATCACATTGCTGATACTGAGCTCCTATAGAAAGAAGGCCATCACTATAATAATTGTTTGAATTTGAATCCTGCAAACCATTACCATCAAACTGCCAATAATAATTAGGATAATTAACAGACACTGCAACAAAATGCCATTGATTATTAAAAACTGTAGAAGGAACCATACCTGTTATATAACCTTCTGTATCTGCAGAGCTGCACCTGTGTAATACAAGACCATAACCGTTGTACAATAAACCAAATGCTTGATAACTTTGTAATGAAAAAAAGGGAATTGTCCAGCTATTGTT
>JBMFUB010000005.1:0-30717 GCA_049966715.1 Candidatus Micrarchaeia archaeon
CTTGAATTATATTATAGAGATAATCCAATAAATACAATGCAAAAAACAGAGATAGATAAAAAAATAGAAGAACTTGAAGAAAGTATAAAAAAACAGGAAAGTTATATAGAAAAATCAAAAAAAGAACGTGAAGAACTTATGAAAAAAGGAGAATTTTTAATAAACAATATGTATTTAATAAATGAATTAATCTTTAAAATACAAAAGAACATGAAGATAGACATAGAAACATTAAATGAAGAATTTAAAACATTAACTATAACCAATATAAATTTAAAAGATAAACACATTACAATTAATGTTAATATATAATTAAGAATAGTATTTTAAATAATTATAAAATTTAATATTTATTTTATATTAAAAAGATGAAAATAATGATTATAACATTTTTAGGCACCTCTGGATCAACACCAACAAAAAATAGAAATTTGCCGAGTGTAGCAATTAATTATAATGGTGAAGTATTATTATTTGATTGCGGCGAGGGTACACAAAGGCAAGCGTTGATAAATTCTGTTAATATCGCTAAAATTGATAAAATTTTTATAAGCCACATTCATGGAGACCACACAATCGGTTTGGCAGGTTTGATTAGAACAATGGCGCTAAATAATAGAGAAAAGCCACTATATATATTTGTACCTAAAGAAGCAGAAAAAAATATTTTAGAATTATTAAATTTTGACAAAATATCATTTAAATATAAAATAATTATTGAAGAAATTAAATCAGGAGTTATATTTAAAGGAAAAGATTATAAAATAAAGGCCTTCAAGCTTAAACACAGCACAATTACGTATGGATTTATTTTTCAAGAAAATGACAAAGTTAGGTTCTTAAAAGATAAATGTAAAAAACTTGGAATTAAAGGTTTAATGTTCAAAGAATTAAAAGAAAAGGGCAAAATCAAAATTAATAATAAAATTATTAAATTAAATGAAGTAACATATAACGTTACAAGTAAGAAAATAGTTTATGCAACAGATACAAGGCCATGTATAAGTACAATAAATGCTGCAACAAATGCAGATTTATTAATACACGATGCAACTTATGATAACAATATGAAAACATTTGCAGTAGAAAGAATGCATTCAACAGCTTCAGAAGCTGCAACAATTGCAAAAAAAGCAAAATGCAAAAAATTAGCATTGTTCCATATAAGTTCCAGGTACAAAGATATAGATATTTTAAAAAATGAGGCAACAATAATATTTAAAAATTCTTTTGTACCAAATGATGGAATGAAGATAGAAATTTAAAGGGCTCGTAGTCGAATGGTAAGACGTCACGTTGACAACGTGAAGATCCGGAGTTCGATTCTCCGCGGGCCCATTAAAAATAAGTATATAATCTTATGATGTAATTTATAGTAGGCTATGCAAATTATTAGACCTAAGATTATAAAAGATTAAAAACAACTTGCATAGCAAAAAATATAATGTTAAGTTAGTACATAATAATATATTCTATAATTTTGTGGGTTATAAACAATAAAAACATTATCTTTTTTTATAAGTGAAATACCATCTATACGTGCACTTATATTAATCTGATTCAACCAATTAGTATATTCAATATTATTTTGCGGTTGAGTATTATTTAATGCCAGAATAAAGGTGTTTATTTTAAGAATTGATGTATAGGAATTTAATGCAAAATTGGAAAGACTAAAAATATTTGAAGTATAAAAAATAGAATTTACTATAATTATTGCAGTTATTATTGAAATTAATAAAATAAATCCATAAAATGACATTTAATCACTTTGATTACTACATATACTTAAACATGCTTGGATATAATCCTGTGTATTAATATTTTTAAAAGGAACACATTCAAAATTATAAATAGTACAATTATCAAAATTAGACGTTTCTATTACATTTTGATTAAAAGTAAATCTTAGATCTACCATATAAGTACTACTAAAATTTTTTAAAATTAATAAACAATTATTATTTGAAGTATAAGCACAATTTTGAAGTGTTTTATTTTTATATAGAGCATTAAAAAAATCATAATATAAATTAGAATAATCTATATTTTTCTTATATGAATTAATTGAAGTTAAATAGTAATAATTAGATATTACAGCTAGTGAAGATAGCAATATTATAAATGATATAAATACTTCAAACAATGCAAATTGTGATTTCATTAATTCATCTCGTTTAGCGTTTATTACATAAACATATTTTAGTGGTTTATATTATGTGAATTATTGATCCTTCATAATCAACTGTTTTATTAATACTTTGATTAAATATATTTTCAGTTATATTATAGATAAAAGGATAATAAGATTTACAGATAAATTGATTTTGCATTAATCTACATCCATTAATTTGAATTGCCTGCTGAATATTTAACTCTGATGAATTATAATTTATTTTGCTAACTAAACTATTAATATAACTATATAAATTAGATGTAATACTTGTACCATTTACATCAACAAGTGTTGTTGTAAACTTTAGTAAATTGTCTGAATAGTTGTTGTAAAAAGTAGAGTTTATAATATATTTAGTGTAAATTGTATTTTTAATTACATATTTTTTATAAGATTGATTAAATAGACTGAACGTCCCAAAAAAATTATTAATTTTAACATTTCCTATAATATTATTATTGCTGATTAACTGATTGCTACTGTAATTATTTGAGAGAGTTGTAATTGTATTTATGTTATTAATGCTAGTATATAAATCAATCTTGTATAAATATGAATATGAATCAGAAATATTTTGTATATTAAAATTATAATTAACAGGTTTGATACAAACATAGAGAGTATAAGCCCCGCTATTGCATACAGTACTATATATCATAAATCCGTAAGTATTATAGCCGCATTGACGATATTCGGGTAAAATATTCCCCCATACACCAACATATGGACAATGCTTCCATTCATACATATTTACGATTTTATTATCATTTGATAAATTAAATAAAATTGATTCATTTCTATTATTTATAAGTACAGCTGTTTTATTTGTATTATTACTTATATTTTGGTTAACATACCTAGCAAATGAATCCAAAGAGAGATTATATTTTTTAATAGAATTTGCTATAGTTGCAGTTATTGATATAGATACATTAAAATAACCAGGTATTTTAGGTATTAAGCTGGCTTGTATTAATTGGATGTAAGAACCGTTGATACTATAAAAATTATTTGGATAAATCTGCGCATTAATTGAATTTAATTTTATAGAATCTATTATATATGGATGTGGATATGAAAAAATTAAATCAATATTACTACTTTTATTAATATAAGTTATACTAGGCAAAATAGCAGTTATATTTATGTTATTGCCGCTATAAATTTTAATCACGTTTGAATTTTTTATTGTGTTGTACTCTAACTGGTTTGATAATTTATTAAATGCGCTTTTTTGCATATTTTGAAGTGGTATATATTGGCTAATTACAAATATACTAAATAAAGAGACCGCAGTAAGAATTATTATAAATTCCAATGTGGATTGTATTTTCATTTAAACACCGTTAATTTATACATTTTGCCATTAATAGAAATAATACGTTTTATTACAATATTGTTATAGTTAAAAAGAGAGTTTGAAATAACAGAATTTGAATTGTTGCTTTTTATATTCTTTAATTCGTATTTAATACCTAAATTATTCAATAATAAAATAGTTTCATTAAAATTCAATGATAATTTATTTATTAATAGAATTATATTTTGAATATGGGCAGATATTAACAATAGATCGGCTTCTGAATTAAAATTTTTATAGATATTTGTTTGGATAAATAGGAAATTAATAATAATTAATGAAAAGATTGTAAAAAATATAAAAACAGATATTATAAATTCTAATCCTATAATCCCTTTAATTGTTTTCATAAAATTCACATTAAATTAATTATATTTATTGTATTTGAAAGATGCGCAACAGTATTAACGTTGCTAGTATGAATAAAAGTTTTGATATTTATTAAAAATTGAAAAATAATTGTGATCAATGAGAATATAATAAAGAGGTATATTATTAATTCAAAAATTATCTGCGCTTTCATTTATTATCACCCAATACAAAATTATTTCCAATTTTATTTAAAGTAATATTGAGAATTGACGAATTTTCTTTACAAAGCACAGACCAATTCATAGAAATATTCGAATTAAAAATAAAACTAATATTATTGTAGATTAATTTATTATAAGAAAATTTAGCAGCACACGCTTTACTAGGTATATAAACATTAAATGAGCTGTCATAGAAGTTAGTATGTAAGTTAACATCACTAACAAACTGTTGTAAAAATATTTTAGTACTTTCAATTTGGATTGCCGATTTGCTATATATAAACATAGATATAACACCAGCGAGTGCTATAACAGAGATTAGTAAATACAGCATAAATTCAAAAGAAAGTTGTGCTTTTTTGCCTAAAAATTTTACAAACATATAAACTCACGTTGTGCTTAGATTTGTCAATTCTGTCGATAATTTTGAAGTTATGCTCTGATTAACACTATTTCCCTCAAAAGAGTGTAATGCAACGCCTTTAAGCTGCATAATCATAGCAAATGCTATAACAATTATTATACTCACTGCTGATAGAACCATTATATACTCTACAGAGCCCTGCCCTTTTTTACTCTTCTTAAGAAGGGGTAAAACTTTATATAATTCATATATTTCAGATATCATATTTTCACCATATATTTCCTACAAATTTAAATGTAAATAAAAAGATTACAATGCTTAAAGTAAAATAAAAGAAAAAATTTTGTGATGTTGCATTTTTTTTATTTTTAAACTCATTTATATAATTAACAATGAAAAAGTAAAAAGCAAAATTAATTAACAATAAATTTATACTATTGTTTATATTAATATTCATAGAATTGGAATTAAAAAAACTTGAAAATTTAATTATGTTTAAACTTATTCCAGAAAACAAAGGCAAAAATAATGTGGTACTAAGAGTATTAATAGATTGAATATTTTTAATACTGCCATAATTTTTAATGAATTTTCTTTGTTTTGCGCTAATCTCATTTTTTAAATCGACTAAAGATGTATTGATATCAATTCCATCTTCTAATCCAACCATAAGAAGCATTGCTAATTGATCTAAATATTTTGAATTAAATGAATGAAGATTGGAGAATGAATTTAAAGCACCATAACCAAGACTATATTTTATTATAGAATTAGTAATAGCATATGAAAAGAAAAAATTATTGTTATTAGCATATTTTATTGAATCAAATAGGCAGTTTGTGGATTTATATTTTTTTATTAAATTATCTATAAAATTAATTATATCTGGATTATGCATTTCCGCAGTATTATTTAATCTTTTACCAACAAGAAAATTCATAATTATATAGATAGAAATTATAAAAAAAGATATAAGAAAATAATTTAATAACGCGAATATAATAACAAATAATAATAGAATCATGCTTATAAAATAAATTTTATTATTTATTATTTTATTTATTATTTTATTTTTTATTTTAATATTTTGATCAGACATCTATTTCACTTATTTTTGCATTGATTAAAATAGAGATAGCAGGCAGAATTACTAGTAGTAGTAATGAGAATGGAAATATTACATCTTGAAAATTTGAAAAAATTGAATAACTTATAAATCCAAATATCAATAAAGAAGGTATAATGGAATTAAATAGCATATTAATAATTAAATATTTATTTAATGCACTTTGTTTTTTCTCACTAAGAAGCTTTATTTCATAATTTATTTTTTTATAAAAATTTTTTATACTAGAGATATTATTATTGTATACAGAATTAAAAATAAGGTTAATTAAAGCATCTTCGTTTATATTGTTTATATCAGTAATTGCACTATAATTATTCTCATTATTGGTATTATTATTGAATTTTTTATTATAGCTTTTATTATCGGCATTACTATAATCAGAATTTTTGAAATACCCTAAATTTTTATAAATATTATATTTTTTTAAAGTATCATAAAATATGCTATTTACATCAAGTTTTTCTGTTTTTTTAATTAAATCATTGATACTATTTGAAATAGGTTTACCTGCTTTTAAATCTAAGTATAGCATTTTTAATAGACTAATTAGTTTTTTATTTTCACGTTGCTTATTTTTGTTGAATTCAATTAATTCAATTAAATATATAAGTAGAAACAATACAAAAATAATTATTGGAAGTATAAATAATGTAAAAAATCCAAATGTTGCTATAATAACCAATGTGCTAATTGTAAAAAGAAAAATTAAATCTAAATGCTTTTTTAAATTAATTTTTAACATCATACCACCAGTAACTATCTATATATTCGTTAATGACTTTCATCCTATTTTTATTTGAATTTATCTCACTTAAAAATTTAGATCTTTTATTAAATTCTGATAAAGTAGATGCAGTATTTAAAAGATTTTCTTTGGCAAATTTTGATATAACCTTCGAATAGGTTAATGAATTATTTATAAATAATCCGTTTTTTACAATAAAATTTAATTGATATTCGTCAGATTTATTTTCTATCTCATTTCTCGCCTTCCATTTATATTCTACTATACTATCGATATACCTTCTTCCTTTAGCATCCTGCTTTAAAAGTATCCCTAGATCAAGCATATTAAGATTAAATGATTCGACATTCATAGGCGCTGATTGCAGTCTATTTAATATAGCAATAGCATTTAGATCTGAATGCATTGTTGTCATGAAGGGAATTCCAAAATTAGCTCCTGCAAAAATCTCTTTTGCTTCGCTACCCCTTATTTCACCGACTATTAAGCGTTCAGGCCTTAAGTGTAGCGCATTTATAACTTGATCTCTGATTGTTATTATATTATTTCTGATATAGCCCTGCAAAGAAACAACGTTTATAAAATTAGTGTTAAATTTCAATTCATTGCTATCTTCTTCCACAGTTATAATTCTCTCTGATTTTGGTATCAGTGGATAAATGGAGCGTAAAAGTGAGGTTTTCCCAGCAGCGGGTGCGCCAGCAATTATTACATTTTGTTTTGTGTTTATTGACAACCACAGATATGCAAAAATTTTTGGCATTATTGGACTTTGACCAATTAGTTTTTTTAAATCATAGCCTTTACCGTTATTTATTCTAATAGAGGCAATTCCATTATTTACCGCATAAGGGGCAATTTGTGCATGCAGTCTAGAGCCATCATTAAGTTGGGCATCTATAATAGGATTATTAGAATTTAATTCTTTGTTAGTATTTTCTATCAATCTGTTTATTGTAAATTTAAATGCTTCCGCACTAACAAATTTTAAATTTGTTGTGCATCTGCCATATATTGAATGATATATTACAATATTAGAAGTGGGTGCATTAATTTCTATTTCTTCTATTTCTTCTGCATCTTCTAGTAATATGCTTATAGGCCCATATCCTACAATATCATGTGCAATAAGATAAGCAATAGTGTCTTTATTCTCGTTTGTCTGAATATTTACTAAAGAATCTAAACACATACTGTAAACATTTGATATAAATTCTGGTGTCTTTTTGATATTAATCCCATTATTTATAATATTATTTATAACATTTGCCTTAATGTTTTTTGCAATTTTAATGTCATTATTATTTAGATTTACGGCAAATATAGAATAAATAATTTCATTTTTTTGTTTTCCTATTACCCTATGCTTTGCAGTATCTGATCTTATTATTTTATCAGGATATTTAAAATCCAATAAAAAAGTCAATTCTGATTCTTCATTAAATTGACTATATTGATTAGTATACGAATTAGATCGATTATTTATTCTGTTATCTTTATTTATATTAATATTTATTTTATCGCGCTTTTTATCCAATTTTAAAAATAAATTAAGTTTGTTAATATCCATTTTAACACGTTAAGTTAATTTTATAACATATATATAATTTGACAAATTGTTTACTATAATATATATATTTATACTTAAGTAACATTTATATACCTTTGTATAATTATTTAAAAAATTATATACTTTTGCTGTTAAAAAAAACATTTATAAACATTAGTATCTAATTTATATGCATCGTATACAACAAATTGTGATATTATGGTTGAGAGAGAAAAAGATGAAATATGGGTTTTGAGAAAAATATTAAGTAGGCCTAATTATGCTGTAATTTCGTTATTATTTCAAAAGTCTCCGCGTACAACAAGAGAACTATACGCAACGCTTGAGAAGAAATTTACTAGAAAGACATTAATAATAGCATTAAGAGAGCTATCAATTGAATTTAATATGATTCAACCAACACACATAAGAACAGATAAAGGATATGGATTTGGATATAAACTAAACCCAAAAGTAAAGCAATTAATGCAAAATATAAGCAAATTTGAAAAATTATTGGAAGGTCTTAGAAAAGTATAAAATATTTTATTTTAATTTTAAATTTTTTATTTTCATTTTTATCTTCAATTACTGTTTATAATATTTTGTAACGTATTTAATATTTGAGTTTAAAACTATATATTAAATAATTATTATATTCATTCTGCTGTAATATATTTAGCATTTTGCAATTGTTAATTTTTAGATAGTATTGGCAACTTTTACTTTTTTTCAGCAATAAAAATTTTACTTGTTAAATTATAATTATTATAAATTTTAGCTTTATCGAATTTATATTTGTTATTTTTCTTCGGTATGCATGCTTATTCTTTTCTGCATTTTGTACATCTCAATTATTTCTTTAGTCGTTGTGGCATCTTCAATACTTTTATCGCTTCTTATAGCACTCTCTTCACCCACAAGCCGTGGAAATCTTAATGCATAGCCAACTTCCGTACCATCAATCTGTTTTTCCTTTCCACATGTATGGGTAGGGGATTTTGTTATTTCATCGGCTTTTACTGTAATTATATATTTAGGGTAAACCCAAAAATCTGGCTCAACAACAGAATCAACTCTCGGGGGTTTTTTGCTTACTTTTATTTTGTCAAGCTTTTCTTCCAATTCTTTCATCTGTATTTCTGTAAAGCCACTCCCTATTCTAGATACGGTTTCAAACATATCTCTTTTTTCATTGTATACCGCACACAAAAGTCCGCCAAACTTGAATTCACTCCTTATGCCCCTACCTAAATAATATCCAACAATAACTAAATCAACAGTATCAGAAAGTTCACCTTTATAACTTCTTTTCATTTTTATCCATGCAAACTTTCTTGCGCCGGCTATATAAGGTGCATTAAGGTCCTTAGCAACAATCCCTTCAAGACCATTAGCTATTGAATCTTCAAAAAACTCATTAAGCTCTTTTGCATTATCAGTAACAATCCTTTTAGCAGGTATAATTGTTTTTGTATTTTTTAGAATATTCTCTAATCGTTCTCTCCTCTCTTTATATGGTTCATTCATAATGTCCTTACCATTTATATACATTAGATCAAATGCAAAAAGCTTTAATGGCAATTCTGCTATTTTTTCATTAATACCATATTTGCGTTTTCTTTGTATAGTCTCCTGAAATGGTAAAAATTCATTTGTCGCTTCATTATAGGCTAAAGCCTCCCCCTCTAATATTATACTCTCAACTTTAAGCTCTTTTTTAGCAGCCTCGACAAGATCTGGGTACATGTTAGTTGTATTCTCAAGCCTTCTTGAATAAATCTTTACCTCATTCCCCTTCTTGTGAATTTGACATCTGAAGCCATCATATTTTTGGTCGACTGAACATTTTCCATTCATCTTTTCTAGGATTTCTTCAGCGGTTGGGAGCCTTTCAGCAAGCGCAGGTCTTATAGGCTTGAATATTGTGACTTTAAAATTCTCAACAGCATTCATGCCTTCGAGCTTTAGCTTTTCAGCAACCATGCCTAAATCACTACATATATTGTAAGCATGCTCAAGTTTGTCTTTTAGCGTGCGGTTATCAGCAACCATTATTGAGAGCGCTTCTAGAATAGTAGCATCACCAACGCCGAGACGGAGCTCATTTAGGGGGTATTTTACTATATATTTAGCCTCTGTTGGATTCGATGAATTGATGAGGCTTGAAAGCAGCCTTATTTTTAATTCTTTGCTCCCGCTTCCTGAAATTCTAGATATTTTAAACATTGTTTCATAGATATCATTGACCATATACTTTTTTTCATTCATTCTCTTAAGCTTTGTTTTTCCTATAAAATCCTGCGCAACAATACCTAAATCCCCTGCTTTTTTATAAGCTTTATCAACCTCCTCTTTTGTAAATCCGGTTGATATCGCAATTGCCTCTTCGACCATCTTCTCAGCCATACCAAACTCAATTCCTTCAAATGGCGGCGCAAGAACTCCTTGGGTCATATAAACAATATGCATTATCTCATTGCTCTCGGCTTTTTTAAACACTTCTGCAAGTATATCAATCATTGCAAGTCTTGAAGAAACCTTGTCAAGCTTTTCGTAATAAGAAACAAGCTCACTAAATAGCATAATATCACAATATGATAACTCAAATCATATTTTTAAGCTTTACGTTATTATTTTTTTCTGTTTCTTTTTATAACTCTTTATAAAATAGATTTTATTGCTATAATTCTATAATATAATATTATATAAAGATGATAATTATAGAAAATATAAATAATAGATTATATAATATAAATAGATATAGAATATAAACAATGATATAATAAAATATAATAAAAATTTATATTTATCAATTGTTTAAAAACAATAAATACAAAATTATTTAAATTTAATTATAAATAGATATTTAACAATTATGAAAATAAGAATTATAAAATCAAACTATATAGAAAGATTATAAAATTGTAAAAACTAATTATAAATTTATATAATAAATTCATATAATAAATAGAGGCGCTAAAATGAATAAAATAAAACAAAATAAAAAAGAACAACTTACAAAAAATATATCAAATAAGGCAATGTTTTTAATTTTCACTATATCTGCACTAAGTTCTTTAATAGCTATCGTTGGAGCATCCTCAATTAGCCAAATAAATTGCACAATACTGAACATTTATTATATAGTAAATGAAGCAATCTTTATTGTTGGCTTGACATTGATGTTACTTGGAGGTGCATTATATGCGGGTGCACACATAATGCCAGGACAAAGTAAAGGAGTTCTTCAAGGATATGGCATGGGTATGATTCTTGGTGGAGTAATAGGTGTTATATTAGCACAAATGGCGCCATATATCTTTAATATTATTACAGGTAATACAATAAATGCTTATACCAGTGGTTGTTCAACATTAAGTAGCCCTGGTAGTGGAGGTGGTGGCTCTGGAGGTGGTGGCTCTGGAGGTGGTGGCTCTGGAGGTGGAGGAGGTGGGGGCATAAGTACATGCACTACGGTAAACTCATGTATGGAGTGTACCGTAGGAGAGATTTGTGAATTTAATAAATATACTTATAAGTGTTGCAGTCGTGCTGGTGGTACAACTTAATGTACTTGTGTAAAGTTATGTACATTTTATACTGTAGGTAGACATTGAAAAATAAGCTACTCTAAAGAGATATATAAGTTGAATATATTATTTAAGGTACTATTACTTAAGTACCTCTTTATTATTTACATTATTTACATGTACTTGAAGAGCTTGTTATCCAGCTACATCCTGTGTTTAATGTACAATAGTTGTTACCCATATCAGTATTAATCTTTGAATTTATACAAAGCATACCTGCAGTTATTCCAAAAAAGTTATTACCATAAAATGAGGTTTGTATAGTATTTGTCATTAATATGCCAACACCGCTGCTCTTTGTTGCATTATTATTTGATATCTGCATTGCAGTTACATTATATAACAAAAATGCAGTGCTTGCATTTACAGTATTATTTAAAACAGATCCATAAGTTATATTTGATAAGTATATGCCATCATATTTTGTATTTATACTATTGTTTTTTATTGCAATGTCTGTTGATCTAAAAGCACTTATAGCTGTTGAATTTTGTGTTGTATTAACCCATATGGTATTATTAAATACTTCACCAGAAGAGTCGTTAATCATTGTTATCGGTGCGGTAAATCCTTTAATATAGCAATTTTCTAATACAGAATGTTTAGTATCGCCAGCAAACTTAGCTAATGTGCCTCCATTAGTTGCCTCTATTGTGTGCCCATTACAATTTATTGTTGTTGCATTGCTATAAATGCCAAAGCAAGTAGTACCTGTAGAATAAATCAAATCATGAGTCAATGAAATAAATATAGGTCTGCTTGCCGCAAAGCATGTTAAGGGCTCAACAGTAGAAGGCTCAACGATAAGCCAGTGACAGCCAAATTTATTATTGCCATAGTTTGCAAGGCTTGTACCATCATTAATCGCACTATCGTTACTAGAGCAGACATAATCCTCAACATTATTGTTAAATGAATTGTTGTATAAAGTATTATTTAATGATTTGCCTAAAAGTGCGATGCCTATTTTATTTAAAGAGCCTTTATTTCCAACAATTAGATTATTTCTTGAATTGTTAAGTACTAAACCTTCATTATTATTAACAGCATAATCAAATATATTATTTAAAATTTTGCTATTAAATACATTATCAAGATATATTGTAAAATTGCTGGTATCTGCTATGCTTGTATTGCTTATTATACTATTATAAGAGTTAAACATTTTTATACCATAATTATGCGCATTAATACCGATAATATTGCTTAAATTAATATTACTTGAATTACTAACATTTATTAATGAATCAAAATTTATTATTCTACAATCCGAAATTGTTATATTCTTTTTATTATTTATTAAAATTGCAGGACCTGGAGTGTATGGATTAGCAGTGATATTAAAATTAGAGCATTCAAGCTTAACGTTGTTTGTATTTATTTTAAAACATGCAGATCTCGCATTAAGTATATCACTTGAAAGATTGTATGTGCCAGGTCTAGTTATATTTATACAAGTGTCAATTGGATAAGATGCTAAAGTTGGTGACATATGGAAAGTGCATGGCGCCCATTGTGCATCAGTTACAGAACATCGCGTATTCGTCATTATATTATTTGACATACCTAAAGAATCAAGAGTTGCAAAAACATCAAATTTTGAGTTTGATAATGCAGTACCACTATTGAAAAGATTTCCTTCAGAACTTGATAAATATGCACCGTAAGTATTATTAATAAAAGTAAAATTTGAGAAAATGTTTGAATATGAATTTATTAAACGTGCACCATAGACGCCGTTGTACGCATAAATATGAGACATTCGGTCGCCATTAGAGTTGTTTAGGCTAAATGAAATGTTATTATTATAAAGATAGATATTATTTAATTCTGCATTTGAAACTTTTTGAATTATTATTCCATCTTGTGAGTTAATAATTTTACAATTTGATATCTTAGTATTATTACTATTAATGCTTATTCCTGCATACGCATTGCTTATTGTAAAATTATTACAATCAAGTGTAACATTAGGTGCTTTAATATTTATGCATGGAATATTATATTTAGATAATGTAGAAATAGGAAAACTACTATAATTTTTCATATTTAAATTTGTAACAAGGGAATATGATCCAGGATATAAAATAGAACCACAACTATTTACTGCTTTCTGTAAAATAATTTTTGAAGCATTATTTGGTATATTTGTACCGCTACAAGAAATAAAATCACAACCCTCATTATTATAACAATTATTTCCTATTGCAGTATTATTACTTGGAAAACCAGAAGCAACAGCACATAAAAAGGACTCTTTTGAACCAACAATATAATTATTTATAAAACTATTTTTGTTTGATAATACATTAAAACCAATAAAAGTATTATCTTTTAAAGTATTATTATCAAATTTATTATTTGGACTTCCAACCATTATAACAGAACCGTAAGGACTACTTGAATTAACAAAATTACTTTTTTCAAATGTACTATTTGAGGTATTGCTAATATACAAATTTGCAACATAACCATACAAAAGGGTATCATTATATAATTTTATATTTTTTGAATTGTCAATATATGTATTATACGAAAAATTAGCTATTTTACAATTATTAATAACAATATTTTTTTGTCCGATTATATTTATTCCGTAACTAAATGGCGGAACATCCGTATATGGGCCCGAACCTAAAATTGTTTTATTATTGCAATTGAGTGTAACGCTATTTGCTTTTATATTTATACAAGAAGTATTAGTTAAAAGCGAACGTAGATTGGTTGAGAGTGTATAAACACCCGGATTAGTGATATTTTCACATGCACTTAGGTAATTTATATTCGTAGAATTTGCTATTTTATTGGCAGGTATATTTGAAGTTATTGTATTATTTGTATACGGAATATGTGTAGATATAGGTTTCATAAAAATAAAAACTGCAACTATAATTATTACCCCTATAATCATAACAGATAACATTAGTAATTTTTTCTTTCTTTGACCGTTATCTTGAAATTCTTCTTCACCGTTGTCAAGTGGTATATTATTTATTTCTGACGCATCCATAAACTCATCTTCAAGTTTAATAAATAATTATAAATTTTATATTTTTTTTATTTTATATATTTCATTCGGAATTATTTATTATTTTTATTTTTTTATTGTTTATTTTAATTACAGTACTTTATTTGATTATCAGTTTAATTAATTATATTTTTTATATTATCAAAATGCTGTATAATATTTATTAAAACAATATTAATATATTTATTAAATATTTAACTAATTAACTTGATAAACTATTTATAGATTAACATTAATATATCAACATAAATATATCAGCATAAAAATTAATATAAAATTCTTTTGTCAATTATTAATAATAAAATTATTAATATAATTATTTATATGCCTTTGCTTTTTACTTTTATAATTGATTTTATAATAAATAATAATAAATAATAGGAATAAATAAAATGTATCGTAATAATCAATAATTATAAACGCAATATGCGTTTATAACTTACATATTAAAATTTTATATTAATTATATATAATAAATATATTTTATTATCATTATAAGGCAGTAGTATGAGATTTAATAAAAAATTATATTAAAACTATTAATTTAATAAATAATTATAAATAAATTATAATATATAAAAAGATATAAAAAGAATAAATTAATAGCCTCAGTAGCTCAGTGGCAGAGCGCCTGTCTCGTATATATGAGATTATACATTTCTAGAAGATTTCTAGCAAGAGATAACAGGAGGTCGAGGGTTCAATTCCCTCTTGAGGCTTGTAAGCAATTAATTCGTTGTTCTATCTCTATATAATTATTTATAATTTATATTTTTTAATATTATTCTAATTTTATAATCTTTATTTAGCAATGTTAAAGGAAATTATTAATTATTTAGAAAAACAAGTAGTAAAGCATACAACACAAGCAAAAATTTATTAAATTTTAGGTTGAAATTGAAATGTGATTATATGGGAAAATTGTCTATAATAATGTTTAGTGGCACCGCGGATAAATTTATACCCCTTGGCGTCCTTACAGATGCGGCAGCTGCGGTTGGAACAGATGTAGAAATATTTGTTACTGGTTTTGCACTGCTAGGTTTTACAAAAGAGAAGCATGAAATACCCTTCCCTTCAGAATTTAAAAATATGGAAAATGCATTAATAGAAGGTATTAAAAAAACTAATACTAAAAATTGGTTTGATATGCTTAAGGAAGCAAAAAGCATAGGAAATGGGAGTGTTAAAATATATGTCTGCTCGCTTATGGCTTCAATGTTTGGATTAGAGAAAAAGGATTTAGATCCTATTGTTGATGATATAGTTGGTGCAGCAACATTTCTAACGAAGTCAGAAGGCAATCAAATAATATTTATATAATACTTAAAAATAACTAAAATATAATATAAAAAATTTAGTGAGTATATGGCAAGAGTTGTTATCGATGCAAGGGGATCTAGTTGTCCCGGACCAATAGTTGAACTTTCAAAAGCATACAGAAATGCAAAGATTGGGGATGTTATAGAATTATGGGCTACGGATCAAGGTGTTAAATCTGATGTAAATGCATGGGCACAAAAAACGAAAAATAAGATAGATAGTATAACAGAACAATCAGATAAAATTATAGTAGTTATAGAAATTCTTAATAGATAATTTTAATAATGTGAGCGGAAAATCCACCTATTTAGAGGTGTGATGAGAGCAAACCGCTGCATGAAATATCAGATTAAAGATAAACTTAATTTTAATAATAATGCTAATGAATGTTTATTTGAAGTGAGATTATGAAAAGGTTAATTATAGTTGGTGGAGGAGCAGGAGGTATAATTTTAGCTAACAGCTTAGATGCTAAAGAATTTGATATAACAATAATAGATAAGAGTAATATGAATGTATTTCAACCTGCGTTCCTTTATATTGCATTTAAAGGAAAAAAGGCAAATATAACAAAGCCAACATCCAAACTACTTAAGAAAAATATAAAGCTAATTATAGATGAAGTTAAAACGATAGATTTAGATAATAGAACTATTAAAACTACAAATAATAGCTATTTATATGATTATTTAGTAATAGCGACTGGCACTATAACTGACACAAATTCAATAAAAGGGCTTACTGAAGTAAATCAGCAATTTGGCGATTATCACACAAATATTGATAATGCTCAGAAAGTATGGAATAATCTTAATAATTTCAAAGGTGGAAATCTTGTTATTGGTATGACATCACCAATATGTAAATGCCCGCCATCACCACTGGAAGGTGTTCTTTTAGCTGAAGAAATGATTAGGAAAAAAGGAATAAAAGACAAAACAACTATCAGTTTTTTCACACCTTATCCAAGGCCATATCCCGCAGAGTCTATGAATAAAATTATAGAACCAATTTTAAAAGAGAGAAATATAAATATTTATAACTTCTTTGATGTTGATTTTATAGACACAAAGAATAAAGTGATTAAATCTATAGAAGGAGATAGTATAAATTATGATTTACCAATATTAATACCACCATGCAAAGGTGCAAATATAGATTATAATCCTTCAACAATCCTTGACAGTGATAGATTTATAAAGGCAGATAAATATAACTTAAAAATAATCGGGTATGATGATGCATTTTCAATTGGAGATGCAACCGCTATACCAACTGCCAAATCTGGAGTGACTGCACATTTGGAAGCAAAAGTTTTAGCTAAAATTTTAAAAGGAGAAGATACAAAATTTGATGGTAGAACCAATTGCCCGTTTGATACAGGATATAATCATGGAACTTTTGTTATAGGTTCATACAATGAACCCGTAGTAAAATATCCACCATCAAGATTAAAGCATTTTATGAAAATGAGAATGGAGGATATTTATTGGATTAGTTTAAAAGGAAAATTTGATTGGATGTTTGATATATATTTTAAACTAACAGATCCTTCAAAGCTTAACAAAAAGTATAAATAAAATTACAAATACAAATGCATTAAATATTAAAAAGAACTGCATTATACATCAAGGACAACACGTACATAAAATTTATTTTTTATTTTTTTTATTTTCATATCAAGCATCGATACACCTTTTACATCAAATTTTGAAACTTGTTCAAATTTATTTAACCCTAAAAGCTCAGCACTAAAATAAAATAGATTTTGCCTTTTGCCTAACTTTATATTTTTAATATTATAAAAAAAGAGTTGTTCTGCATCAGAGATAGAGAGCGCATCTTGTAATATTTTCCACAACAATTCTACTTTATTATCGGAATTATTTCTAATTATTACTCTTTTTGCTTTTAATTTTTTAAAATCTTGTTTTATTTTATTTGATTTAATGGCATTAAAATGCATTTTTTTTATATCTGCAATAGTATTAAACATGCCAAGCAATGCATTTTTAAATAGGGTTTTTAGATTATTACCGTAAGCGATATATTCAATATCTGCAGTATGATTTAAATATCTATAGCGCATGCCCATATATATCATTTATTAAGCTTATTTTTAAAAGAAATTAAGATATATAAAATTAACATTAATATAAAGATAATTTAATATATTTAATATAAAAATAATTGTTGATATGATATTATATAACAGAGATTATATAATAACTTGTAATGTCATAAAATATATTATACATTAATAATATTATGCCAATAAGTATATAATAAGTATATATTATATTATAAAATATCATATAATTTAAATAGTCTGTTTTAATTGTTTATTTTAATACTATTTACACACTTAAAACTTTTAATAATTTAAATTAATCCTTTAAATAATATGAATTATTGAAAAATATCTGCAAGCATATTTTCCAAAAGAATTAAATATTGATTTAGTTATTATTTTATATCCTGTGATGACAAGAGTAACTTCTGAAATGTGATGAAGATCAAATCGGCTGAGGATATTGATGTATAATAATATTATTTTATAATGAGATATCAAAAATAAGAATATTAAGAACATTTTATTATAATATCTTGCTTTAAAATTTTTTAATTTGGGCGATTTAGTGAAATTTGAATTCAGTGCAGGTGCAGTGATATGGAAAAAAGACAACAATAAGCGCTATTTTTTAGTTCTTATAAAAGAAAATAATGAATATGATATTCCAAAAGGCCATATAGAAAAAGGAGAGACGGCCGAAATTGCAGCATTAAGAGAAGTGAAGGAAGAAACGAATTTAGATGTTAAATTCATACCTTTTTTTAAACATACAATACAATGGTGGTTTGTAGAGAACGGCGAAAAAATAAAAAAATACGCGACGTTTTTTTTAGCAGAAAGATTAAAAGAAGAAGATATAAAAGTCTCATTTGAACATAAATCATATAAATGGCTCACAGTTGAGGAGATAGAAAAAACAATTCCTTTTAAAACAACCATAGAATTAATAAAAACAGCAAATGATTATTTAAATAGAATTGATGCAATGGTTGCAGTTAATGAAGAGTATGAAAAATTACCAGAATATTATCCAAATTGGAATCTTAGCAAAAATTTTGTTCCTGGAGAGGGCCCATTAAATGCAAAAATTATGGTTATAGGCCAAGCACCTGGAAAAAATGAAGATGAGCAGAAAAGACCATTTGTAGGTAGAGCAGGCTTACTCCTTAATGAATTATTAAAACTAGCTAAATTAAAAAGAGATAAAGTATATATAACAAGCGTAGTCCAATTCTTTCCACCAAAAAATAGGGCGCCGACAGAAGAGGAGATTAATTATTGTATTCCATTTTTAAAAAAACAAATTAAAATAATAAAGCCTAAATTTATTATATTGCTTGGAAATATTTCAGCATATAGTGTTGGCGGTATAAATAACGTAATGAAGAACCACGGAAAGGTTTTTTATAATAAAGAATATGATTGTGAACTATTTATAACAATACATCCAGCAGCTGCTGTAAGAATAAAAAAGAATGTTTTTATTATTGAAGAGGATTTTAAAAAATTTAAAGATATATTAAATAAAAATGAAAATAAAGCCAGTAAAGATATAAAGCAAAAGTAACTACAAATAGAGTAATATTTTATCAAAAATGAATTTAAAATTTTCAATTAATCTTTATAGAACATTATAAAGATAGCAGCAATATTCTTTATTGTAAATTTTTATTTATATTTAATTTGTGTTATTTTTATTTGTATTATTTTTATCTTTTTGCACATTGCCCTGCATATTTTCGCGCTTCTCCATTGGGAATAGTATAACCTCTTTAATAGACGTTTTACCTGTAAGTAGCATCACTAATCTATCAATTCCAATCCCAATACCACCCATAGGAGGCATTCCATACTCCATCGCTTCTATAAATTCATTATCTAAAGGCTCAGCTTCTTTATCCCCCTCCTTGCTCTTTTTCTCTTCTTCTTCAAAATTCTCTCTTTGAATTATTGGATTATTTAATTCAGAATATGCATTAGATATCTCAATACCACTTATATAAAGCTCATATCTTTCAACTAATTTATCATTGCCTCTTTTTGGCCTTGCAAGTGCAGTTGTTTCCTTTGGAAAATCAACTATGAATGTAGGCTGTATAAGCTCAGGCTGAACCAAAACCTCTAATAATTTTTCATAAGCGTGTGCTCTATTTCTTTTGCCTTTTTCAAATTTTATTCCTTTGCTTTCAGCAAGCTTGAATAAATCTTCATCAGAAAGTTCTGAAACATCAAAACCTACTTTCTGATTTATACCCTCAAGAAAACCAAGTCGTTTGAATGGTAATTTAAAGCTAATCTTATTGTTATTAAATATTATCTCTTCAGAACCCACCACTTCCTTAGCTAAGAAATTAAAGAGCTCTTCATTAAATTTCATTACTTCATTGTAATCAATATAAGCTTGGTATGCTTCTATCATTGTAAATTCAGGGCTATGCGTCACGTCTAAATCTTCATTTCTAAAAGCTTTGTATATCTCATATACTTTATCAAATCCGCCAATAATGAGCCTTTTTAAGTAAAGTTCATTCGATATCCTTAAATAGTCTTCTTCTTTTAAAGTATTTACATATGTCTTAAATGGCTCTGCATCCGCACCACCATAAAGAGGTTGTATTACTGGAGTCTCAAATTCATAAAATCCTCTGTTATCAAAAAACTCCCTTATTTTTTTAATAGTTTTGCTTCTTTTCCTAAATATCTCTCTTACCTCGTGGTTTATTATTAAATCAAGGTATCTCTTTCTATATCTTATTTCAGTATTCTGCAATCCATGCCATTTATCCGGTAAAGACCTCAAGGCTTTAGCAAGAAGCACATAATCATTAACATTGACGCTTATTTCACCGGGCGTTGTCTTAAAAACAACACCCTTTATTCCAATAATATCTCCAGGATTAAATGCTTTAATATTATTAAATTTTATTTCACCAAGTTTGTTAAATTCAAAATACGCTTGGATTTTGTCACTTTCATCCAATATGTCAACAAAAATGAGCTTCCCACTTTTTCTTATTGCCATAATTCTTCCGGCAATAGAAACCTCTTTGCCTTCATATGTATTGTAATCTGCTTTAATCGAATGTGCTTTTGCATCAACATTGTAAGTATAAGGTAAACCTGCAATAAAATCCTTCATTTTTTCTCTATCTAAACTTTCCATAAAATCACTAATAGAATTTAAACAATATTTTTTTATTAAAATCTCTTTTTATTATTTTATTATTTTTATATTCATTTTATTATATTATATTTATATATAAAATTTTATATATGAACCAGAGATATATTTTAACTTTTATTTATTGTAAACTTAATATTTATATATCTTTCAATTAGTTTTCATCTAAAAATTTAATTTAATTATTTTATGAACTGTTTGTAAGTATTATTAAAATAAAATTTTAAATAAAAATTAAATAATGCTCGTCATAAAAAAAGAAATAGATCACCACTCTAACTACTGTAGGAGTATAAAAGAGAGCCCACCGCAATGGTGGTGGGCCCAGTTTAGGGTGGTGATATAATTAATAAATTAGCAGTCGCCTTGCCAGCATCAAATTTGTAAAAAACTTTGTGACCTAATTGATATCTCTCTAATATACCTTCTTTATAGAGCTTTGTTAATCTTGCAGAAGCCGCATTTTTACCTTTATAATTCATTATTTTTTGTATGTCTGAAGCAGATGCCATACCTTTTATTTGTATATATTGAATAATTTTTTTATCTAAATCAGATATTGCTATCTCACGTATTTTACTCTGCCTTTCGTTGATATTATCAACATCATTATAAGAACTAGTTTTCGTATTCTCATCTATTACCATACCTTCCTCTAATCTTGAAATCTTTTCATAAGTCTGCTGAATAAGCAATCTTGTGGCTTTATTCTCATCCATCATTATTTTAAATAATGTAAGGAGATTTGAACTCATTTTTTCAGAAGTTTCCTTACTTGCTAAGATATTGTTCATCTCATTTTCTTTTTTCTTAAGTCGTTCAAGTTCTTTTTTAAGAGTTATAAGTTCATTTTTAAATTTTTTTGCAACCATTTAATCAACATGATAATATATTATTAAATCATGAAAGATGCACAACATAATCATGCAAATATCATGATTATTTCATGATTCTATTTAGAACAAAAAGATATTTAAAGCTTTTTATTTTGAGTTTATATTAATAGAATAGTGGAATTTTATTGTTTATGAATAAGATATAATAAGTATATTTTAAATAATAATTAAGTAGACGATTTTTAACAATAAAATAATTTTCATTAAAAAAGTTAAACTTAAATATTTAGTTGTATTAATAAATAGGGATTAATATGCAGAGAATATATATTCCGGAAGAAAGAATAAAACTATTAAAGAAAAATAATTTAATTAAAGAAATTGAAAAAAATAATGATTGCAGAATAAATATCATAGATCGAAATATAGTAGAAATAATAGCAGAAGATGCATTTAAAGAGTATTTATTAAAAGATGTAATATTTGCATTTGGTAGGGGATTTAAATTAAATATTGCAGAGAAACTTTTGTATGATAATGAATACTTCTTTCAAATAGACTTAGGTAATATTTTTAGTAAAAAAACACAAATTCAGAGAATAAAATCAAGAATAATAGGGAGGAATGGAAAAACAAAGATGTATATAGAGGAGGTAAGCGGTGCAGAATTAAGTATATACGGTGATACAGTTTCATTTATAGGAAAAGAAGAGAGCATTTATGAAGCGAAAACCGCAGTTAAAGCAATAATAAATGGAAAAACGCATAGAACCGCTTATCGTTATATGGAAGCAGCACATAGAAAAAATAAAGATCAAAATGAATTTAGCAGTATTATGAAATAAATTATTGAATATATTAGATAATTAAATAGCTTAAGCTTTATAATTACAATTTTTATAGATTTAGATTAAATATTATAAATTTAACATTATATTTATATTTTAAATCATTACAGTATTATGTTGCATTATAATTATAATTTTTATTTAACAAATGTATTTTAATATTATTATTTTATTATTTTTATAAAGTTAATAGTTATTTAATTTTGATAGATTTTTAATTTTAATAAATTATTATATGGTGTATTTTTATGGTGGATATCAAAGCAGAAGAGATATTTAAAGAATTTAAAGAACATTCTATTGCAGAATTTTTTAAAAAAAATAGACAAATGCTTGGCTATTCTGGAATGGTGCGCTCGCTTGTCACGATTGTTCATGAATATGTTACTAATTCGCTTGATGCTTGTGAAGAAGCTGGAATATTACCAAATATTGAAGTAAAAATAGACGAAATTGGTGAAAATAAATATAAAATATCTGTTAGTGATAATGGGCCAGGTATACCAAAAAAATATGTAGGTAAAGCATTAGGTACAATATTAGCAGGTACTAAATTTCATAGATATATGCAGCAGCGTGGTCAACAAGGTATTGGTGCTGCGGGTTGCTTATTATTTGCCCAAACTACAACTGGAAAGCCGATACATGTCAAATCTTCTGTAGGAAATGGAAAGGTATATACTTGCGATATAGCAATAGATACTTTAAAAAATCAACCGGTTATAACAAATATGAATGAATTTGATGATAACAACTTTAAAGGCCTTATGATAGAAGGAGAATTTGCAGATGTAAAATATGAAAATAGTGAACATGGTGTTTTTGAATATTTAAAAAGGACTGCATTGGCAAACCCACATTGCCAAATAAACTTTATAGACCCAACAGGGAAAAACAATCTTTTTGTACGTGCAATTAATCAGATGCCAAAGAGATCTAAACCTATACAACCACACCCTCTAGGTTTAACAACAAATGATCTTTTAGAATTTGCCCATTATTCAGATAGCAGAAAAATTTCATCTTTTTTAATAGAAACATTCACAAGGATTACACAAAACAAGGTAAATGAATTAAAAGAAATTGCAAAGAACGTTAATTTTGATAAACCGCCAAAAGAGATAACTTGGCTTGAAGCTGAAGAACTAATCAAAGCAATCAAAAAATTAAAATGGATCGCACCAGATGCTACTTCTGTAATTCCAATAAGTGAGGAGCAGATAAAAATTGCACTAAAAAACATATTAAACCCCGAATATATGAGTGTTGTTGAGAGAAAACCAAAAGTATTTAGAGGAGGTATACCATTTATAGTTGAAGCCGCAGTTGCATATGGTGGCAATGCAGGTCGCCAAACAGAAGAGGGCATATCAGGAAATATATTAAGATTTGCAAATAGAGTACCCTTATTGTTTGATAGCGGAAACTGCGCAATAACAGAAGCAGCAAAAGATATTGATTGGAAACGATATAATATAGATATAGAAACACAACCTATTAGTATATTTGTTAATGTGTCATCAGTTTATATACCATATTCTGGTGTTGGTAAAGAGGCAATATCAAAAGAGGATGAAATAATAGAAGAAATAAAATTAGCTATAATGGAAGCGGCGCGAGGAGTTCAAAATTTTATAAGGGGTAAAGAGCATGTTGCATTTGAAGTTGGTAGGTATAAGACTATAATGAGGTATGCAAAACAATTATCTTTAAATCTTTCTGAAATAACTAATGAAAAACAAGAAAGAATTTTAAACGAACTGGAAAATCTTGTAATCAAACATTATCCTAAAGTAAAATCAACTGAAAAAGAGAATGAAGAAATTGGCGATGATAAAAATAAAATAGATAAAGAATCTGAATATGCAAACGCAGAGAATATTAATACAAGTACGGAAGAGTGAAAATAAAAAAAATCAGTATAAAATAAAATTTATGATAATATTTCTTCGGGATTATCTGCGCTAATTAAAACTATTTTTTTAAGCGATATATACATTTTCAAAATCTCCGCTTCACTTGATATTGAAGTGTATAATGTTTGCATAAATTCATTTAGTTTATCATCATTTAGAAAAACTAGATAGGTTTTAATACCTTCCTGTATTGGTAGCTTCTTTATAAATCTACTTGTCTTTGAATATATTACTAAATATACTTTTTCATTATGTAAAGAAGTGATTATATCAGCAACATCACTTTTATCCAAATCAGTAAATATATGTCCATGGCCCACAAGATAATATCTAAGCTTTTTGAATGTAGCGAGGTATTCAATATCATGCTTGCTTTGTTCAATCCATGATGTTGGCGCATATAGATTGTCAGCACTAACTATATAGCCCTTTTCAGCAAGAGTATCTAAAATTAATTCAATATTCTCATATGTTAAATTAACAGGTATTGAATTAAATCTTATGTTATTAGCTACACCAACTTTGAATTCTTCTTCTGATAAAGGCATATAATGCCAATGATAATAGTTATTCAAACTATTAAATACATTAAGAAGCTCGGTATCTCTAATCTTTATTTCAGCACGTTTTGGAGGTGGAAGGTTAGGGACATCAATATAAAATTCATCTCTAAATGGCGTCCTAATCAATGTCACTTCCAATATAACTATAATCAGCACTATAATAAACTCAATATATTGTTGATTTATAGCAACAAAAACAGGCTTATAATAACTCTTAAATACTGCAACTTGACTTAATGTTGATACCTTGAATGTAACATTACCTTGTGGAATAGATGCTCCAGGAGGCAATGTGTATATAAAATAACCGTTATTTATTATAACATTTTCAGTATAATTATTATCCAATGTAACTATTGCATTTATATTTGATACAGGTTTTCCTCCTGAAAAAGCCGTAAACAAAAATTTACCTCCTGTATAATTTCCTAAAACAAGACTAATGAATATCGGTGGAACACTTGTCAAAGCAGATGCATAATGTTGACCTTCGTAGCCATTAACTTCTATTATATAATAACCTTTACTTACAGTAGGAGTAAAATTTTCGTAATAAGTAAATGTTGATGAAAGATTTTTGGCAAAAACCGGCGCTACGGATGAAACTTGCTTCATATTTAATGTATACACGCTAATATGTGGTTCAACAAAAGTTGAATGATTAATAAAAAGAGTTATTGATGAGTTAATGGGAACTCCAGGTGATGAATAAAATGGTAGACTAATTGAGCCGTTTGTTGACACAGATAATTTATTGATGTATGTTGTCGTAAAATTAATATTATAAATACTGTGTACAATGATTGTAGTTATAATATAACCTGAATTAATTTTGTTTATTGTAGCGTTGTTAGCTAAAAGATTACTGACATTAAATAATAAACCGAAACTGCCAGATGTTTTAGGAGTATAATTAATTGGTACTGAATAATAAGCTGCATCAATATTCGGTATCCACATTGCATCTTTTATAAAAGGTGCAAAAAAAGAGGATGCTGCACTAGTATTTGGAAATGAATTTAGATAATCCGGAAACACAAAAAAATAACCATTCCCAACACTTATATAACTCATATAATTTAAATATTTACCATTAGTTAATGAGAATGAGAGATTTTGATTTGGATAAGGCCCAATATTTTGATTAGATGTATTTTGTGAAGTTGAAAGAAAAGATGGAATATTTTGTGCGGGAATTAATAAAGAAGGATATGTCAAGGTTTTTGAAAAACTCTTGCCAATATAAATTACAGTAACGCCATTGTTAAGAATCTGTTGAATTAGAGGTATACCTTCTATTGTATTATTAAAAAGATACTGCGGCATTCTTCCATTAGCTATAATTAGTATATCTTGATTATTTAATGAATCTAGCATATTTTCATTTATTATTTTAACAGGATTTGTAGAATTTGTTACACCTAATAAGGATAAGCTAGAATTTAAATTATTTTTAAAATCACTCAGATTTCCACAATTATAGCAATAACCGCTCCAATTTAATATATAAATATTAGATGGAGGTTTCTCTGGCAATATTCTCGCACTAATATTTATAGAAGTAATATTTGATGCAGTATAATTAAAAAGAGCATATGGAACAAAAAACCTACCATAGTTATAATAGAGTATATCTTCAGATACTACTTTTGCATTAAAAGCAATATATTTTGGGATTGGTTGGATTGGCGTTATATTAGCATTTTTCAATAAAGTAGCAAAATATACTGTAAATCCAATTAAAAAAACAGCAAATATTATAAATAAAAGTAATATTACTTTCGTAAATTTATTAATATGGTGCTTCTTTTTTATTTGAATTGCTTGAGCCATAATGTTTCACTAAAAAAATAAAAATTAATATTCTTTCTTTTTACCTGCAAATATCCTTATAAAAAATCTTGTCAAAAGATTTGGATTACCTTCAAGTTTTTTTATTATATGTACTACTTTTATGTTCCTAACTTTTTTATTAATGTTTACTCTGTAGATCATAATTTATCAACCTTTAATTTCTATGTAGCCCAAAGTAACCATTTTGTTTAATATTTGCTCAACTCTAGGCGGCATAAGTTTATAGCTCTTTGCAAATTCATTAATATCAATTGTACCTTCATGTGCATCAACCCAGTCTTCAATCATTGACATAAGTGATTCATCAGAGTAAGTTTCAAGCTCTTTAAGCTCATTTTTCAGGTCTTCATTCTCTTTGCTAAGCGTAGATGCCTGCACTGCAAGATTTTTGTTTGAATTTGCAAGCTCAATATTAAGCCTTTTAAGCTCACGGTATTTGTTAAATAATGAATCATAATTATTAAACAATGTGCTATAATCTTGTGATAATCCAGATAGTGCATCATCTATTACAGTATCAAGATGCTGGAAAAGCTCGGTATTGTCTATTGTATATAAATCTGATATTAATGAAAGGATGGCCAAAAAATGACGAAAGATAGAAAGGCGCCTAAGCTTCTGACTAGAATCAAAACCAAATGAGTAAGTTAAGGTTATAGAATTCTTTGCAAAAGTAAAAATCATAAATAAAAATGGTTGTTTCTGTATATTTCTACTTTCAACTCTGGCTATTACTACACTATCGGATTCTACTTTAACGCCATACATCTGTAATGTAGAAAGCCTCGCCTGTATAGCACTAAAAGTACTATTAAGAGAGCCTTTAATCTGTATGCTTTCTATTGTCGGCTCTAAAGGATTTTTTGCAGTTTGAACATTTTCCAATTAAACCACTTTAAAAAATTATAAAATATTTTATAAAATTTTATTTGTTATTTTGTTATATATTATTATTTGCACTATTTATTATCTGTTTATTATTTTTATTAATTATCATTTATTATTAATAATTTAATAGATTATTTTTATATTTATTTATTATCAATAAATTATATTTATTCTTTTTTACTTTTTGATTTGGTAGTTTTGATAGTATTAACATTGACACTTTGCGGAATCTTCACAGAAGGTATGTACGTCAGCAAAGATAACAAATAAACAAATAAAATTATAATTAATCCATATAATAAAGCAATAAGCTTATTCTGTCCTATTATAATTAATATTATAGCAAAAAGAATACCCAACACTAAATATAACGCTTGACGCTTTTCATATTTTTTTCTTTCTTCGTAATATTTAGAGTAGCAGGCTTTACATACAACAAGCCTATAATTTTTTTCATTTTTTGTTATATTTCTTTTAAACCATCGCATTATATAAATTACAAAATCTTCATTGACCTCAAGACCATCTTTTGCTTCACCACACATGATGCATCTTGATTCTCTTTTTTTATTATTCTCTTTTTTTGTTTCAACCTCTACAACCATTATTATCACATAATAATTATATTTATTTCTATATTTGTTTTTATTAATATAATATATTAATATAATATATAAATTATATTATTGCATTAATGATTTATTTTTATTTATATTATTTGTATAACTCTTATGTAAATAAAATTGTTGCGGAAAAGAGCCGCCCAGATTCGGCAATAATCTTCTGTTCATCCATGTTATTAAGAACATTCCTTATTGTAACATCATCCATTCCTATTCTACGAAGGACATTTGCTATTTGCTCTCTTTCAAGACCACCAATTCTATCAAGAATACCAGCAAATGCAACCGCATTTATATGCCTATGCGCTTTTTCCATTCCTGCAAATATCATAGAAATTCTATTCTCACTTATACCCAGGGCAATAAAAAGCCTTCTAAGTTCGGCTCTTGTTATAATAAATGTTTCTTGTTTAGGTTTTTCAGCATTTTTATTATTATTTTTATTAAACATTTTTGTGCACCTAATTTTATATGTTAGATCTAGATATTATTCTGCTTATAATTATATCATCAAGCCCCATACTTTTTAGAAATTCAACAATATCCTTCGTTAAAACACCTCCTGTGCTAATATCAACAACAAATGTCAAAATATCAATACTTCTTTTATTATTTTCCATTTTATTAAATAAGATATCTATTGCTTCCAAACTCATATTATACTCAATAAGTCTCGCTTTAAGCTCATCTTTTTCAAATTGGTAGTCTCTTGCAATTACACCCGCTGCAAGTTCGCTTTGAGTAAGTACATTTACAAAATCAATTATATAAATATAAAGCGGCTCTTCACCATATATTCTATCTAAAACAAAAGTTCCTGGAAACTGCAAAGCGCTTTGAAAAGACATTTCAACAGCCGCTTGACCCACACCAAATCCGCTTATTTCAGATCTTATAAAATCAGAAAAGTTGAGAGAACCCTGCAGATAATTAAGGAATTTTTCAAATTTTATTTTTAATATAAATGTAGTACCAACATTGGAGAATATTGCCTCATTAATATCAGTCGGATTCTGTGATGCAACTATAAGCGCAAATTGATATTTTCGTCCCTCTCTTACTATTGTTATAGCATCACTTTTTTCATCGCTCGCAATCTTCCATGCTTCATCAAGAACAACAATCGCTTTAAGCCCTTTAGTCTCACTATAGCCTTCAGACCTCATTTTTTCTTTTAATGTCTGAAGTATAAAGAGAGCGGCTAGCGCCCTGAAACGCTCATCTGGAAGCCCTGAAAGATCGATATCAACAAGCCCCGATTCTGAAAGTTTGCCTAAATCAATAGTACTCTTTCTGGCAAAGTAGTCTTCGCCCTCACGGGCAAACTGCCTGAGCCTATATATAGCATTCTCAAGCTCTGCTGGATATTCATAAGTGCCTTCTGTGAGCTTTTCTTCTAGCAGCGCAATTGCATCCTTGAGCGTAGGGGCTTCCTTGCCCTCTGGCGGCTTTTCAGAAATTATAAAGCCCATATTAACATAGCACTGCTCTATAGCTTCTTCAGTGAGCCTCTTTTGCTCGGGGAATTGGGATATATCAGTAAGTATATCAAGAGAATTCATAATCTGCTTTGTTCTATCAAGCGGCTTCATTCCTGAAAGGTCTAGCAGATTTAAAAAATCACCTTTTCCAAGCGAAACAATAACACCCCCACTTTGCTTTACCCACGGCCTGTATTCCCCAGCCCAATCAACAATTATAGCATTAGTATTCCAGACATAGCTAGCCCTTATTAAGAGGGTTTTAACAAAATAGCTCTTTCCAGAGCCTGTTATACCAACAACAGCTATATGAGGGTTTGTAAGATTAAGAAAAGTCCATGAAAAAGGTATATGCAACAGCTTTGTAGTTCCAACAAATAGAGAACGTAATGGATCACTCATCAAAACCTCTGCTGGCGGCTCTGGTGGCCTTGAAAGGAATGTTCTTTTTGATATTTCACTACTTAATATATGCTGTAATCTTACAAGTGTCATTTTTTCATCCTTTAATTATAATAAATTATAATATAATCAATTTATAAAATTTATAAATAATTTATAAATATATTTAAAATTTTACTATGTTTTATAATATATTTTATAAAGTGCTGTATTTAATATAATTTTTTACATTTTATACTTTATACTTAAAT
>JBMFUB010000006.1:0-29956 GCA_049966715.1 Candidatus Micrarchaeia archaeon
ATATAATCTTGTCACTCAAAGAGCTTATGCTTACGAGAATGCAAAGGTTGAATGGATTGATGGGAATATAGGAAGCAAAGCAAATATGAAGTATCCGAGTGTGTTTTTGAAAGGAGAGAGGAGCATGGGCGAAATTTTGTCAATCGCAGTTGCGGGAAATAAACAGGAGCAGGATACTGGAGGCAAGATTTATCATTTAGCTCCAAACACCCATTCAAAACTAATTTCGAAAAGCATATCTAAAGGAGATGGAATAAGCTCATTTAGAGGTTTGATATATGTAGACAAAAATGCATCTAGCTCTTCGGCATATATGCGCTGTGACGCACTTCTTATAGATAATAATTCAAAATCAAACACTTACCCCTATATCGATGTTCATAGAAATGATATATTAGTATCGCACGAAGCTAGTGTAGGAAAAATTAATGAGGAGCAGCTTTTTTACTTGATATCAAGAGGTATAAAAGAAGATGATGCAATAGCCATTATAATCTTAGGTTTTATAGAACCACTGACGAATACAATACCACTTGAATATTCGCTTGAGCTTAAAAGGCTCATAAAGCTTGATACTACAAAAGGGATCGCATGAACGAGGATTTTATAAAAGAGCTTTATAAGAAGTATGAACTTAAAGATATATTTAATAATAGCAGTGGAAATTCTACATTATATTTGCTTAACCACTTAATTGAAATTGCATCTATAAAGTTTGATGTTGTAATTGATAAACAAATAGAAAATGCAGATTTTGTTGAAGTAAAAAAAGAGAATAATATAGTAAAAATAAATTATAAGGCAGATATAACTAAACATAAAATTCAAAACCTGTCTATACTTATTAAAAAAGATATAGAATTGGATTTATCTATAGATGCAAACATTAGTGTTTTAATCTTTTCGCATGGTCTTAAAAACTTAAATCTCACATTAAAAAAAGGTACAATCGATTTAGCACTCTTTAATTTTTATGGATCTTTAAATACAAAACTAAACGCATTACAGAATTCTACCATATCATTCAATTTTATACCTGCATCAAATATAGATTCAAAATTTAAGATTATAGGAAATGCCAAAGAAAATTCACACATATATATTAATGAGATTGCAGTGCTGAATAATGCTCAAAGAATAGATTTTGAAACACTTGCATTCCTTGAAGGCAGCCAAAGTATTGTTGATATAAATTCACGTGCTTTGCTTTATGGAAACTCATTATGTATCTTTAAGGGTTATGTCGAATCTGGGGAAAACTCTAAAGGCTCAATTTCTTCACTTTCACAGGGATCTATGTTGTTTAGCAAACATGCACATGCAGATTTGATACCTATTATGGCAATTAAAACAAATGATCTTAAAGCATCTCACGAATCTTATATAATACCTATTAATAATGAAATTTTATTTTTTGCATCGACACGAGGCATTAAAGAAAATACATTCAAAAAACTTGCAGCACATGCATTTATTGAAGCGCTAATTGAAAAAATAAATAATGAAAAAGCAAAAGAAATTATGTTTAAGATAATTAATGATAAAATTGAAGAGGGTGTAGTATATGATGCTTAAAGAATCAGATGTGTTTATTAAAGAATTTATGCCTGCATTTAAGGCGCGTTGTGCCAAAATAATGCATAAAAAATATAAAATGAAGCAAAAAGATATTGCAAAAATTCTTGAAATTACGCAGCCTGCAGTTAATAAATATCTTAATGAAAAATATTCAATCGTTGTAAAAAATAGAGAAAAATATATTGATGATAAAAATATTATAGGATTTATAGAAAATATTTTTAAAAATGATGATATAAGTGCACAAAAATATGTATGTGCAGAATGTACAAAGACACGAAAAACAGAGTGCCCATTAATGATTAAATAAAAATATAATAATATAATAAAGTGATCATTTATGAAATTAAATATTGAAAACCTCAAAGCATATGTTGGAGATAAAGAAATATTAAAAGGCATTAACCTTACTATAAATGATGGTGAAATTCATGTCATTATGGGCCCAAATGGCTCTGGTAAAACAACACTTGCAAAAGCAATAATGGGCCATCCACTTATAAAAATAAGTGGTAAAATCTTTATTAATGATAGAATTATCAATAATTTAAGCGCAGATGAGAGAGCTAAACTAGGCTTATTCCTTTTATTTCAAAATCCTCCTGAATTAGAAGGCGTAAAATTTATTAGCTTTTTAAGAAGTGCAAAAGAATCATTAGAAAATAGGACTATTGATATTAAGAATTTTATGAGCGAAATAAAGGGATATGCATCCAAACTTAAAATGGATAACGAAATTATTGGTAGACAGCTAAACTATGGTTTTTCTGGTGGTGAAAAGAAAAAAGCAGAAATACTTCAGATGTCTATCCTTAAGCCTAAACTCGCAATACTTGATGAACCTGATTCTGGCCTTGATGTTGATTCAATTAAGTTAGTAATGAATAATATTAAAGAATTAATTGAAAAATCACATATACCCGTATTAATAATAACACATTATAATAGAATTTTCAATTATATAAAACCACAGTATGTACACGTAATGATTGATGGTAAAATTGTAGTAAATGGGGGACCCGAGCTAATAGATATTATTGAAAACAGAGGTTACGATTATTTTTCAAAAAAATTATGATAACGATTTTTATTTGTATAAAATGATTATAAATTCTAATAAACATAGCAAATAATATAATAGTAAATAGTGATAAAAATGGATGTAAAAAAAATAAAAGAAGATTTTCCGATATTAAAAAGAAAATTTTATGGTAGAACTCTTGTTTATCTTGATAGCGCAGCAACCTCACAAAAACCAAAACAAGTAATTGATGCTGTTTCTAAATTTTATAAAAAATATAATGCTAATGTTCATAGGGGTTCTTATAAACTTGCAGAAGAATCTACAGAACTTTATGAATTGTCTAGAGAAAGGATTGCTGAATTTATTAATGCTGAAGATTCAAGCGAAATAATATTTACACGCAATGCGACAGAGTCTATTAATCTTGTTGCATTAACATGGGCTTCACAAAACATTAAAAAAGGAGACCACATAATCTTGACAGAGCTTGAACATCACAGTAATATTGTACCTTGGATATTACTTGCTAAAAATAATGGAGCTGTACTTGATTATGTAAAAGTAGATAAAGAGCGTGGCATAATTGATGAAGCAGATTTTGAAGAAAAAATAAAAAATAATCCAAAGCTTGTTGCTGTAAGTCAGTGCTCAAATGTGCTTGGTAGTATTATTGATGTTGAAAAAATAGCAAAAAGGGCACATGAACATGGTGCTAAAGTGCTTGTTGATGGCGCACAATCTGTACCACACATGCCTATCGATATTAGAAAGCTTGATTGTGATTTCCTAGCTTTTTCTGGGCATAAAATGCTCGCATATACAGGTATAGGTGTACTTTATGCTAAAAAAGAAATACTTGAAAATATGAATCCACTTTTTGGAGGCGGTGAAATGATATTAAGTGTTGGATATAATGAATTTACTCCGAATTATGTACCGTGGAAATTTGAAGCAGGAACTCCAAATATAGAAGGTGCAATATCTATGAAATATGCTATTGATTATTTATTAAAAATTGGAATGAAGAATATAGAGAAACACGAGAGGAAGTTGACTGACTATGCAATTGAAAGAATGCAGCAAATAAAAAATGTTAATATTTATGCACCTACTGAAAGCAGTAAACGGTCGGGTATTGTATCTTTTTCAATAAATAAAATACATCCGCATGATATATCTGCAATTTTTGATAAAGAAGGGATAACAATACGAGCAGGGCACCACTGTGCTATGCCACTTGTTGTAAATATTCTTAATGAACCTGCAGTTGCAAGAATGAGTTTTTATATATATAACAACGAAGAGGATATTGATGCTGCAATTAATGCAATTAATATTACAAAACAGAAATTTAAAGTTGAATAAATTTTATATATTATATAAATTGGTAAGCATTAACATAACTGGTGATTATTGTGAATAATAATGATATATATGCTGAAAAAATTATAGCACATTATGAACACCCCCATAATAAAAGTAAATTAGAGAATGCAGATATCACATATCATGGATTTAATCCTTATTGTGGAGATGATATAACAATTTATATGAATATTGAAGATGATATTGTAAAAGATGTAAGGTTTGATGGAAATGGTTGCGCAATAAGTATAAGTAGTGCTAGCATGCTTACTGATTTTATAAAAGGGAAGAAAATTGATGATGTAAAAAAGCTCGGTTTTAAAGACATGGTTAAGTTGATTGGGATCGATCCAGGTCCAGCAAGACTAAAATGTATGATGCTGCCTGTCAAAACAATACAAGATGCATTAAATAAAATTAATAAAAAAAATTAAAATAAGGTATAAATTTTTAAGTATTTTTATGTTGAAGGTATCTACTAGTTGTTTATTAATTTAATTATATATTTTTTATATCGCTTGATATTATTATATAAACGTATTAATATAAATTATTTATAGTATAATTATAATGTAAATTTAAGTGATTTTATGGAAAAAAATGAAATAGAAAAATTAACACAAGAGTATCAGATCCTTGTTGAACAATTGCAATCGCTTGCAATTCAAAAAGAGCAGTTTGAAATGCAAAAAAATGAAGAAAATGAAGCAATGGAAGAATTAGAAAAAGCAACAGGTAAAATATATTTTAATATAGGAGGGGCTTTAGTAGAAATGAAAAAAGAAGATGCAATAAAAAAATTAAAAGAAAAACAAGAATCAACTGAAATGCGTTTAACAATCGCTAGTAAGCAGTATAATGAATACACAAAAAAAGAAAAAGAACTACGTGAAAAGATAAATAGTATTCTAAAATAAAATGTGATTTTTCAATGGAAAATATAACATTTAATTCACTTTTATTTTTTATAAGAGAAGCAAAGGAGAACAATAAAAAAGTATTAATAACATTTCATTCTGTTGGTGATTCTGATTCTGTAGCAAGCGCAGTAGCATTAAAGCAATACTTTGAAAATGCAAAAATAATAACGCCAGATTATATAACTGCAAATGCAACAAGAATGCTTAAAGTGGCTGGATTTAAGCCGGAAGAGATATCTAAAGGTTTTGATGAAAATTCTGATATTATTATACTTGTTGATGTTAATAATTTTGAAGATTGTGGTAGCTTAAATTATTATCTTAAAAATTTTGATAAAGATATAATAATAATAGATCATCATATATTACATAATATAGAAAAAGAAAGAGTTTTTGTTTATAATGATGAAAATTCAAATTCAACATCCAGTATTATATATGAGCTTTTTAAACAGCTTAAATTTAACACTTCAGTAAATACAAAATATATTCTTTTATATGGAATTATATCAGATTCTGCAGATTTAAAAAATGCATTTCCAGATACATTTGTTGAAATTGGTGCACTCCTTAAAGATACTGGTACTAATTATCAATCATTATTAAGTATGATTGAACCTTTAGTAGACCCAAAATCGAGACTTGGCGTAGTTGCAGATATATGTAATGCTGAAAAATATATTATAGGAGACGTGTTAATTTTTTATGGACAGTCACATACACATGCTAATGTTTCAGCAGATATTTCATTAAAAGCAGGTGCTGATTTATCGTTATTTTTTTCAATAGGTATGGAAGGAATTTCATTTTCTGCACGGCTTAGAGAAACACTTGATAAGAGATACGACATACATTTAGGAAAAGTAATGAAAGAGCTTGCACCTATAATAAGAGGAAGTGGTGGAGGGCATCCCTGCGCCGCTGGTGCATATGGACCTGTTATTACAACAGAGAAAGAATTTAAAGAAGCATTTATAGGCATAATTAAAAAACATATAAATAAATAACAACATCGTTTAATTGTTTTATTATTATATAATTGATATAATTAGATTATTTTTATATATTTATGTTTAATGCTTAATAAATAGTGCTTATATTATTTATTTAAAATAATTACGAAATAAAAAATATGTTGGCGTTTTTAATATATAATAATAAGATTTAAGTGAACTTTTACTTTTTAATGTATAAATTTTAGCAATTGTATAAAATGATTAAAAATTTATATCATTGGTTAATTATATATAAGCTTAAAGCTTAGCTAACAGATATAATAATAATCTTTATATATATAAGTTAATATTAAATATTAATTAATAAGGAATAATTTAGATTAATTAAAAATAGCGGAACAAAGCAATATTTTAAATATTTTAAAGTTAATTTTTAATGGCAAGGTTTTTGATGAATATTGCAATGAGTTGGTAGCGGGGTGGAGTAGCCTGGAGTGCTCGCTGGGCTCATAACCCAGAGATCGACGGTTCAAATCCGTCCTCCGCTATGATCTTTCCTCCTTATTTGGAGCTTCCTTTGCACACTACATGCAAAGTATTTTCTCAATTCCTAGATAAATGCCTCTCCGAAGGTCTTACAATATCTCATTGAGCATAACGTCCCACCGATCCGGCGGTAGTCTCAATTTTATTTAATTGAGAATTTCTTAACTTTTCTAGACCTAATTTTAAGATATTTATAGCTGCATTTAGGTCCCGATCAATTTCTAATCCACATACTCCACATTTGTAGATTCTGTCACCCAATCTCACTTCTTTTATATGACCACACCCACTACATTTTTTTGTAGTATTCTTTGAAGAAACCCTCATTACTCGGATTCCTTTACTCTCAGCCTTGTAGATTAGAATTCGAGCAAATTTACCCCAGGAAGCATTATATATAGCAGCAGCAAGAGAATGATTTCTTGCCATGCCTTCTATGTTTAAAGATTCTAAGAAAAATATAGTATAACCATGATTAACTAGCTTGTAAGAAAGTTTATGAGCAAAATTATCAGATTGATTTGCAGTATATGAAAGCTCCCTTTGCAAGCGTATTATTGCTTTTTCCCAACGTTTTGAATTTTTCATTTTTCGATTTATTTTATGACGTAACTTTATAACACGCCTAGCTCTCTCTTTTACAAATTTTGGCTTCTTAACCATTTTTCCATCAGAAAGTGTTATAAAAGTTCTAAGTCCAACATCGATGCCAACAGGATTGGCATCTTCTATTACCTTAGGGATATTGAATTCTTTAATAACATTAAATATTGCATAATATTTGCCTGCATATCTTTTTATAGTAAGTAATTTCACAACACCATCAATTTCTTGATGAAGTTTTATTCTTATTCTGCCTATTCCCGGAATAAATAACATAGCAACTTTACCATAATTTTTAATATAAAAGTTATTGCCGGTTTTATAAAATATTAAAGATTTATATTTATAATGTGCTTTAATTCTAGGAAACTTTACAATAATCTTTCTGCCTATTTTCTTTTTGGTTTTCTTTTTAAGAAAGTCATTATAAGCTCTAAGAACTTTTAAAAATACATCCCAGGTTTCTCTTGAATTTAAACTTGAAAATTCTTGATTCTCCTGCATAACGATATTATTATATTCATTTAAACTCTGAATATCAATTTTTAGATTTTTGTCTTTTTTGTAATCGAAATATAGCTTTTCAAGAATGGCATTGTATAATGAGCACAATAGATCTAATTTTTTATCTATTTTTTCCTTTCGCTCAGCATCGGGGTATAATTTAAATTTATATGATCTCATAAAGTGCATAATATTATATTTAAGGTAAAATATAAATACTTTACTATTAATTTATATACTTTATTAATTTTTTGCTAAAAGAAAAAATTTATATATTATAACAAAAATAGATTATTATGGAAAAAATGAATGAAAAAATCTTATGTATAGAAAATAAAGTTAAGATCATAAATGAAAATGATAGGATTATTACTTTTAATAATCTTCAAACAACTAATATTGATAATAAAAATGTAGTATACCGATTAGTAGAGATAAATACTAATTCGGCAAATGCTATAATAACATATGATATGTATAAACTTTATTATGGTGTATTAAAAGAGAAAAAAGATAAAAAATGGGTTATTATAGAAATGGATGAAGATTTAAAAAATAAAATATTAGATGTAGATTCTCGTGCTAATTTCTATGTTAATAAAGAAATAAAAATAAGCAATCCAGAAATATAATATATAACAAAGGAAAATTACTTTATCTTATCCTTGAGCCGGGTTTTATTTCCTTATCTGGAGTTAATAAAACAACATTTCCTAAATCATCTTCGGCAGCTAAAAGCATCCCTTGCGATTGAATACCGGCTAGGCTTCGTGGCTCAAGATTTATTATAATAACAATATTTTTTCCAATCAATTCCTCCTTCTTATAATAATGCTTAATTCCAGCTATAATAGTTCTTGTCTGTGCCTCTCCAACATCAACAATCAATTTATAAAGCTTGTTAGAATTCTCAATTTCTGTAACATCAATAATTTTAGCAACTGCAAGTTCAATCTTAGAAAACTCATTATAGCTTATCATAAAATCACTAATAGCTCCTAGCAAAGTTCGCCGCTTTTTCCGCTTTCCTTCCACAGTATATACATTTATCGCTTAGCTTGCCGTGCTCAAATGGCAGATTGGTAATCTTTGCACCGGTTTCCTCTTTTATCTTATTTTCACATTCAACATCTCCACACCAAGCCGCCTGCACAAAACCACCTTTACTAGCCAGCACATGCTTAAACTCATCGTAGCTTTCCACTGTTGTTATGTGCTCATTTAAAAACTTTAGCGCCCTATTATACATTGAATTGTGTATATCTTCGATCATTGCAGATATTTTCTCTTTGAGCCGCTCAATGCTAGCACTCTCTTTAGCACCGGTGTCTCTTCTAACTATTACAACGCTATTGCTAGCTAAATCACGAGGTCCAACCTCAATCCTTATTGGGATACCTTTTAGCTCCCATTCATTAAATTTATAGCCAGGAGTATAAATCTCTCTATCATCGATATAAACACGAAAATCTGCATCGAGCTGGCGCTTGAGCTCGCGGGCTTTCTCGAGCACTTTTTCATTATTGGAACCCAAGATAGGCACTATGACAAGCTGTATATGCGCTAGCTTGGGCGGCAGGACCAAACCCTTTTCGTCGCTGTGCATCGCCACCATAACACCAAGTACCCTCATTGAAACAGCGTATGTGTTTTGATACACATAAGCCATTTTTTCTGTTTTATCGAGGAATGTGATATCAAAGCCCTTAGCAAAATTCTGGCCGTCGTAATGGAAAACGGGACCCTGTATAGCCCAGCCGTCGGGCATAAGCATCTCTAAGCTATAGCTCGCGACCGCGCCCGCAAACTTCTCTTTATCGCTCTTTTGGCCCTTGATATAAGGCAGTGCAAGCACATCTCTTAGCAGTCCCGCATAAAGCTCAAGCACAGGCTCACGCTCAGCTAGCGCCTCAGTCTCAGTAGCAAAAACACTATGCCCCTCATTCCAAAGGAACTCTCTGCCCCGTATAAAAGGCATTGGATGCTTGAACTCCCATCTAACGACATTGTTCCATTGATTATAGCGCAGTGGCAGGTCACGCCATGAGCGAATCCATTTAGCATAGCTTACATACATTATCGTCTCTGAAGTTGGCCTCACCGCAAGCCTTTCTTCAAGCTTGCTATCTCCGCCGTGGGTCACCCACGCCACTTCAGCTTTGAAGCCGGCAAAATGCTCCTTCTCCTTAATCAGATATTTTTCTGGTATAAACAAAGGAAAATAAACATTCTCCACGCCGAGCTTCTTAAGCCTTTCATCAACATAATTTCTTATTGCATCCCATGCAAAATAAGCAGGAGGCTTTAATATTATACAACCAGAGATATCGCTATAATCTATAAAGCCGGATTTTACAAGAATTTCCTGATACCAGTTTCCAAAATCACTTTTCTTAGCAGTTATTCCTTTTGAATCTTTAGAGCTCTTTTGCTCTTTATCTTCAAAATCATTTAACTCCTTAGAAACTTTAGAATTTTTATCATTTTCAGCACTATTTGCCATATAATCAACTTCAACGGTTTATTTTTATTATATTTTCTTTTTTTGTTTTTGTATCTATTAATATATAATTTTAATATATATTTTTTTGTATTTATAAATATATAATTTATTAGTACACTTATTAGCATGTTTATTATTATATTTTTTTATGAATATATTTATTAAAAGATATTTGTTATATTATTTTATGTATAAATTTATTTCTTTTATTATATCCAACTTATTATAATAGTTTATTTTTATTATAATAATCTATTTATCATAATATAATCTATTTATCATAATAATTTATTTTGTAATATTTAAGAAGTTGAATTTTTATATATCTTTGCAAGGATGATAAATAGGCTCTTTCTCTTGTAGCTATGAAGATTAGTAAATAGTGAACTTTACAGACTTCTTATGTTTATTGTGTCCTGCTAGAAGTTATTAGCATAAAAATACATACGTTAAAAAATGCAAAAAATTCTTGCATATGCAAAAAGATAATACCAAAAAGAAATAGATATTATAATTTTAATTAAAGTTTGACAACATCTTATTAATTATCTTATTCTAAATATAATTATTATTAGTGTGTTGAAAATTTAAATAATTATCTTATATTCGCTAATTTTATTAATACAAAATTTTTGATTTTTTCTTTTAATTTGTAATATAGGCGACTGCAACTACTTTAATAATAAAATATTTTTTATACTTAGCGGAGCGGCCGCCATATAGGAGGTACCGCAGCGCCAAAATTGATTATATGATAACAATATCAAAGATAAAATATATTATACTATATTTTTGCAGTATCTTGTGTTGTTGCTCTTAGAGAATGACATGAATATAAAAATAGTAATATAACTCCTTTAATTGCAGAAAATGGTAGAGGTTATTATAAATCATCAAAACCAAAAGACAGAGAGTATGGAAAGAGATGAACAATTGAGAGATTTTTTCAAAAATTAAAAGAAAACTTAATCTTTTAAATAATAGATTCTTTGGTTTAGAAAGAGTATCATTCCATGTATATACAATCTTGATTGCATATTTAATTAGATATATAGATTTAGAAATTTAAATTTACAATAATTAAATAAAATAATGTATTTGGTTAGTGAAAACTTTGTTTATCTCTCAATTTTTTATCAAAAATTTATTAAATATTTATATATTTACTGAAGAAACTAATTTAATAGATAAAAAAGAAATTTTATTTTGAAAATTTTTTAAAAAAATATAAAGTACAATATTAAAAATTCAACACACTATGTAAAAATAAAAGAGCAAAAATATTAATAACTATTTATCTTATATTTAATGATTTATTTTAATCATTTTAAATAAATATGTTAATTAGTTAATTACATTTTAAATGATAAATAGATATAATAAAGAAAATATTTAAAATATATATATAATTATATAAATATTTTAATATTAAATATATTAATTAATGAATTCAAAAAATTAAACATTATAAAATAAAATTTTATAAAATATAAAGGAGAATTAAATGGAGAGAATATTAGTATTGGCTGTTGATATTGATAATGATTTATACCGAAAAACTCAAATAACCGGCCCGGTTATAGGAAGAGCCGAGAATTTAAAAGCAGCCGCTAAGTTTGCACTTGCAGATCCGTTAGATACTGATGTTAATACAATGTTTGAAGCAGTAAAAAGGTATGATGAACTTAAGGATGCAGGATATAGTGTTCTTATTGCAACTGTCACCGGTGCTGAAAAAGAGGGCTTTATAGCAGATACAGAACTTGCAAGACAGATTGATTACATACTCGATAAATTTAAAGCAGATTCCTGTCTGCTTGTTACAGATGGAGCTAGTGATAATAGAGTACTCCCAATCTTGAAAACAAGGGTAAAAGTAAACAGCGTTGATATCGTTAGGATGAAGCAGGCTGAGCAGCTAGAGAACACTTATTTTACAATATTAGAAAAGCTGAAAGAGCCGCATTATGCTAGAATAGTATTTGGAATTCCCGCTATATTGATGTTATTATTTGCAATTAGCTATTATTTCAATTATGGCTGGCAGCTCCCTGTAGCATTAATAGGATTATACTTAATACAGAAAGGCTTTGGACTTGAGGACCATATTATAAATTCGTTCACTGGTTTAGGCCTTAGCATCTATAGGATAAGCTTTATTTTTTACATCTCCTCAATTATATTTTTTATTATAGCGCTAATTATTGGATACGGGAGCTATAGCTATGCTTTATCTATAATGATATATGACCCTTTAACGCTTGCAGCATATTGGATTGAAGGTTTCTTGCTAATATTTTCAATATCTATTCTATTATTTATGATTGGTAAAACAATAGATTTAGAAAACAAACAGATGCGTTATAGAGCAGTAGTACAGGGGACATATTTTGCATATGTTTTTGTAGCAATATTAATGTTTTATTTTGCATCTGCATGGATTATAGGCCAGATATATTTTTCACAATTTATTGAATATAGTATTATATTGCTTTTTGCTGGCTATATTATATCTAAAATAAGTATTGGTTTGAGAAACCGTGCAATTAAAAAAATAAAGCTTGTAGATAAACAAGTGATTAATGACATTGGAGCATATATAGGTAAAATAACAGATATAGATTTTAAAAAAGGCATTATACATATTAAAACAAATTATGGAAATATAATTAAATATGATATTGATAGAATCACAAATATTTCAGATAGAGTAATAATTAGATAATGAAAAATAATATATATGAAAATGTTAGATAGATAAATAAAAAAGTTTAAAGTAAAAGAATTTTATATCTAAACATTAAATTTATTAAAAATAAGCAAAAAGCAAAAAACGAAAGGTTTAAAAGTATGTATCTATATAATAATAAAACAATAGTATTACATGAGCTTATAGGCACTAAGGTCAAAGTAATTATGAGTAGCGACATATTGCAGAAAAATATAAAAGGAGTAATTATCGATGAAACCAAAAATAGTTTTTTAATAGATACGCCAACCGGTGTTAAAAGAATAATAAAAAATATATCAACATTTGCATTTAAAATAAATAGAAACATTTTTATAATTGATGGGAAAGAAATTAATTTCAGAAGTTACGAACGTATTGATAAAGGTATAAAATATTATAAATTAAGAGAAATTAAATAAAAAATTAAAGTAAATAATATATAATAAAAATAAAAAATAACTTTAATAAATTCAATACAGGTAAATAAAATATTTAAAAAAATTTAATATTAATAAAAAATGTGATATAATGGAATGTAATGATCCTAAATGCCCATTTCATGGTTCTCTTAAAACACATGGTTATCAGATAGAAGGTGTAGTAGTCAGCAATAAACAAAAGAAAACAGTTATAGTTAGACATGAGTATACAACATTTCTACCAAAATATCAGAGATCTTTAAGAAAAAATTCAAGAATTGCTGCACACAAACCAGATTGTTTGGATGTTAATTTAGGCGATCGCGTCATTATTGCGGGAACAAGAAGACTTAGTAAAACAAAATCTTTTGCTGTAATTAAAGTTTTACCTAAAGAAAATGTTAAAAAGGTTTGATTTTTATGAAAGGCTTATCAACATATATATCGAAAACTTTAGTACCTGGTTCTGTATTGACTTGTGCTGATAATAGCGGTGCAAAAACCCTTATGATAATAAACAAACTAGGCAAAAATGGAAAACATAGAAGAATGGCTTCAAGCGGTATTGGAGATATCGTTATAGCAAGTGTAAAAAGTGGGTCTCAAACATATATTAAGAAAAAGGTTAGAGCAGTTATAATAAGGCAGAAATCACCGATAAGGAGGGCGAATGGCATGCATGTCAGATTTGAAGACAATGCGGCGATACTTGTTAATGATATTAATTTGGCAATAGGTACTGAAGTTAAAGGTGCAATTGCTAAAGAGGTTGTTGAAAGATATATAAAGCTGGCTGGAATAGCTTCAAGAGTAATATAATTTTATTGTGATTTAAATGATAAAGAGTAGCAAACCGAGATATCAAAGGAGGTTTAGATATAATGCGCCGATGCATATTAGGCAGAAATTTGTACATGCTCATGTAGACAAGGAACTTAGAAACAAGCTTAAGTTACCAAGAGCCATTGAAATATCAAAAGGAGATACAGTAAAGATAAAAGTAGGTAAATTTAAAGGCAACACCGGAACAGTCTCATCAGTCAATCTCAAGACAGGCAAAATTATAATAAATGGAATTGTTAGGAAGAATTCAAAAGGCAAAGAGATAGGAATCCCAATACCAACAAGCAATGTTTATATAACAAATTTAAATTTAAGCGATAAAATAAGAGCTCAAAAATTAAAGCAAGCTCAAGTAATCGAGAATGAAAAGAGGAAAGAAGAAAAAAATATTAAGGATATAAATGTGCAAAATGTAGATCAAGGAAAAAAAGAGGATATTAAAAACACCGCAGAAAAAGCGGTAAATTATAATAATAAATAATAAGTGATATTGATGGCTAGAAAAGGAAATAGCAGACATATAAATACGCTTTCAGCCCCACTTTATTTTGGGGTGCATAAAAAAGAAAGTAAGTATATTGCAAAACCTAATCCAGGAAGGTTTAATTTAGAGAGCAGTGTTCCATTATCCCTTGTAATTAAAAAGATAAGAGGAAACGAGATTACAAGAAATATAAGAAAACTTGTTAAGAGCGGGATTGTTTTAGTAAATAATAAAAAGATTACTGAATTAAAATATCCTATAGGTTTTGGGGATATTATTGCAATAGATAAAGATACCTATAAAATAGACGTTGAAAAACACGGAAGGATAGATATAAAGAAAATTGATAAACCGGATTATGATAATATGCTTTATAAAGTTATTAATAAATATAAAATAAAGAATGGAAACATAATAGCCAGACTACATGATGGTAGTATAATAAAAGTTAATAATAATGTAAAAGTAAATGACTCTATAATAATAGACCAAAATAAGAATATAAAAAATATCCTCCAATTAAAAGAGGGCGCTAAATGTTATGTAACAAGCGGAATCCACGTAAGCAAAGAAGGTATAATAAAAGAAATAAAAGTTGGTTCAATAAAATCCAAAGCGAGTGCAGTAATCGAAACTCCAAACAATGAAAGATTTGAAACTCTTGTCAAAAATATAATTATAATGGGTTGAAGAAATGGTAGAAAATAATGAAAATGTTATGAGGGATATAAATATTGAAAAAATAACAATCAACATGGGTACTGGAAGCGATGAAAATGCTAACACAAATGCAAAGAAACTTATAACCTTAATAACAAATAGAACTCCAGTTTCAACAGTATCAAAAAAGAGAAATCCTTCATTTAAAATTTCAAAAGGGCAGAAAATAGGGGCTATGATAACAATAAGGGGAAATGACACAGTTCCATTAGTTACAAAACTTTTAGATGCTGTTGATAATAAACTTAAAGAAAGTGCTATTAGAGATAATATGGTTAGTTTTGGAATTAAGGAATATATAGATATTAGTAAAGTAAAATATGATCCAAAAATAGGTATGATGGGTTTAAATGTCAATATAACATTTAAACGAAAAGGTAACAGAGTCGAATTAAGGAAAAGAAAAAAAGGAATTATACCAAATAGACATAAGATTATAAATAGAGAGGAAATTATTAAATATTTAAAAGATAAATTTAATGTAGAAATAATTTAAAAATTAAAAAGCGAGTATATTTGCTAAAAGTGAGCTAATGAAAGTAAAATATGAAGAAAAATTTAAAGGAAAGGGAATAAGAAAATGTAGAATATGTGGTAATTCTAGAGCATTAATAAGATCGCATGATTTGTATATATGCAGAAGATGCTTTAGAGAAGTTGCAAAGGACCTTGGCTTTAAAAAATATGGTTAAGTTAATCTTAATTGGTTGTTTATTTTAATTGTTATAATGAATGGTGTTAATATGGTAGATAAAGTTGCTGATGCAATAAATAAAATTAAAACAAATGAATATATAGGCAGATCAGAATGCATTCTTGATTCAACTAAATTTATAAAAGCAATATTAGAAATAATGAAAAAAGAAGGTTATATTGAAGATTACGAAGAGTTTCAATCAGATAAATTCAAAAAAATACGCGTCAAACTCCTTAATAAGATAAACAACATAGGAATAATAAAACCAAGATATGCGATAGCAGCAAATGAAATAATAAAAAATGAATCAAAATATATTCCAAGCAAAGATTTTGGAATTCTTATATTAACAACACCACAAGGATTAATGACAAATAAAGAGGCCAAGTTAAAGAATATAGGAGGTAGGTTAATAGCATATGTTTATTAATACTTTAATGAAAAAGGATAAAATTAAAATGGATTTAACAATTTAAAAAATGTAATATTTATATTATATTCATTAAAAAGGGTTTTTATAATGAAGTCTTTAGAAATACCAGAAAATGTAAAAGTTGACATTAAAGATAATGAGATTATTGTCAACGGTAAATTAGGCACTAATATAAGAAAATTCAATAATTCATTAGTTAACATCACTAAAGAGGAAAATAAATTAATTATTAAAAGTATTGAGAATAACAGCAAACTGAAGAAAAAGGGTATTATGGTTGAAAATGCAATAGCGAAAGAGCTTAATAATGATATAAAAGGAGTTAATAATTATTTTGAAATTAATATGCAAACAGTATTTGCACACTTTCCAATTACTATTGAAGCAAAAAACAATCAAATATTTATAAAAAATATAATTGGTGAACGCGCACCACGAATATCTATGGTTTCTGGAAATACCAAGGTAGAAATTAAAGGCCAAAATGTTAGACTTTATGGCACAAAACTTGATGATGTCATGCAGACAGCCGCAAATCTCAAGAAAGCCTGTAGAATAAGGAAAAAAGATAATCGGGTTTTCCAAGATGGCGTTTATATGATACAACAATAATATATACATAATAAATAATATATACATAATAAAAAGTATAATTAATATATAATATAATTAAAAATAGGATGATATTTATGAACAAAAAAACACACCCAAAATTCAATGTACCAAATTTTGGTGCAAAAAATAGAAAAAGAGTAAAGGAAAGGTGGAGAAAGCAGAGAGGAATAGACAATAAAAAAAGAATCAAAAAATCCTTTGCGGGTGCTTCGCCATCGATAGGTTATAAAAATCCTGATGAATTACGAGGTGTTAGGCCAAATGGAAAAAGACTTTTATTAATACATAATAAAAATGAGATGCTTAATTTTATTAATAATGAAACGAAGAGAATAAGCTTTGATGTTGTACTTGCAGGCAGCCTTTCAAAAAGAAAAAGGATTGAATTGGTAGAGCTTGCAAAACAAAATGCTATACATGTTGCAAATGGTGCTGTGAAATGAGTATTGAACTTACTAAACGAATTGCCGCGGATATTCTTAATAGAGGTATTAGCAGCATTAAAATAACTGAAAAGGGTTTACCAGAGGCTAAAAAAGCCATAACACGAGAAGATGTTAAGAAGCTTATTAAAGATGGCTTGATTTATGCTGATGCAATTAAACACAACAAAAGCAGATATGGCAAAGAGCTTAAAATTAAAAGAGCACAGGGAAGAAGGAGAGGCACGGGAAGCAAAAAAGGAACAAAAAAAGCACGAGGAGGTATAGAACATAAAAAGAGAATAAGAGCATTAAGAAGGATACTTCTAGCGCTAAAGAAGGATAAAACAATAAATAATGAAAGATTTAAAGCTTTTTACAAACTTGCTAAAGGAGGCACATTTCAAAATAAGGCAACAATGCTTAGCCATATAAAAGAGAGCGGAATTAATATTGATGATGAAAAATATAAAAAACTTAAACATATGTGAGAATAAAATAAACAGAATAATAAAAATAAACTAGAGAGAAGTGTGAGATTATGTTTAGATCAATAAAATATAGAAGAAGAAAAGGGGTAACAAATTATAAAAAAAGAATTGAACTACTGAAAGGAAACAAAATAAGAGCAGTTGTGCGAAAAAGCAATAGAGGCATTATTGTACAATTTGTCGACTTTGAAAAAAGTGGTGATAAAGTATTAAGTACAACAACCTCATCAATGCTTAAATCCTTTAAATGGTTGCCTAAAAGAAACACTCCAACCGCTTATTTAACTGGTTTATTGGCTGCAAAACGCTTTAGTAATAATAAAGATGTAATTTTAGATATTGGCTTATATAAACCAATAAAGTCTTCCATTATATTTGCTGCCGCTAAAGGGATTATTGATGGTGGCGTAAAATTAGCTGCAAATATTGAGTTTGATGAAAAGAGAATTAATGGAACACATATAGTAAATTATGCAAATTTACTTAAAGATAATGCTAACGAATATAAAAAGAAATTTTCAAAATATACTGAAATGAATTTTGATGCTAGTAAAATAAATGAATTATTTGAGATTGCAAAATCAGAAATTCTAAATAATTCAAATAATAAAAATATTAAAAAATAATAATTAAAAATAAAAATGTTTAAAATAATAAAAATATAATTAGTGATTATTTGGCTGGACATAAAAGAGATTTTTCAAAAAGAGAAGAAGAAAAGGTATTTAATATAGATGCATGGGAGCCTAAAACAATGGTAGGTAAAAAGGTCAAGTCACATGAAATTACAAGTATAGAACAGATATTTCATATGGGTAAAAAAATAGAGGAGGTTGAAATTGTTGATGCATTGTTACCAAATCTAAAAAATGATATTGTTGAAATAATAAGCGTACAAAGAATGACAAAAAATAATAGGAAGGCAAAGTTTAGGGCTACTGCCATTGTTGGTGATTATAACGGGCATGTTGGTATAGGAAGCGGAAAAGATATTGAAGTCAAAGCCGCAATTGATAGTGCAATTAGAAATGCAAAACTTAATGTTATACCTATAGTAATGGGTTGTGGCTCGTGGCAGTGTGCATGCGGAACAAAACATAGCCTTCCAATTACAACAAAAGGAAAATGTGGCAGTGTCGAAGTTGTATTAAAACCTGCACCACGAGGCCTCGGAGTTGTTGCAAGTGAGCCTGTTAAGAAGATGCTCGAATTTGCAGGAGTTAAAGATTTGTGGAGTTTTTCACGTGGCAGAACACGAACTAAATATAATGTATTATTTGCTGTTTATAGAGCACTTCTAAATATAGAAAATATAAAGAATGCTGAAAATGTAGTAAATGCAAGAGCAACATTAGTCCAAAACACAGCTCCATAAAAATTAGAATATATCTTAAATATTAAAACTTTATTTTTAAATATTTTAATTTAGAATTTATTATATATTCTTAATTGTAAAATTTGTTAACAACTTTTATATAGTATGAATTAAAATTGATAGGTAAATAATATGGAAAATAAATTAGTTATACCTGGCGAGGAACTTGGTATTGAAGAAGAATTTCTCGCATCAAAAAATACATATGTTAGCAATGGAATAATAAGGGCAACTGTTTTTGGAAAAGTTATTAAAAAAGATAATAAAATTCTTGTAGAAGCAACAAGATCAATAGATAAATTGAAAAAGAATATGCTTATAATAGGAAAGGTAACCGACAGCGTAGGCAGCGCAGTTTTTGTAAAAATTGATGATATTAAAATAGCAAACGAAGAATATTTGGCATTGACGGATGGAAAGATAATAATAAGAAATAAAAACAGCAGAGAGAAAAATGTTGAAAAACCATGTGGCTTGGGCGATATAGTTATAGCAAGAATAACAGATGAAGAAGATACATATATCTTGGATATTTTTGAACATGAAACAGGTGTAGTTTATTCAAGATGCCATATATGCGGTAGAACTATGAGCGCTAATGATGGCTTTCTTGAATGTAAATTTTGTAATTATAAAGAAACAAAAAAAGTAAGTCCTTTCTATATGAATATAAATGAGATTAATAGATTCCTAAATGATAAAAATATAGAAATATTAAATAATGAGATAAAAGCTAGTGAAAACAAAGAGCAACAAAATAAATATACAGATGAAAAACATTTTGACAGGCATCATAAATTTAGCTCGCATGAATACAGAAACAAAGGGGAATTTAGAAAACCCAAACCTTTTAACAGACCAAGGAGATATAACAATTTTAAATAAAAATTATAATAAAACATAAAATTTAAAATAATAAGGTTTAAATTTTTATAATTTAGAGAAATAATTATGATATTAATTAAAAATAAGGATTTAATAAATTTAATAAATAAGCGTTAAATAATAAAATAACAAATAAAATTAACAGAATCAAATAAAAATAAAAAGATGAGTAAAATGGAAGCACATATAATTAAAAAGGAGGATAATGAATTAATTATAGAATTTGAGGACAAAAGCATTGTATTTCCGGATTTTATAGCAGATAGACTATTAACATATAGCGATGTTGAATTTGCAGGTGTAAATAGAGATCATCCAGAAACCGGAAAGCCTAGATTGATAATAAAAACATCAAAAAAGAAAGCAAAGGATGTACTTAAAAAGGCGCTTGAGGACATAGAAGAAAATCTTGATGATATTAAAGCTCAAATAAAAAAGCAGAATAAATAATAGATATATTTTTTAAATTATTTATATTTTATAGAAATATAATAAAAATATAATATTAAACATCTAATTTTTATCTTTTGTTTTTATTAATTTTATTAATATTTTTAATATTCTTTTTATTTTCTATAATTTTTTATTTTTAGCAATTAATCTTTATTTAAAAATACGACAAATAACAAATTGAAAGCAATATATAAATATAAGCACATATAATAATTATCTAATTTTAAGTAATAATTGATTAATTAATAAAAAAGTGTTTTTATGAAATCAAAAATAAATACGAAAGATGTTAATAATAGTGATACTAAAGAAAGTTCTATTAATAATATAATAAGAAAAGAGAAACAAACCACTACAACTACTACACAAAGAAAGGAAAATACGGAAGAAAAAAAGAAAGAGGGCGAATCTAAAATAATTGAAAAATTAAATTCTGCTATTGGGTTAATAGTAGGAATATGCTTAGTAACAGCAATTATATCTTTAATGGGAGTGGCTTATGTTTATTATTTGATAACCAAGAAAGACCCTCTTAAAGAGTTAGATAATTTATATGAATAAATTATAGCTCAAAATGAAATTTTTATAACTTAGCATTTTTAAAGTTTGATATTTCTTATATTATTTAATTTTATATATTATGTAGTTTGTAATATTTTTTATATTATATTATCTACGATTTTTTGATTATAATTTATTTTAAATATTTTAATTATAAATTTTATATTTAATAACATCTTAATTAAGTTTTTCTATATCTTTTTATTATTTATCTTTTAATATATTCTGATTAATATGCAACTTCAGACAACTAAGTTGGGACAACTTACATTAGAATTTGCAATTGTATACTCATATATACTTCTTATATTTATTATTGTATTTGCAGCAATAGCAACACAAAGAGGTGCAATTCTTGCAAACCAAGAGGGTACAACATTAGAATTTATAACACAAAATATTGCATTGTATATAGATCAAGCAATCGCTGCGGGTAGCGGATATTCCGCAACAATTCCCATTTTAGGAACATTAAGCACACAACCTTATAATATAACAATCTCTTCAACGGGTGTAATAATTGCAACAACAAGAATAGGTGCGCAAATTTTGAAAAGCTATGCCTATAGCGATGCTAAAAATTTAGTTGTAAATGGTACGACTTTTGTTAATCAGAATTCAATTAAATTATATCAATTAAATCTTTCTACAGGCTCAATAAAAATATCTAATGTAAATGGTTCTATTTATATAGATGAAAACCCCCAAAATACCAGCTCATTACCTTCTAAAATATTATACAACAATGTAAAACGTACAAATGTAGCTTACTTTAACAATGCTTGCTTATTCAATAATGTTAGTTATTTTAATAATATACCAAATTTTACATTAAGCGCATGGCTATTTCCTCTTGCATTTAATTCTATTCTTTTTTATAATGGAAACCTAACAAAAGGTACTATAATAAACATAAATCAAAGTGGTAGCGTTTGTATTAACTCCTTCAACAAAGGCTTGGGCGTTAGCGGTGGCTCTGTAACTCTTTGTTCCACACAACCTTTAAACTTGAATAAATGGAATAGTGTAAGGATATCATTAATAAAAGGTAGTATAGATACAGGAACTTTCTTAATATTTATCAATGGAAATGAAACAAGTGGATTAGGACAAGAAGAAAGCATTATAGCAGCCAATGCTTTTATTGTAGGTTGTAACTCGATAGTACCACAAAATTCTCCTAATTTTTACGGATTGATGGGAAATATTCAAATATATAATACAAGTATAAATGGCCCAGGAATAACTTCACTTTATAAAAATGGCTTAATAAGTGGTTATGTAGAGCCCCAAAATCTTATAGCTTATTTTAAGCTCGATTATAACGCCTTTGATTCTAGCGGTTTCAATAATAATCTCAATACTTTAGGCATATCTTATGTACCAATAATACAGATCAATGATACTATATTAAGCAACAATGCAAGCACTGTTAATCCGCCATCTTTAATAGGCATTGTTGCAAATAATGCTCTTATAAACAATATAAAAAATGCCGCTTTAAGATTCTGCTATTCTAATTATATTTATATGCTCCCAACTCAAAGCAACACAACAGCAGTAGTAACTTTATTTAATGGGAATCAATCTTTAATAGTGAGTTGCAATAGTATTAATTCAACACTCTATAATTGGTGGCCGATTAATGAAGGGTTTGGAAATGTAATTTATGATTTAAGCGGAAACAACAAACAATTATCTTTTTCAACTTACAATGGTTTTCCAAAATGGCAGAATATAAATACACAACCAACAAATCTTCAAAGTTTACTTTTTCCTTCTTCAAATGCAGGTTATGTAATTACACCCATACCATATAACAACATTAATACATTTACAATTACTTTTTGGATTAATGCATCAAATACATTAAAAATAGAAAGTAGTAATGGTTATACTATCTTTAATTCTATAGGAAATAACAACTTTGAAATGTGGCTTAATAATGGTAATGGGGCAGGAGCATTACCTGGAAGTGGTGATGAAGAAATAGGTTTTGGAAACAATTATTATCATGGTTATGGGGTTAATGGAAATGTGTGGAATTTCATCGCAGTAACTGTAACAAATGGATATGCATCATTTTATACCAATTCGCAAGGGCCGTTTGTAGTTCCAATAATTGCAGGACCTTACTCGCTCAAATCACTTTCAATTGCACAATCTGCTGCAGGTATAACTCCTTTAAATGGAAGTATATCAAACATCCAAATCTATAACAGCACTTTAACTACATCTCAAATAAAGGAGCTGTATAATAAAGGTATGATAAGTGCACCAGTTAATTTAAAACACCTTATTGCATGGTATCCATTATATGGTAATCTCAATGACTATAGCGCCAATAACTATAATGGACAATTAACAGGATCTGCTTTATTCACAAACTTTATTTATCAAAATAACCAAAATAGTTCAAACAATAATTATATACTTTTATTCAACCCAGCAGGGCAAAATTCATTAACTGCACAAACCACATCAATAATTGGATCAAAAGCAACATTAACAGCGTGGATAAATCCAAAACCAATACAATTACAACAATCCGGAATCTTTTATTATGGACCACAATCAAGTTGTCCATCAGAAACAGGAAATATTTTAAATATTAGTTTAAGCTCGTCTCTAATACCTACATTAAATTTTGGGTGTGAAAGCTTTTTAGCAACATCAATGCCTCTTATACCTTACTCATGGAATTTTGTTGCAACAACAATCAATAATAATAAAGTTGAATTGTTTGTCAATGGCTATCAGACAACATTTAATGCTCCAAGCACTATTTCAATACAAAGTGGTCAAATAATAATAGGAGGATTAACAGCAACATCTGGAATTTTTAATGGCTCAATATCTGATGTACAATTATATAATTCCATTTTAAATAATACAGAGTTGATGCAGCTTTATGAGCAAGGATTACCCGCAGAACAAAGGCTTGTTTTGGGTGGTAAATAAAATAAATATAAAAATAAACATAGCAAAAAGAAATAGAAAGAGGGCTGGTAAATATAATATATTAATAAAATAATAAAAAAGAATAAATAGATAAATAAAAATATAAAAAAGTGAATGAAAAAAGAGGTGTAATTAATGCAAAAAAACCTCAAAGGGCAATTTTGGAGTATTGATGCAATGTTTGCTATATTTATATTTAGTATTGCATTAATTATTGTAGCATTCATTTGGAATACAGTTAATAATCAATTAGCAACAAGCTTTAGTAGTAGCGCCACTTCTATGAAATTAGAAGCTCAAACTCTTGCAGCATCATTTCTTTCTAAAGGTTCACCTAATAATTGGTATAGCTTAGTAAATACGACAAATCCCACAACATGGACTGGAATTTTTATAGGAGTTGAAAAAAATACAGGTAGAGGTGTTATATCAGAAAATAAGCTTGCGACGTTTATATCTATGTCAAATTATAACTACCAAGCAACAAAACAAGCGCTCGGAATAAACTACGAATATTATATTGAAATTATTGGAAATAATTTAAACATATCGATAGGGCGTAATCCTTTAATTTATCATTCTTTGTCAACTTATTTAACGAATGAAACTGCAATATATAATAATGAAATAGTAAATGTTAAAATTTATATATGGAGTAATACAACATTAGCTACTGAATAAGTTAAATAAATAAAATATAAATAAATTAAATAATAATTATATGATGATACAATATGAAAAAAATAAAGGGTTTTATATTTACAGTTGATGCAGTTTTTTCTCTTATTATTTTAGGTATTGCAATATCTGCAATATTATACTTTTTTTATGAAAATAATTTTACATTACAAAATCCTTATATTAGTACTTCAACAGCCATAACCAGCTCACTTTTCTACAAAATGGAAAATCTAAAAAATGTAGTGCTTGCTGCTGCTATGGTTAATCCTCAAATACAAAATAGCACATGGCCAGAATACGGTGGAAATGAAAATTTATCTTCAAGCACAAATGGATATGGGCCTTTACTGCCTTTAGTACTTTTTACATTTCATACACCAACTCCAATTAACCAAGAACCCTCAATAAATGATGGTATGCTTGTATTTACAACACAAGGTCCAGGTTCAACCCTTTATGATTTAAACCCAACAAATGGGAGTATCAAATTTGAAGTAACTGCACCATCTGGAAACTTTATAGGAACCCCATTAATATATAATAACAATATTTACATCGCAGATAACAATGGTTATATTTATGCTTATTCAGATAATGGCGTTTTATTGTGGCAACAAAATATTGGTACAACAAAAGATGTTGTTTTGACTGCAGAAAATAATTATATTAATGTAAATATGACACTTATTGATCCACTTACGGGCTCGATTGTAGCAAAAACCGCGGGTGGTGCGCCATCTTTGTTTTCAAATGGTGAATTTATACAATATAATTTAACAAGCCCATCTAGTGGTTTATGGGAAGGAACTTTAGGTTCGTTTTCTCAATATGCAAATCAAATAACATTAACATGGAAAATATCTAATACACCAACAACTACGAGTACTGCACCATTAAACCCACCTGCAGAAAATGGGGATATCTTAGAAACCACATTTGTAAATATCATTTATATTTATAATACTGGCGGAAATTTTATAGTATCTAAAAGTTTAGATAATAATATAGTTGGCGGTGCATCAATATACAATAATCAAAGTTTTATTCAAACTTCAAATAGCCTTTATTCTATTACACCAAAAGGCGCTATTATTTTTAAAGCACCTTTACCTACAAATCTAAATGTAACACCAACATCAACACCTAATTATATTTATACCATAGAAAATGGTACAACGCTCGTAGCATTAACCAATACAGGTAGTATAGTTTGGAAAGCATCGTTTAGTGGAACTCCAATTAACAATTATATACGCGACATCCCCATTGCTTATGGAAATGCTTATATTGCAATAGGTAAAAATTTATATGCAATAGGAGAGCCAAAAATAAATCCACAAAGTACGCTCTTACAAACACTTGCTTATTTATATCTCAACAATTATAGTAGTTATGCGGATGCATTACAAAATGCAACTTTAACACTCACAAATACGAGTTCCGCGCTATTTATAAATAATATATATGCGCCAGCTTTAAGTACTGCAAACTTTAATGGTTATAATACATATGCCACAGTGAGCTATTTTCAGCAAGCAAATCCTATAAATAATATGACAATTGCGTTATGGATAGATCCAGCAAACACACAAAATGCAGATCCTGCTCTTATTACTACAGGACCATTTACTTCATATAGCTATGAACTATCATTAAATACTATTGGCGGAAATTACCAAGGTTCAACGCTCAATTTTAGTTATATTGATCCAAGTGGTGTAAGGCATATAATAAACAGTGGATTTAGTATTCCTTCAAATAGTTTCTCATTTGTAGCACTAACATTTGGAAATGGTAAATTCAATTGGTATTATAATGGCACACTTGAAGCAAACTATATAAATATGAATTCTATCGCAATATCAAATAATACTTTAGAAATAGGTGGTAATTCCAATTCATTTTTATATAATGGAATAATTTCAAATCTTCAAATATATAATAGCACTTTGTCCAGCAAACAAATTTACACATTATATATAAATGCACTTGCTGCTGCACCAATTTCTAATTCTATAGAAGGTTGGTGGCCGCTACAAGGAGATACTAATGATTATTCAAAATTTCATTTTGCATATCCCTACAACATTTCGTATACTAATACAAAATTTATTCCTCCTAAATTAAATAGTGCATATGTGATAGGTAAAAGTTCTGTACCATTAAGTATAAATGTAAGTGGAATTAATAAAATCATAAATATTGGTGTTGTTGAATGGAAATAATTAATAATAAAATCAATAATAAAACGGATAGTAAAATAAAGATTAATGATAAAATAGATTTACGTAATGTGAGAGATGAAACAGACAAAAAAAATATAAAAATAGGAAAGATAAAAAAAGTAAAGTCAACAAAGGGAATTTTACTTACTTTGCTCATGCTTATTTTTCTTATATTAATTTTATCTGAAATTATAACTTATACATTAATAAACATAAATTATGATAATAATATGAAGAGTTTATCAACAGCAGAAAGTGAAGGCTTAATTCTTAATGAAATAAATTCTGAGGTTACTGCACAACTTCAGCAAAGTCTGCAGAATGCTTATTCAATTATAGAATATAATTCTAGAAATCCAAATTATTTTTATTTATTAAATAGAAATGTAAAATTTGCTTTAGAATCTTTAATGATGAATGGAAGTATAAATGGAAATAATTTTAATAATGCGATGGGTTATTCAACTTTAACAAAACTTACAAATGTTATTAACAATAATCTTGTATTGCAGGGTATTAATGTATATATAAGTAAACCGCAACTTTTTATATCTCAAGATAATTCTTCTAGTATAAATGCAACATATACTGCACTAATAAAAATTACAACACCAACTAGCACTTTTGTGTACCCTATTAATGCAACCTCTTTTATAAACATAAATAATACTTTTGATTTAAGCACATTTATAAGAGGTTCTGCATCACTTATTAAATTTATAGCTATACCAAAAGCACAGGTTATTGGCAATATATATGCAAGTTCTGGCAGTTTATCCCCTTATCTATTTGATTATGGGACAATAATCAATATAAGTGGCGCACCATCATGCAATAGTATTCCTACTAGATTCCAAAACAGCAGATTTATATTAGCAACTGCAAACTCAATAAATTTACAGCAAAATATTTGTAATATGGGTGGTCTTATAACATATACACCCCTTGTGTTTATACCAACAGCACCATATCTAGCATATAATCCTTCCAGTAATATATTCAGCTATTTAAGAAACGGAAGCCAAGTATTACTTTATGGGAACGCATTAGAACTTTTAAATACAAGTCAATTAATAAGTGCAGTCAATAATAATAATTATTTTGAAGCAGATTATTTACCATCATATATAGAATTATTAAGCAACGGTAGTAAAAGCGAAGGAAAAGGATTAGCATCATTTAATATAGAGCGTTTGTATACTCCATATTTTAGTGGGCAAACTACTAGCAATATAACAACAGCATCAAGCGTTCCCATACCTGCTCAATATACAATCTCCTTTTGGATTAATAAGAATATTACATCACAAGGATGTGGTACAATTATTGCATCCAATACAAATACACAAGCATTTATGATTTATTCTTTAACATCATCCACATGTGCTCCTGGAAGCACAGATGGAACTGCATTGGTATTTAAATATACAAATTCAAATGGTGCAACAATTGACAATTTACAATCAACACCAATACCATCAAATATATGGACCTTTGCGACAGTTGTTTTCTCACAGAACACATTAATATGGTATATAAATGGAAATAAAGCAGTATCTTATACAAATCTTATACCTCCACTTCAAAGTATGAATCAAATCATTATAGGACCCGCATTTAGTGGCTCTATAACAAATATACAGATATATAATACCCCACTCCCTAGTGCATCTATAAATAAACTTTATAATGAAGGTATAATGGGTATGCCAATTTCAAATACTATTTTATGGCTCCCATTAGAAGGAAATAATTATGATTATAGTTCAAATAACAATAATGGAATAGGTTCAAATATATATTATAAAAGACTGCGCGGCTATTTTGGTGATTCTCTAAGCAAATATAGGGGCTTTAATACTTCACTACTACCATTCTTAAACTGCATCAACATTAGCGAATGTTCAAATACGAGCTATAGCCATATCTATGTAAATAATTATATAGGCAATAGTGGCTTAATTATAAATAATACAAATGATAGTGAAGCTTATTCCATTGGCTTTTTCAATGCAGTCCTTCCAAAAGCTATAAACATGTTTGGCAATTCTTATATAAGCGAAGCTTCGAGTGTTTCATGGCTTTCAAGCAATAAGCAGCCCTATTCTTTTTCGATATGGCTTTATCCTCTATCAAGCAACGGCGTAATAATAGATGAATTTGGCTCATTGCACGATACTTTCTTAAGCTTGATAAATGATAATGTTGTTGTTGGATACTATAATACAACTGCTCAAGTTTGCAACACAATAGGGACTATACCTCTTAATCGATGGAGCAATATCGGCTTTACATATAACGGCGCCAATACGCTCTCTGCTTATATAAATGGAATACAAACTTTTTCAGCAAATACACTACCCCAAAGAATTGCACCTTCATCACCTTATTATTATTTAGGTTTATATAATACAGGAACAACATATAATTGTGGCACACTTGCAAATTATCAAGGATATGTTGCAGATTATCAGATTTACAATAGCCAACTAAGCCAGACAGAGATGCAGCAACTATATAGTAATAATTATGTTGCCGCAGTACCTCCTTCTTTATGGATGCCTTTGAGCACACCATATATATCTATAAATACAACAAAAGAATTAGAGAGCAATAATTATGGATTGTTTGAGCTCAATGGCAAGCCATGCAGTGTCGGCAGCATCCTAAATTACAGCTGCGGCATTTCATATATTCCTTAATCTAATTTTTTGATATAGATTTGTAAGTTCTTAATAATTATTTTCAATAATATGTCTCTGCGACCTGAATGTTGCAGTATCTCTTTGTTTAAAAAGCAAGACGCATTTATCTTGATGGACAACGTCAGTCTTCAGTATGTTTTTATATTTTGCAACTTAACTTCGTCACATAATCTTTTAATATGAAAAATATTTTAAAATGTCAGTGGCAATATTTTTAAGTGAATTTTATGAAAAATATTACAATGCCACTCAGCAG
>JBMFUB010000007.1:0-27086 GCA_049966715.1 Candidatus Micrarchaeia archaeon
ATTCAATTTATGCTCGTTGCAACAGTCTTTGCAGGTATAATAGGATTGATTGCAGCAATCTTTAGGAATATGCTGTTTTTTGGAGGCTTCAATGTCGGAAGGAGCAGAAATTCTGGCGAAGGTACATTACTGCTTTTAGTTCTTGCTGTAGTGATTGGTGTATTTGCGGCAATCTTTGCTACTCTTCTTAAGCTTGCAATATCCAGAAGAAGAGAGTATATGGCAGACGCAAATGGAGCAAGGATAACGAGAGCACCAAAATACCTTGCAAATGCATTAAAGAAAATACAAGCTTATGAAAACAATCCTAATGCAACTCCTGTAAAAAGCGCAAATGAATTTACTGCATCTTTATACTTTGCAAATCCATTGAAGAAAAAATCGATAATGAACCTATTTTCAACACACCCTCCTATAGAAGATAGAATAAAGAAACTTGAAGAAATGTATTAATTATCTATAATTTATTATTTTTATCTTTTTATTTTGCTCAATTATTAATTATTTTTATTAGTTTTTATTAGTTGCTTTTATATTATAAATTATGAGTAGATATATTTAATTTATTTATTATACTTATTATACTATTATATCTAATTTAATATTTATTAAATTATAAGTATAAATTTATTAGCATTTTATTAAGAATTTATGAAAACCCGCATCTAATATTGGCAATCAAAAGATATAATAATCATAACTTATAAGAAATATTTAGAAATAAAAGAAAAATAAAGATTCTTTTTGTTTAAAAATAAAAGAAAGGTAATTAATTGAAGACATTCTCAGAAGTAGGAATAACGCAAGAACTTGTTTCAGCTCTTAACAAAATAAACTTCTTAAATTCTACAGAAGTTCAGGAAAGAGCTATACCAATTATTATGTCTGGTAAAGATATAATAGTTAGAGCAAAGACTGGCACTGGTAAAACAGGTGCTTTTTTAATACCTATAATTGATAGAATAAAGCGTAATGATAAGATTGCGGCTATTATTATGGTTCCGACTAGAGAGCTTGCATTGCAGGTCTCTGAAGTTGCTCAAAAGCTTAGCATCAAAGGTATAAAAGTAGCTACTGTATACGGCGGAGCATCGATGAACAATCAAGCTTATCTTATCAGAAACGGTGCTAATATCATTATAGGTACACCTGGCAGAATCTTAGATCTTATAGAAAGGCGAATTTTGGATCTTACTAATATTAAATATCTTGTGCTTGATGAAGCTGATGTAATGCTTGATATGGGCTTTATTGATGATATAAGTGATATAATATCAAAGACGCCACGCACACGCCAAACAATGCTCTTCTCTGCAACAATGCCAAGAGAGATTACAGATATTGCAAGAAGATATATGAAACCAGATAAAGAAACTTTAATTGTTGGAGAAGAGGAAGATATTATTGTTAATAATATAATGCATTCATTCGCTGTTGTACCAGACAACAAATCAAAATATATGGCGTTGTTAGCTTATATTGAGGAATATAAACCAAGTAAGGCGATAGTTTTTGCCAATATGAAAAGCACAGCCAACTCAATATATAATGTATTGAGAAATCAGGGCTTAAATGCAATACTGCTGCATGGTGGTTTAACTCAAGCTAAGCGTGAGCGTTCATTAAGCATATTTAAGGAAGGAGCGCAGATTCTTATAGCAACAAATATTGCATCGAGGGGGTTAGATGTTTTAAATATATCAGACATAATAAATTTTGATGTTCCAGATACAACAAATATATATATACACAGAGTTGGCAGAAGTGCTAGAATGGGAAAGAATGGGAAAGCATTCACATTAGTTACAAACTCTCAAAAAGCTATGATACGTGAGATAGCATATAGTGCAAGGATAGAGATGAATATGATAAATCTTAATATAGAAAAATTTAAGAATATAAAACTTGATTTTTACAGTGAATATAATAGTAGAGGCTTTAATCACTCAAATAATCAAAGAAACTTTAGAGGATATAATAGAGGAAAAAGGCATTTTGAAAAACACGTTCAACATAATTCGCGTGGCGGCCATTGGTCTTACGAAAATAATTAAATAATAAAGGTATATAATTTAATAATATAAACTATTATAAACATTATAAAGAAAATAAATAAAATAATAAATAATATAAAAAATAATACTTATTGAGATATTATTAAAATCTACTATATATCAAACTTATTAAAACTTATTGAAAAATCTATTAATAATTGTTTTGCAAATTATTGTAATAATACTAAATATATAATCATTATTTTTTTATCTTTTATTATTATTATTATTATTATTATTTTGGTCTATTTTGTAAAAAACTAGCTTTTTTATATTTATCATCTAAGATATTAAAATAATAAAAAATTAATAATTAATAAAAAATATTTATATATTAAATAAACAATATTTTATATTTTATAATTTATAATAGTATATAAAATAAATATAACAAATATTACATTATGTTTAAAATATTTTGATTATATATGTGAGTTTAAAATGACAATAACAAAATGTAGAATAAATGGTAGCACATTTGTAGGTGCATTTATATCATCCACTGAAGAATATTCTTTTATAAGTAGTGGCATAAATAGCGAAAGCATTCCATTAATAGAAAATACACTTCACACAAAGGTTATAGCGCTTGATTTTTATGATATTTCTTTATTGGGAATACTAATAAAAGCAAACAAAAATGGAATTCTTCTTTCTAATTTATTTGATGAGAGTGATGTCCAAAAAGTTAAATCATTAGATTTAGGTATAAATGTCGGGATATTAAAAAGTAACTTAAATGCTTTAGGCAATGATATACTTGCCAATGATAAATTTGCGATAGTCAATCCTGATTATAATGCTGATGATATAAAGCAAATTCGTGATGTTTTAAATGTTGAAGTAATAAGCGAGCAAATAGGTCAATTTAAAACTGTTGGTGCTAATAATATTTTAACAAATAAAGGTATTCTTATAAATAATAATGCTACAGATATGCAGGTAGATAAAATACACAAATTTGTGGGTATTGCACCAGTAAGAACCACTGCAAATGTTGGATCACTTGCTATTGGTTTATCTGTTGTTGCAAATTCAAAAGGTGCACTTATAGGTGAGGATACAACCGGTTTTGAACTTGGAAGAATAACGCAAGCACTTAATCTCGAATGATTTTTATTATATTTTGTTATATCTATTGAATTTAATAAGGTGAAAATATGAAGTACATTGTAAATGGAACATTTGGAAAGAGTCCGCAGAAATTTGAGTTTGAGGTTGAAGCTAAGAGTGAGAAACACGCAAAAATGTTAGCAATTGTAAAATTAGGAAGTAATACTAGAGTTAGAGGCGGAAAGATTAATATAAAAGAGATTAAAAAGATATAATAATAAATAAATAATAAATAAAAATAAATAAGGTAAATAGTTATAATATAAAGGTGATATTGTGAATGAAGAACCAAAAGTGCAAAACGAGCAATCCCGTGAAAATACGCTTAATGAATTAAGATATATGCAGCAACTTTATTTAGAGCGATATAATGAAATTAATAGGACACTCAATCAACGGTTAAATATTCTTAATCATTTTTATATGGTCCAAGAGCAACTTGAGAATATTGATTTGATAGAGCAAAATGAATTTATCCTTCCTATAAGTGAAATAACTTTTGCTAGAATGCGAATAACCAATAATGTGCTTCTTGTTAATATAGGTTCAAATTTCTTAGTTGAGGAAAATATTGAAAATGTAAAAAGAATTGCAAGCAAATATATAACAAAAGAGAATTTAAATATAGAAAAATTACAAAAAAACAAAAAGACTTTAGAGAAAACACTCAATGAAATTGAATATAATATGAGTTTATTGCAGATTTAATATAATTATCATGATCAATTCTTATATATAAATTAACATATAAACTATTCAGAATACTTTTATTTAGGTTTTTCAATGTTTGATAATTTGAGAAAAAAACTTTCTGATGCGGTAAATATATTTTCAAAAAAAGAAAAAAAAGATCAAGAAGTTAATGAAGAAGAATCAGTTGAAAATAAAAAGAACAACGAAAATATAACAGAGGTTTTTGAAGAAGTAATTGATAAAGAAACAGAAGAGTCTGCAAAAAAAGAGGAAACAAGCAATGAAATTCCTGTTTCTACTAATGTTGATAATAATACTAAACAAGAAAATATTAGTTCTGCAAATATAGAAAAAAACACTGCCAATAATAAAGCAAATTTAGAAAATTCAAATAAACCTAAAGAAGAACGTGAAATTGCTACAAAAAGAAATGCACAAAAAATAAAAAAAGAAGACGAAGAAAAAAGAATAAAAATAGATCTTTCATTATCTACAAAACTTAAAAGTGTTTTAATAAAAAATATTATGCTTAATGAAAATGAAGTTGATAATTTTTTAGAAAATATTAAATTACTACTTTTAAAATCAGATGTTTCGTTTGATACTACTGATGATTTCATTGAGGAAATGAAGGCAAATCTAATATCAGCAAAATTTGATTCTAAAAATCTTCAAAAAGAATTGATTGGTGTAATAAGGACATCTCTATACGATATACTTAAGAGAAATGATACAGGTATTAATATTTTGCAATTTATTAAAAATAAAATATTATCAAATGAGTTACCTGTAAAAATATTATTTTTAGGTCCAAACGGCACTGGCAAGACGACAACAATAGCAAAAATTGCATACCTGTTAAAGAATAATAATATAAGTTCTTGTTTATCTGCGAGCGATACGTTTAGAGCAGCAGCAATAGAGCAAAGTGTATATCATGCTGATAAAGTGGGTATACCTGTAATAAAAAGCACCTACGGCGCAGATCCAGCAAGCGTTGCTTTTGATGCAATAGCTTATGCAAAGAGCCACAGTATACAAGTTGTATTAATAGATAGTGCTGGAAGACAAGATACAAACAAGAATCTTATAAATGAAATGCAGAAAATTGTAAGAATATCAAAACCTGATTTAACTATATTTGTCGGAGAAAGTACTGCAGGCAATGCACTAGCTGAGCAAATATCTGAATTTAATAAATTTATAAAAATTGATGGTATTATTTTAACAAAGCTTGATTGTGATGCAAAAGGTGGTAATGCACTTTCCATAGCGCATGAAACTGGAATACCTGTTTTATTCTTTGGAACAGGAGAAGATTATTCTGCACTTGTTCCTTATAGCATAAACTTCATAATTGATGCAATCGCACCCGCAGCGTAAATTTTGCTTTTGGAGAGATTAGAATATGATTTTACGGATCTGGCGGGATTTTCATTGCTTTTGGCAAATTTGAACCCGCAACCATTCGGTCCGAAGCCGAACGCGCTATCCAAGTTGCGCCACAGATCCATAATAAATCAATATTTTATATAATATCGCAACACAATATTATTGTATATTATAATACAATATTCCACAATATTCTAATATATTTTACTTAATATTTAGCTCTATATTATTTAATATATATTGCTATTGTATTGGATAAATGGGATAAATGATGTTAATATATAATAGTATATTTAATAAAATTAGCATATTACTATTTTCTATTTTTTTCTATTCCAGATTTTATTATTGCTCCAGATACAAAAGATACACCTAAATCAACCAGTGCAAAGCTTCCGGTAATTCCTCCAACCAAAGAAAAAAGTGCACCAGATACTGCCAAAATAATAGTTTGTATTTTAGGATTATAAAACAGGCTCGGCTTTTTAAAAATGTCTTTTTCATATGCAAATCCAATTCTATCTCTTATATCCCTCCTTAGCTTTTCTAATTCTTCAATCGAATACTGATTTTCGAAATTATTAAAATTATTATTAACTATATTTTGATTATCTTTTGTTTCAATTACTACTTTGTTGGGATACTCTTGATTATTTTGCGGATTTCTATTAATATCACAACATTCTATTTTCATATTATCACCTATCTATTTCAGCCATTACTAAATCCAAACTCCCCAACAAGGGAAATAAATCTGCATATTTAATATCTTTGGCAAGAAGCGGCAAAACCTGAAGATTAGCAAATGCGGGTGCTCTTATTGATATCCTATACGGCTTCTGCTTATCTGGTACCATATAAATAAGCCCTTCTCCTTTTGGAAGTTCTCTTCGTTCTATTACAACCTCGCTTTTTGCTGGCGGATTTATAAGCTTAACGGGAGTACCAACAACATCTTCGCTAGGCATGCTCATTAATGCGTCTCTTATAATTTTTATGCTTTGAAACATTTCTTCATATCTAACTTGGTATCTTGCATAAGAATCGCCCTCTGACTTTAATGGCAGATAAAATTTTATTTTATCATAAATATAATAGGGGTGCGATTTTCTTACATCTTCATTTACGCCAGAAGCTCTTAAAACTGGACCAGATACTCCATATTTTATAGCATCTTCATAACTTAATGTGCCTATGCCCTTTAATCTTTCCTTAAATATATTATTAGCATCAAGAATTTTTGTGTACTCTGATATATTTTTATACAAATAATCAATAAGCTCGTTTGCTTCCTCATTAAAGTCTGGTGGTAATGGACTTCTTACACCCCCAAGGCGCATATAATTAAAGAACATTCTTTGGCCTGTAACATGCTCAAAAAACTGAAGTATTTTTTCACGCTCTCTAAAAGTCCACATAAATTCTGTAAACATCTGACCCATATCATTGCAGAATGTGCCAAGCCAAAGAAGGTGGTTAGCAATCCTCTGAAATTCTAATAGTATAACTCTAACATACATGGCAGCTTCTTTTACTTCTACACCCATTGCTTTTTCGATAGTGCTCACATAGAGGTCTTCCCAACTTAGGGGAGAAACATAATCAAGCTTGTTATAATAAGAAATATTTTGAAGATATGTTCTTGTTTCAGAGAGTTTTTCAACACCCCTATGCAAGAAGCCTACATGTGGCTCAACATTTTTAATTGTATCACCATCAATATCAACAATAAGCCTTAATACTCCATGTGTACTCGGATGTATAGGACCTACATTAATTCTCATTAGTGGCATCAATATCACAATTTTTTGTAATCTTCATTACCCCATACAAAACTTTTTCTAAGCGGTGCTTCTGCACCATCCCATTCTTCAAGCAGCAAGCGCTTTATATTTCTTCCGCTTATTTTTATATCGAACATCTCTGAAAGTTCTCTTTCATAGAGGTCTGCGCTTTCATAAACCTTAATTACAGTCGGGACACTAGGCTCTTTCGCAGGCAGCTTGACTGTTACAATAAGCTCTTCTTTTTTATAAATATTATAAAGTATATATACTACCTGAATGTAATCTACGTAATCAACAGCGGTTATTTTTTTTAAATAATTAAAACCTCCACTTTTAAGCTTTTCTAGCTGCTCCACTAAGGATTCTTTTGTTATCTCCATTTTCTCCCTTTTTTAATTTATCTTGTAATTTCATCAAAGCTGCAAATAAATTCTCCGGTCTTGGCGGACATCCAGCAACATAAACATCAACGGGAAGTACTTGATCGATACCTTTTATTATATTATAGCTTTCCCACCATGGACCACCAGAAGTTGCGCATTCTCCGAATGCAATAACATATTTTGGAGAAGCCATTTGCTCATAGAGCCTCTTAACTCTTGGTATCATGGATTTTGTAACCCATCCTGCTACAATCATGACATCACACTGCCTTGGTGTTCCTCTAAATAAAAGATAACCCTTTCGCTCTGCATCAATGCTTGAAGCGCCAAATGCCATGAGCTCCATAGCACAGCATGCAAGACCGAACTGAAGAGGCCAAAGCGAATTGGTTCTGCTCCATTTAATAATACCTCCAGAAAATGCTTGAATTAGCTCACTAAGCTTAGCAAACATTACATTGGGCTTCGTTTCATATTTTGATACAGAATCAAGGACTAGCCTGTTCATTTCTGTGCGTGCATTTTCAAATTCCTCTTCATTATACGGCTTGTCCACAGCATCACTTATAACATACTTAAAGTTTCTTAATCAACAATTAATAAAATAACTTTAATCACCATAAATAATATAATTAATATAATAAATTAATATAATAAATTAATATAATAAATTAATATAATAAATTAATATAATATTATATATATTATTCTTATAAAATTTTAATATACTTATTGATATTGTTTAACTCTAGTTATAATCTTATATATTACAGCTGAAAGAAACATTGCAACAATAAGCAATCCTATTAGTATAATATTATTACTTTGATCTATGAGTTTAAGATTGGGTGCCCATATAAAAAGAAATATAATAATTAGTTCAAATGGTAAAAATATTGTAAAGTATGGCAGATATTCATTTTCGATATCTCTTGCGCTGCCAATGCTCTCTTCAGCACTTTCGTATGGTGCGTTCTTTATTTTATTTGCCCTGCTTTTTTCTCTAATTAGCATCGAAAATAAAAGAAAGAGAATTGGAACTAGCAGCGCAAACAGAAAAAATAAAAATAATGCAATATAATTGTATAACATAATATATAATCACAGCAAATATTTTTATCTTTTCCTTTTATTATTAAATAGTTTAATATCCTGCTTTTATTTTTTATATTCTATTTTTCTAGTATTGATTTTAATAATTATATTTTTTATTATACTGCTTTAAAGATTCAATAAAATCTTTAAATTTTTTTTGCTCTAACGCCAATTCTGCAATATTTAATATCTCTTCATTTTTTACTATTTTTTCTATTATTTTTCTTCTAATATTGTCAGATCCATATTTAAAAAGAAGATAAGCAACAATTGGAAATATCTCTGAATCAATTAATTTGCTCTTCATCTCTTCATTTCCATATATAGCATAAGCTTCTCCCAAAGTGAGTACCTGGTATTTCTTAGCGGTAAGTTCTGTTGGTGCATCTAACCCTCCAAAAAAGTAATATAAAATATTCTTTATTCTAGCTGTAATTCCTAATTCAATTACTATGGATTTATTAAGCAGCATATCAAAGAATTCTTTATCATAAATAAATTCAGTATTTCTTAATACCTCTATAATATTGTAAGGTTTATATTTTTTAAGTATTGGCGAGGATATAAATCTATTAGCATGTGAATCATTTAGATCTCTTAGCTCTCTTAACATTTCATTTAGTTCAAATCCTTTTTTTAATTCAACATTCCCTGTACTTCCTTCAATAATTTTAATTTTGTTCATATTTTCTACCTTTTTTGTAATTGTTTAATTTTATATTTTAATTTATTTTATCTGCTTTGCATTATTTTCATCTTAGATACTCAACGCTGCACAAAAAAATAAATAAAAAAATGAAAATAGTAAAAGATTTACAGCATCTCAATATTCTCTGATTTTTATGACATAAACTGCTCTGGCTTTGGCGGCTCTGGTGGCTGTCCCTTCCTTTTTCTTATCTCTGCAACAACCTTGTTCTGCAGATCTTTTGGAAGCTTTTCATAGCCTGCAAACTCCTGATACCAAATCGCCCTGCCCTGTGTTCTACTTCTTATATCATTGGAGAATCCTTTTATAACTTCTGCTACTGGAAGCTTTGCAAGTATTGAAACCTGTTCTCTATCTTGTGTTATATTATTTACTATACCTCTTTTGCTTTGAATCATTGTTATAACATCTGACATATATTCCTGTGGTATATTGATTGTAAAGTTCTGCTTTGGCTCAAGGATTATAACTCCTGCGGTAAGCAGTCCCGCATATATTGCATTCCTTATGGCGGGTATAATCTGTGCTGGACCTCTATGTACTGGATCTTCATGAATTGTTGCATCAACGATCTTTACCATAACGCCAGAAACTTTTTCCCTAGCTAATGGTCCATCTTTAACCGCCTCTTCAAATCCATCGATAAGAAGCTCCATTACCTCATTCATATATTGAACTCCTTTTGTTGCATCTATAAGCATATTTCTATTTGCAATATCAACAACACCCTTTGCTAGAGCTCTGTCAAGCCCTGCTTTTATCATTGCTTCAATAGCATTCTGCCCCTTTGGCTTGCCCTCTCTTATTGTACCCTCATCAATGGCTTGTACAACGCTCGCAGGCAGTGGCTCAACCATAACATAAAACTTTGAGTGCTTGTTTGGTGATTTTCCTTCTATAGGTCCTGCCTTGCCCTCTATAGCCTCCTGATAAAGCACTATTGGCTCACTAGATATTATTGGAATCTTAAATTCGTCTTTAAGCTTTGTCTCTATAACTTCCAAATGAAGCTCACCCATTCCGCTTACTAAATACTCTCCAGTATCTTGGTTTATTTTAACCTCTATGTTGAACTCTGATTTCCCTATCTCTCTTAAAGCTTCAATGAGCTTTGTAGTATCTCTTGAATCTTTTGCTTCAATAGCCTTTGTAACAACTGGCTTTGAATAGTGTGTAATCTGTTCAAAAGGCTCTATAACCTCTTCGCTTATTGTATCTCCTACACTTACATCCTTTAAGCCTATTAGTGCGGCTATATTTCCAGCAGGGATTTGATCTACTAAAACTCTATCAGGACCCATAAATATGCCGACCTGCTGTAGCCTCTGTTTATCATTTTTACCAGAAATATTAAATTCCATTCCCTTCTTTACGCTCCCAGAGAAGACTCTTGCAATTGCGACCTCGCCGCTGTGTTGGTCATAATTTATGCCAAATACGACCGCATTTGTTTTTGCATTTGCATCGACAGTCATCATTGCTTTTCCTTCAGGCGTATTAATATCGCCATGCCATAAGTGTGGTATTCTGTAGGCTTGCGCCTCTTTTGGACTTGGGAGGTGCTCTATAATCATTGTCAAAACTGTTTCATCTATTGGTGCTATTTTCTGCAATGTCGCTTCGTCCCCTTTTGCAGTCAAATTAAATATATCTTTGAAAGTTGTATGGTATTTTTCCATAGTTCTCTTTGATATAGCCCATTTTTTATATGCAGATCCAAATGCAACACTTCCATTATCAACGCTGACCTTCCATTTGTCGGCAAATTCTATTGGTGCATACTGCTCAATAAGTTTGTTTATATCTGCAATAAGTTTTATCAATCTTTCAAAGGTCTGCTCAGGTGTCAATCTAAGCTCTGTTAGTAGTCTATCTGTTTTGTTTACAAAAAGTATGGGTTTAGCTTTCTCCTTCATCGATTGCCTAAGTACTGTTTCTGTTTGGGGCATTATGCCTTCTACGGGATCAACAACAAGCACAACACCATCAACCGCACGCATAGCCCTTGTTACATGTCCTCCAAAATCAACGTGACCAGGTGTATCAATAAGATTTATTATATAGTCTTTGTCTTTATAGCTAAAACCTAAAGATATGGCTGCAGATTTAATTGTCATTCTTCTATCTTTCTCAATTGCTTCGTAGTTTGTATATAAAACATCTCCGGCAACGCTCTTTGATATTAGACCTGCTTGTGCTAAAAGAGAATCTGTCAATGTGGTTTTGCCATGATGAACATGCGCAATAATAGCAACATTCCTTATCTGATCTAAATTACCCATTATTTTTGTAATTTCTTCAACAACATACTCCTTTCTCGCCATAGATTACACCTTATTTTGCGCTTCTCGCCATACGCTCTATCTCATTCTTACGCTTTATAGCATAGCTGTTGATATCATTCTTTGATGCTAATATAATCTCGTTAGCTAATGTGCTTACAATATCTTTCTTATTCCCAAATGAACCTATAATTGTTGCAAGCGCTAAATTTCTAATAGCGATATCTAATCTTCGGCTAGCACTGACATCAACTGATATGTTTGAAATTATTCCACCATACCTTACTCGTGTGGTATCTTCTATAGGTGCGCTGTTTTCAATCGCATATATAAGAAGCTGAAGTGGGTTTTGATTAGTTTGTTTATTAATTATATCAAATGCATCTTCTACAATTCTCATCACTGTTATTTTCTTGCCTTGTAATCTTCCTTTTGTTCTTATTACCTTACCACCTATTTTGCCTCCTGTACCTCCTCTCTGCATATCATTTACAAGTCTTTCAACAATATTGATGTTCGCTTTTGAAAATTTCTTTTGGCTTGTTTTTCTAAAAGTTGTTGGAAAAACCAAAGGCTTTAGACATATATAATTTTTAAGGCTCGGATCTCTAACTTCAACGTCATAACTATATTTATTAAAAAGAAGTTGTGAATTTGCTTTAATGAGGTTTTCCTCTTTCTGCTCTTGATTTGCCCCTATATTTATTTTTTTAGCCTTTTTTCTCTGTTTTACATTTTGCATCTCTTTTTGTTCATTTTCTTCTATTTTATTATCTATAACTTTATCTTTCATATCAACAGGAGACTTACTAATATCTTCAGGTTTTTTATTATTTATATTTTCTTCATTAATTGCGGTATTTTCAATTTTCGCATTATTGTTAAAATTATTTTTTTCATCCATAATAATCATCTCTTAGGTTTCTCTTTCTTTCCAGTTCTAATCTGTTTCAAATCTGTATTATTAACTGCAACAACTTTATATTTCATACCAGGAATACAACCCATTTGTCCTCTTTGTGAGCCGCCAAGACCTGCTATTGTAACTTCATCGTGCTCATCTATAAAGTTTATTGAACCATCTCCTGGTACAAATGCTCCCACTGTTTTATGGTTTTTTATAAGCTGTACTCTAACACATTTTATCATTCCAGAGTGTGGCTGCTTCTGCTCAACCATGAATTTCTGGAGAACCAGACCTTTAGCCATAGGTACTGTACCCATTGGATCATACTTTTGCTTGAGCTTTAACTTTCTTCTTTTCAACCATTTTTTCAGCATACGCTGATGTTTTCTCTGTTTTAATATCTTTCTAGCGGCAAATTCTCCATTTGGCATTATATCACTTTAACTATTTATTAATATTTTTAATATATTTTTTATATTATTTTTATATTTTCTATACTTTTTATTTTCATATAATTTTCATATTATTTATACAATTATGAAATTAAATATCTTTGAGTAAACTAGAGTTCCCTGCATCAATAACTGCAAGTACGGATACAGAATAAGGCTTACCACAAACTGCACCTAAATCTATAGAATTTCCATCAAACTTGTATATTTTTATATCATTAAGCTTAGCTAAGTGCTCAACATCCTCTATTCTACCCTTTTTGTTTTTTGATGCAACTATTACAAGCTTTGCAGTATTATCCATAATGGCGGAGAGCGCTGAGCGTACACCTAAAGCAACATTACCACTATCTACAGCAAGACGTATACTTCCAGATATATTGGCCATAAAATCCCTTTGACAAATAATAATTTTTAATCATAATGTTTATATACTTATTCAAATACTGATTATAATTATAAAATATTTATATACTATAAAGATATTTAATACTTTTTGCGGAATAATGCCTTATTTAACTATTAAACTAATACCTTGCTAATTGTTCTAACTTAGTTATTAGAAAGCTATTGCTTATGCTAGCTAATCTGAAGCAAGGCAAAAGATAAAAATATAAAAACAAAATTAAATAAAGTTATTTACAGAAGCGTTTCATCAACCACTTCTACCTCATTTACTCCAGTTATATCTTTTAATTTTGTTTCTATTGTTGAGGCGCTATTGTCTTTATCTTCAAATACAAACATAACTTTTATCAACTTTATTCCAAATCCTATATCATCTTCCTGCATTGCTTGTGGATTTAATTGTTCTTTTATGTTTTTAAATGCCTCGTCGTACATTCCATCTTTTGGATAAACTTTATAAATTATAGCTACTTTTCCCATTAAGGTCCCTCAAAGCCGCATACTTTGCATTTATAAATATTAGTTATCTCTCTGCAATGCTTGCATCTTATTATGGTTGTTTTACCGCATTGCGGGCAGACAAATTCTGTATATTCATGCGTCAATCTGCCACATGACGAACAAACTTTTCCAGGTATTGAAGATTCAGTTATAAACTCACCAATTAAATTTTATATTATTTATAAGCACTAAGTCCTATATATTTTTTATGTTTTTTGTGCAATTGATTCTTTGATTTGAAATATATACAATTATTAATATTTATATTAAATTTATATTAATATTTATTAATATTTATATTTATACTTTTACTATGTAATAATTATAATAATATATTTAAGATATTTATATTTAAATTTAATATGTATATTTTCTATCACAAAGTTTTATAAAGCTTAATGTCTGCTTTATTCTAATTATATTTAAATATTATATTAATATTCTATTGAATTAATTTTTAATAATACTAATAATATTAATAATACTAATAATATTAATAATACCAATAATAAAATAATTATATATATTTTATAAATATATATTTTATAATAACATTGTGTCTTTTTTATATTTAAGATTATAAAATACAAAATATAAATAATAATTATAAAATATAAAAGCACAAGTATAAATATGATAAAATATATAAAATATATCAATAGCTCAAATTAATAACATTGATTATGGTGTAATTAATTCACAAGCTTATAAAATTATAGATAGAATTAAAGTAGGATTAATAGAAATAGAATTAATATTGGATTAGCAAATAAATATAATATTAAATAATATAAATTGATTATAATAATTATAATTAAAGATATAAAATATCTATGTATTTGGTTGTTAAATGATAAATAATACTATTATAAACCAAAAGAAAAATGATAGCAATACGATCATTGAAAAAATATATAATGCGTTAAAAATAACTGACAACGAATCTAAAAAAATCGAAGTATATAAAATTTTAGAAAATGCAGATAAGGAAGAGTCAATTGCGCTTTTTGAGGAGTTCAAAAGGAAAAGCGGAAAAGAGTTAATAATACCATATATCATTAAAAACAAAACAGAATTCTTTTTAGTTCCTTGCAAAAACAAGAAGCATTATAGGAGGGATTTTGTTGCTTTTGCAATAATTAACGATATGGATAAAGAGGCATATGCGGTTTTTAGAACATTTAGCGAAATTGAAAAAAAATATTTTAAAGATAGCTGGAAATCTAATCATAAAGTATCAGAAAAATTAAAAGAGATGAAATTGGAAATCTTAAAATCAGAAACAGAAATAAATACTTTTGAAAATTTATTATATAATGTTTTATTTCCATATGCGACATTTAAAGCGGTGCATGATGAAAATAAGATAAAAGAGATTATATTAAATATTCCAAGCGCTGAAATAATAAAAGCATTCAAATATTCTATAGACCTTGAAAAAAGATGGAATCAAAGATTAAGCAATGCAAATTTTAATGCAATAAAAACTATTCTAAAATTCAGGTTAGATGATTTAGTTAATGCCGCATATTCCGAAAATGAACTTATGAATGAGATTATTTATTATTCTGTAAGATACAACTTTAAAAGAGGAATGAAGGTCTGTATAAACAAATCTCAAGATCTATTTAAAGATTTTGAAAATATAGAAAGAAGCAATATAAAAATAAAAAATAAAGTTAATTTTTACAATCTGTTCTTTAATGAATATAAAAAAAATAAAATCTTTAATGAACATATTAATAAATTAGGCAATGATGAGAAGTGTTTGGTTTTAGAGATTGCATGTATATTAAATGAAAAAGATATTATAAAAGAGCTAAGCAAAGATATATTAATTGGCGAAAACTTTAATATAAATGTATATAAAAAATATTATGCATACAGAGATGCATATAAAAATTCTAGAAAAAGTAAAATTGCAAATGATAAAGAAATTAAAGAGAATCTTAGAATTATAAAATTGAATAAAATATTAAGAAGGCAAACGGAATAAATAAAATAAAAGAAAAATCAAATAAAAATAAATCATCTCTTTATATGTTTCGCCACTTTTTTTGAAATTGGATTATTTTTAGCCTGTTTCTCCTGCAGCGCTTTTATTTTAACAAGAAGTGCTACGATTACAACTAAGAAAACAACATTGAATACCAAAAGCACAATAAGCGTATCATATATAGAATTCATCATATTCAGCATATAGGGATATATTGGAGGTACAACCTCTCCTGTTATGATTATATTTTTAGATTGGTTGCTTGTATTTGTTGTGCTAATTGGCTTTGTTGTTTGGATTTCTGAAGGTATTGAAATTTTCTGCACAAACGTTCCATTTGTCATATTTTCTATTATTAATTTTGTGTCATTGCTTAACCTAGAAGCTAGAAGTGCAGTTGTATATCCATTTACAGCAAAATCTAAAGCATCGCTTGAATTGCTAGCTAGCTTTGCCTCTTGGGCATATAGATACGATTCATCTGCAAACTCTGTCGGCCAGATTCCATAAGTTGAATTTGAAGCAAGCTTAATTGTTTGATTTATAATTGAATTAATGTTTGTGCTAGAAGTCGAGGTTGGTGCCACTGACATTGCATAAGCATAATCTGCTCCGAAGATTGCAAGTGGATAATTTGAAGCTGCAAACGCGTCCTTAGCGCTTATTAAGTATGTGTTGTTGCCATATTTCTCAGCGTTTTGTATTCTTTCATTTGCAAGCGCTTCTAGAGCCTGATTCGGCTTGATTGGTGTACCATTGATAGTGCTTGCAATATTATACATCTGGCTGGCCGCATTGCACCAAGCATAGGCGGTACCGGCAAGCTTTATATTATCTAAAACACCATCGCTTGTTGTATCAGTCTGATTGTAAGAGCTTAAGAGAGACGAGATGGTAAGGGCACCCCATGACTGCCTAAGTTCGCCTCCTATAACATATTCATAATTATTTGAATTTAGCGTTGGAATTGTTAGGTTGCATGCATTGTTTACTTTTTCTAGATATATCTCCCCAAATGAGCGTGATGAATTTGTGGCGTGTACTAAATAATTAGAATCTATAAAGTTTAGGAAAGCAAGATCTGCCGAAGCATAAAGATAGCCTTTTTGAGCCAGCTCTGAATTTTGTTGCATTGATGCTCCCAGCTGTGCTGCAGCATTTTCAAAGCTTGGATTCTGTGAAAGCTGTACTATGCTCTCATTTGTCATTGCGAATGTGAAGTTTATAAGCTTTGAGAAGGCGCTATAATTGCATGATCCGGTGCATAAGTATGGAGCATTGCGAATATTCATATTTAGCTTTGTATAAAATGTATAGTTGATAGAATTGTCTGCGATTTCGGTTGGACTTGGCTTTCCAAATGCAAATAAATAAGCCTGGCTTATGTTTGAAACTGCGATAACTGGTATGTTGAATGTATGTTCAATTAAATAATATAGTTCATCATCTCCAGAATAAGCAGGTACCAAAACATAAGATAAGTTGTAAGCTTTAGCCGCTGCAACTTTATCATAGACACCCCCTATTGGACCTATATTCCCTGTGCTTGAAATTGTTCCAGTTATCGTAAAATTATTATTGAGTGGTTTTTCAGAAAGAGCGGATATTGCAAGAAGTGTTAATGCGGCGCCTCCACTGGGACCCGATACATTAATATTATTTCCATTTATATAGTATGAAAAATTGTATTTATTAAAATTTATATTGAGATAAGATGCTGCATACTTGGCCCCTGTTATTGCACTTTGGAGTGTTGAATTGCCGATAGAATATGGACCTTTTATTGAGACGTTCCCATTTCCTGGCGAAACCTGAAGGGTTATACTTGTTAATATTCCTGTGTTATTATAAACAATAACCGCTGGTGCATATATTGTACTTTCCGCATAGTTTAAATGTATAGGAAGTATTAAGATTGAAAAAAAGAGTACTGTTAATATTATAGTGCTTAATTTAAAAATATACTTATTGTTTTTAATATTTTCTCCTCTTATATTTTTTTTATTATTTAAATCTCTTCTACTCATCTTACCACTTTTAATTATTATATTAATTAATTATTAATTATTTTTATTATTTATTATTATTAATTATTATATTGATTAATTATTTTTATTATTAATTTATTTTTTTAATATTAATAATTTTAATATTATATATAATATTAATATACTTATAATTATTTTTTTATATGGGTTTATAATAAATATATAAAATAAATAATAAAATAATATGAATACAATAAATAATAAATTTATAACAATAAACATATAATATATGTATATATAATGTATAAATACTATATAATAAACAATTAAAATAAAATAAATAAAATTAAATTCTTATCATTTATTTTTATACTTTTATTGCTTTATTAATTCTTGTGGGTGTATAAAATGCTCTTCTACTAGTGGGGCTTTTTTATTCCTTCTTTTAAGCAGTACTATTAGCACTATTATAACTAAAATAATAATTGCAATAATATATATGCTATTATTAGATTGGGGCACTGTAGAAAAGGTATTGTTTTTTGGCGTTGTGTTTGCTATAGATGGCGTAGTAATTGGGGTTTTAGTGCTGTTTGTGTTATTAGCTATCGGCACTATTAATGGTATTGTTATGTTTTTTATACTTTTTAAGCAAGTACCTATTTTTCCATTAAAAGGCAAGAGTGCAAAATTATGATTTAACTCTATATTATAAATATAAGGCGTTGTATAGTTTTCAGAGTAATAGCCATTCGCTTTAACATATATAGTCCAATTACCCAGACCTAGTGCTAAAGAATATGCACCACTTGCAGCTGAAATATTAGTTGCATTATTATTATAAACTGAGCTTATTTTAGCACCTGCTATTGGCATGCAAGTTGATGCGGATATAATATTTCCATAAATAAGGCCTATTGCATATGAATTCTGTATAAATATGGTTAATAAAACAAAAGCGATAATATATACAAAAAAATATAACTTTATATTTTTTTTCATTTAATCTCCAATTTTATATTTATAAATTTTATAATTATTGCACATAAATTATAATAAATTTATAGCTTTTATTATATCTCTTTTATTATTTATTTCAATATTTATTATATTATAACTGTAATTATTATTTATAATTTATTTATGGTTGATTATATCCATTTTCCCATAAAGAAGTAAATATAACATTTTTCGGCACTCCATTGTTGCCGTTACCACTATAATCATTTGCATTGCCGTTTAATGGATACCATGCAATAAGATTCTGTAGATCAATAGGCACTCCACCTATGCCCTCTTGGTAGAGCGCTTGAATTTCATTTGCCGAAAGAGAAGTGTTGTATATTTGAATATTGGATATATATCCTACAAAAGGCGCATTGCCCGTTTGCACACTTCCATATGTACCTATAGATATGCCTGAAGCACTAATAGAATTAATTTCTGATGCTGTATTATTTACAAGTGAATTACTAGACCCTACAAAGCCCTCAGCTACTACTCCATTCCAACTATATGCAACAAAATACCAATTATTATTTTGTAAAGTCATTGGTATTAAAAGGCCTCCACACCACCAATTTATACTTACTTGATGATTATATATATAAATATCTGTAGGCTGACCTGGATTGCAAGAGCTTACCGCTCCATATGAAAGCAAATTGGGATCGCTATAAGGCGGATTTGTAAAGGCGGTATTTTCACTATTAAACCACATTGTAAATGTTATAGAATTTGTGCCTTCTGGTATTATAGGAATTGTTGAACCAATAAATCCCTCACCATTGAATTGTGCAACATACTCTGGCAACTCTCTGCTGCATACACCCTCAAGACTCATTAGGTAAGTTGTGCCTGGACCATTAGGTCTATAAACTTTGCAAGATCCCGGCAGTGCTTTAGGGCCTGTATTTGTATTAAATATACCCATATGAAAAAGAACAACAAGAACAACCGCAATGATGAGGATCGCCCATCCATATGTCATGAGGTACTCCATTGCACTTTGTGATTCCTTTTGTTTATTATCTTTTTTATTTTTTAGCAGATTTTTAAACATGATTATCAATATTTATTAATTAGAAAAAGAAGTTTAAAAACTTTTGTTATTAATAATTTTTAACATAGTGAGAGGGAAATCTCACACTCTTTAGAGGTGGGATGAAAGCGAACCGCAATAATGAAATATAATATAATAATAAAATTTAATAAATATATAATATATCTTTGCATATAGTACACGATTTTATATATAAATAAAAATGAATATAATTGAAGTAGCAAAAACCTACAGATTCAAGATTTATTCAAATACAAAAAAGAGAAAGAGATAATGAAAATTGCTCTTGCCCAACAGTTTTATAATAAACCTTTGAAATGAAAAGTCAATTCAATCATACAAAAATAATAATTGCAAAAAAATGAAGTAGATTTCCACAATTCAAATCTAAAGATAGATATAAGTCAATAGCTTATTCACAAGATAACAGTTCATTCTTTATAGAAAAAGAAAGGAAAGAACACATGCTCAGAATATCAGGCATAGGCAGAATGTAGATAGAACTTAATATACAAATTGAAATTAAGAAAAACTCTAACAATAAAGAAAGATACAAAAGAACATTATGCAATATTTACAGTAATAAAAGAAGTAGAAGTTCAAAAATTCGAGAATATCAATCTTGTTGGTATAGATGTGGTTTGCATTCATTTATTGCAATATCTTCATGAGTGAAAATAGAAAAACCAAAAACCCAATAAAGCATCATTTGCGGGAATAATAATAATAATAATAATAATAATAATAATAATAATAATGCAAGGGAAGCCCATGACTTCAGTCATAGTAGGACGTCACTACTCTATACAAATATTATAAAATTTTTAAATATATTAAATTAGCAGACAAATCAATTTAAACAAAGGCTTAAATATTTTCGTTTAAAATAATTTACAGCGTGTTTTATATGATAAACGTAAAATTAATAAAAAAGATAGATCTTAAAGGGTATATTTTTCTTGAAGGATTTCCTGGTGCAGGTTTAGTAGGACCTATGGCTTTAAGTTATATAATTGATAAAATAGATATGCAGCTTATTGGTTATATAGAAAGCGATGATTTTCCACCGATAGTTGCAGTTCATGACGAAAAACCGATGCCTGCTGTAAGAATATATGCAAATGAAAAATATAAAATAGTGACTGTGTTAGCTGAATTTGCAATTCCAATAGAACAAACCGTAGAATTTTCAAATACTTTATACAGCTTTATAAAAGAAAATAAGCTTAGTAGAATAATTTCTGTTGGTGGTATGCCTTCATCGCAACAGAACATCGATAACGAAACAATTTTTGTCATTGTATCAAGCGATGCGCTTAAAAAAGAGGTGCAGAAAGCGGGGCTTAAGCCTATAAGCGAAGGGATTGCAACGGGTATCGGAGCTGTGCTTATGCTTAAATCAACTATGGACAACACCTCAGATATAAATATTCTTATTCCAATAGATCCAAATATATTAGATCCAAAATATGCTGAGCTCGCAATAAAAAGCCTAAACAAGCTTATAAACTTAAATATAGATGTTACTGAGCTTGATAAAGAAGCAAAGGAGGTAGAAGCTAAAGTAAGAGAACTTCTTAAAAAGAGTAGAGAGACACAAGATGCACATAAAAGAGCTATCGATCAAACAGGGCCATCCATGTATGCCTAATAAAGAGTTTTAATTATATTTATATTAAGCATAACTTTTGTTAAAGGAAACTACTTATTCAACAATGTAAAAGAAAAGTATCACACCACTGATCTATAATATATTAATGAATATATTATATAAGATTATAAATATATTATATGAAACTATGTTAACTATAAAATATTATAAATATATTAATATACTGCTTTGATTTTGTACAAAAATTATTTTTATAATTTATAATGTTTAATTTTTTTATTATTTATTGCTACTTTATTATTACACTTTTATAGTTTCATAACTTAAAAATATTATTAATTGGTAAATACATAAATCATAAAATTTAAATATTATAAAAATAAATACATATTGTGGTTTTATGGTATTACTCGGAAAAGAACAAAATAAAATTAATTTAGAAAATAATGTACCAACGAAAACAAATAACTATAATAACAATATACAGGGAATAATAAGAAAGGAAAACCCCACTAAGGAAGGGTTATCTGATAAAATCATTGGAGTAATGCAAAAATGGATAGACAATACAGACTTGGATGATAAAAGCTTGTCAAATAGTATTAAAGTATTTGGAAAAGTAGTAATTATAGGGATGTTTATTGCAGCATCAATAGTACCATTAATAATTATAGGTATAGTATCAAATGCTTCTAATCCAGAAGAGATAGATAATAAATAAGTATTTATGCAATATTAATATAAATTTATTGCTTTTAAATAATTTATAATTTGTACTTTCTTAATTATGCAGGGGTGGCAGAGTCTGGTCTGGCTTGCTAGCCACGGAAAAATGCGCAGGACTTAAGATCCTGTGGCTTAGCGCCTTCGTGAGTTCAAATCTCACCCCCTGCACACTTATTATTCGTATTTTAAAATTAGAGAATTATTTTCTAAATAAAAATTATTTATTCTGTTATATTTGTCATTAATACGTGTGAAATAATAAATGGATCCGCATCAAATAATAAAATAAGAAAAAGAAATTAATAATAAAAATTATAATATTATATTTATTATGAAAAATCAGAGTAGATATGCAATTACAAGCTTGAATAATTTCTTTAATCCAGAATCATTTAAGCCATCTTCCATAAAATCAATTTTATCCTTCCTCTTATTCAGGTCATTAAGCTCAGCTTTCAACAATCTATTAATTATTTTTATTTGATTTTTGTAATTGTTAATAATTAAATGTATTTCAGAATTTGTAGTCCTATTATCTATTCCAACTATATAATTAATCTGTTTTTCTGCATTCATCCTGTATTCATCTAAACCTTCATATATAAATTCCGCAAATGCTTGCCTAATTTTTAATATATTGTTGAATTCATTTTTAAAAAGTACTAATCTTTTATAGTATTTATCATTGTTATTCTTCATCTCTGTTTTAAGATATGTTTTTTCATGTTTTATCGATTTATAATGATATTCAAGATCATTAAATTCATCTCCTAAAATCCCATATAAATCTACTTTATTTGTTCTTGTAATATTTTTTTGGGTCTTATCAATTAAATTGTCAACATGTGTTAAATTATCTAATTTCTTAAAACCACTAGCAATTGCGATTTTTTCAAGAATAGTGCCCTCTTTTAAATTTTTAATTAGAGTATTTATCTCTACTCTTTCTCTATTAATCTCTTTATATGCATTTTTCATTATAGCTCTTATATTCGTAATCTGTCCAACAAAAAGCTTAGCTAAATATTGGGTTTCTTTATCTATTATAAGATCTGCATAATTATTTTTATTTTCTATACTCTTCCATTTTTTACTTTCTTCAAGTGTTTTATTAATCTCTTTTTCTGATTTTTCTAAATAAATATTAATTCCTTTCAAAAGAAATTCAGAAAAATTCTTTGTTGTTTCAACAAGTTCTTTATACTTATTATATTTTTCTTCAATTTCTCTTCCTAAATTTTCTGCATTTTTATCAAGATGCTTATCTTTATATAAAGTCCAGTCTGGTATTACTACTCCATCTATTTCTTTTATCTTTTTATATAAATCTTTTATATCTTTTAATATATCATTGAATTGTTCGTCAATGTTGATATTGTCTGGTAGCTTTAATTCTTCAAAGCTTTGGCCAGATCCAATTGAATAAGGTTCGGTATTGTTTGCGTTAGCTAATTCTGTTTCAGTTCTAATTTGGGGCTGTTTTGTATTTGGTGATGTGCTTGTAGGTTTTTTAGGAGATTTAAGCATAAAATCATCTTTAGCGAAAAATATTTATATCAATTTTTTAGATAATATAAATTTATAAGTATAAAATAATACTTTATTAAATAATATTATTGATATTAATGAAGTTTATATATTATTAATATATAATATAACTTTTATAATATATATAAATTTCTATTCTAAAAATATAATAGAAATATTTAAAGCATATTTATAAAATTGCAAAGTAAAATAATATAAATCAATATAAAAATATAGGCAAATCAATAATACGTACAATCAACATTTAAATATTATTATTTAAATATTATTAATATAATAAATATTTGTACTAATAGATTTGTTAATTACTATCTATATTATTAGAGCTATATGCTTATATAAAAATAAATAAAAAATTTATGGGTTTTTTTATGGATAGGAAAGAATATGATATAATTGTTGCTGGCTCTGGAGTTGCGGGTTCACTAGCAGCGGCGGTAGCAGCTAAAGCGGGTTTAAGTGTATTACTCATAGATAAAAACAATGAAAATGAGCCTGGAAAGAAAACCAACTGGGGTTGGGTATGCGGCGATGCGGTTGCGAAGAGCCATCTTGATTTTGTTACTAAAAGAATTAACTTGAGTTTTTCTGAGCCTGAGCTTGATCATAAAGTGGATGGCGTAGTTGCTTACTCGCCAGATTTGCAGTCTAAATTCCCTTTTGAAGGGGAGGGTTTTATACTCGATAGGCCCGAATTTGTTAGAAAACTCAGAAATTTTGCATTAAAGAATGGTGCAGAATATTTACCTGAATTTGATGTCGAAGCGCCGATATTAAAAGATAATTTTGTTGTTGGAATTTCTGGAAAGGATAAGAATATGAAGCATACTGAGATAAAAGCAAAGCTCGTTATCGATGCGCTTGGTATATCAACTAATTTAAGAAGAAAGCTTCCTGATAATCCTTATATTGACAAAGTGATTGACGTTGAAGATCTCGAATCAACAGGTAGATATATATATGAATTTGATTTAGATGGGGAAGATCCTAAATTTTATGATCAAAAATATGCAATTATACATTTAAATCAGAATATTGCACCTGGTGGTTATGGTTGGGTTTTCCCAAAAAGTAAAAAGGGTAGGATAAATATTGGGATAGGTGTACAAAGAGCAAGCTTAATAAAAAGAAATAATAAAATGAAGAAGAATGATACGTTACAATCTTTAATGGATGAATATGTTAATTATATACCTATATTAAAAAATCCAAAATTATACAATAAAGATAATAATGGTAAGGGCTACTGGTCCGTATCTGTAAGAAGACAGCTTGAATGTCTTGTTTACAATGGCTATATAGGTGCTGGCGATAGTATGGCTATGCCAAATCCAATAAGTGCTGGTGGTATAGGGCCTGCGCTAGTTGCAGGTATTCTTGCGGGAGAAAATGCGATTAGGGCAATACAGGAAAAAGATGTCAGTATTAAAAATCTTTGGAAGTATAATCTTGATTTTAATGCTGAATATGGAAATAAAACTGCAGGTATGGAAGTATTTAGGATTTATCTGCAATCACTGAATAATGATATAATTAATTATGGATTTAAAAATTTCCTTACTGATAAAGAGGCAGTTGATTTGACATATGGAAGGATACCTGAATTAAGCATTGCAACAAAATTCAAGATGATTTTGAAGGGGGCTTCAAATATTAATGCATTTGCAAATCTAAAATATGCTGTTGATGAAATGAAGGTATTTAATAAATTATATGCAGAATATCCAAAGACTCCCGACAATTTTATTGTATGGAAAGAGAGAGTAGTAAATGAAATGAAAAAAGTAAAAGAACGTTTTGAACCAAATCCTGTATAAATATTTTAATATATATTTAATTTGAAATGAATTGGTGAATAAATGATAGATAAAGATGATTATACGAAATTTGAGAAAACAAGAATAATAGGTGCAAGAGCATTGCAGCTTGCATATGGCGCACCACCATTGATAAAAGTACCAAAAGGTATGGTTAATCCATTAGATTTGGCTGAACTAGAATTTGAAAAAGGTGTAATACCTATAACTGTTATTAGGAATAAATAATACAAGATAATAAGTCCTCAAAGAAAACATAAATACAAAATCTGCATGCAGTTGCGTTGATAAAATATAAGTATAGAAATTACAAATTCTTAGCATAAAGTAAATTACTTTAGCTATGATAATGCCACTAGTTCATTGTTATAAACAAAGAACAGATATAAAACAAAAATGCGATATTTACGAAGCGCATTTATTGATAAATATATAATTCATTTTATTTCTTCTTTTTATACTCTGATTTTATATTTTTAATTTTTGAAAGTTTTCCAATCAAATCTCCATTAATACTATAAATTTCTGCATTCTTATAATTAAAAATTTTGCTCATAAACAAATTAAGATTTGATTTTGCTTCATTTATAGGTATGCCAGAAATAAGATTATTAAACGCTGGAAATACAATAATTTTTAATTTCTTATTAAATTCTTTATATATCTTAGCTGCATATTTGCTCTCAAGTTTAGCTATAAGCCAAGATTTCTGAGTATAAATTGCATTATTCTCATCAGTTAAGGTTACGGCAATATGATTATGACCTGCTAAAATATAGTTGGAGAGCATTGCAGTTTGGCTTGGCATTTTGTGCCCATGTAGAAAAGCAAATTTATCAATTATAAGCTCATCTTTTATCTCAACATTAACAAGCTCATCAAGATGTGCATCATGATTCCCAGAAATAATTATTATATTAAAATCTTTAAGTAAGTAGAAGAATTTTTTAAGCTCAAGCTGTTCATTTTTATCTGGGTAAAAAATAGACTCTTTTACATCCCCTAAAATAATAAGATTCTTTGTTTTAAATTCATCAGATATTTTTATTATGCGCTCCGCCATAAGTTTATTAGCATCGTATACTTTAATTCCTTTTTTAATTAATTTTTGTTCAGCACCAATATGCAGATCACTTATCACAATAAAATTTTTATTATCAGCATTGATTATTGCGGCTTCCTCGCCATAAACAAATTTTATTGATTCTATACCATCCATAAACAATGCTCTATAAATTAAATATAATGTATAAATATTTATTTGATTTACATCTTTCGTTTATCTTAATTTTTAATCCTCATGTAATATAATATATAATAAATGTAATATAATTTTATATAATTCATTACGTAAAATTTATGTAAACTATTTATTCAAATTTCTTTTATATATCTATTATAATTTTTTATCTTTATATATTTTTATTTGGCATCCATTATTTTGAACGGTCGTATCAAGCAATTCTAAATTGTTGATCGTTGACCAGAAATTTTTTAATCTATCAATATTTTCTTTAAAAGAGAGTGCGACTATAGAATCCTTTCCACCAGCCCCTGGTGT
>JBMFUB010000008.1:0-27063 GCA_049966715.1 Candidatus Micrarchaeia archaeon
TTATTATACACAATAATATTGTATAAATTATAATTTATAAAATATGAAAAAGAGATATAAAGATAATAAAAGTTATTACAATTTATTTACTACAAATTCTTCAATAAATATTTATTGATTAACACCAACTTTCATGATGCTGAAAGTATTCATATTTCAAGATGTAAGTAATATTTTAATAGAAATAAGTTTTTATTTTAAAACAAGACAAAAAGTATATGTGCAGTAATCAATTTTATATTAAATTTATGATATAGTAATTATTTCAATAAATAATACTTAATAATAAATTTAAGTAATATTATTAAATAAACATATTAATGAATAAATATATTAAAATTAGTATTTTAATTATTTAAGGGAAATTTATGTTTGGTATAAGTTCAACGTTTGTCAATTCTTACTATAATTATATTTACAGTATGTTAACACCAATTTTTGGAGCACCCTTATCTATTTATATATCTCTAATATTCTCGCTTTTATTATTTTTTATTATTTTGTTTCTGATAATAGGTATATTTGGCTATACTTTCGGTTGGCTTGAAAGAAAGATTATTGCAAAAGCCCAGTCAAGGCACGGTCCAACCTATGTTGGAAAATATGGCTTTCTGCAGAATTTTGCCGACCTTATTAAGCTTATATCAAAGGAGCACATTCTGCCAAGCAGTGCAGATACGCCTTTATTTCAGCTCAGTCTTATCGGAATTGTTACAGCATTTATTTTTATGTTAGTTTTTATACCATTATCGCAAGGTTTCGTTGGAATTGATACGAGCTATGCGGTTCTTATTGTATTTTTTATACTTTCACTAGCTCCTCTTATTGAATTTATTATAGGCTGGTCGAGCGGTAATAAATTTTCTTCAATTAGTGCACAGAGATCAATAATAATGCTTGTAAGCTATGAAATTCCTTTGCTTATTGTTGTTGCGAGTATAATAATGCTGGCTGGTAGCTACAATTTTCAAACAATAGTTAACACTCAATCAAATATTTGGTTTGTATTTATAGCACCGATAGGTTTTATAATATTCTTCATTGCGCTTCTAGCTGAGCTTGAGCGCCCCCCCTTTGACTTAAGAGAAGCAGACAATGAGCTTATTGCAGGCCATCTTACTGATGTAAGTGCACCTTATTATGCACTAATGCTTCTTCTTGATTATACTCGTATGCTCGTCGGCTCTCTTCTTCTTGTAATATTTTTCTTTGGTGGATGGCTTGGCCCTATTATTATTCCCGCTTTCTTATGGTTGATGATTAAAGTTGCGATCGTTGCAGTATTTATAATTATAATAAGAGCAACAACTGTTAGAATGAGAATTGATAAACTTCTAAGGATCGGATGGAAATATCTTATGCCCCTAGCCGTGATTAATTTTATAATTATCTTTACCTTTTTTATATAAGTATATACATAAAGCTAATTATAAATTATTAAATCTATTAATAAAAAGCAAAAGCAAATTTTATACACTATTTATAATTCTTTTTTAGTTCTTCTTTAATATTCAATAATTCTATAAGTTCATTTGCGCTCAATATAGGAGCACGTGTCCTCTTAGTATCTTCTGTTGCAAGCCTAGGGCAAGCGGTATTAACATACGCATCAAAGCTCATTAAATTATCAAGAGATATAAAATCAAAAGTATCTGCAACAAGTATTTCTGCAATACATCCTGAATCTTCTATTTTTTTCTTTATAATTTTTGCAAGATTAATATTATACTGCCCATTTTTTATACTTACCAATATCCCAAATTTTTTTGCATCTATACTAGAAAGAATTTTTCCCTTACTTCTTTTTGCATACTCTATTCTTAAATCATCAATTCTTTTTATCTCTGTAGTAAATGGTTCTATAATAAAGAAAGGTTTTTTCGTTCCAAGAAGTGCTCCTACTGGATGAAATAAACCACCACCAAAATATACATGTGCGTCAACAATGCTGTCAATACTCGTTGCACTTCCAACATCACAGCCAAGAATCTGTCCTTCGTATTTAGCAAATCCAAAAGGCTTGCCTATTTTTACTTCCTTTCCATGCTCCTCAAAAAATCTTTTTATATCTGGAATTTGTTGTATGTGCTGTACTGTAGTAACAATTGATAGTACTTTATAATCTTTCAAATATTCTAAAGAATCTTTGAGAATTTCGAGTGGCGCATCAACCCTATATTCAACATATTCAATTTCAAACTCTTCATTTAATTTATGAAACTCGGCATGGCCGAAATGTATAAGCTTATCGACCTTCAGCTTTCTCGCCTCGCTTATTGCTAAATCGCATGCACCAAAAGAAGGAGAAGCAGAGATAAAAACCTCATTGCCATCTTCCTCAAGCTTTCTAGCGTATTCAAGAGCATTTTGCTTTAAGCCTTCTGGAAACTGCAGCAATATGCGCACTTCAATCAGCTTGTACTTATATAATAAGTTCCTGACAGCTTTGCTTGAGCTTTTTTCATCGCATCCATAGCGATTTTCTTATTTGTCGAAGTCGTTTTAAGCATAAAGACATGTTGGTTTGGATTTAGCCTAGCTGCTACAGATACAGGTCTTCCGAAAGCAAGACTCATACCTCTTGAGACTCTGTCTGCTCCTGCACCGCTGGCCATTTTATGCTCTCTTATCACATTATGTGGATATACAAGAAGCTTCATATAAAATAATTCTGGGATTTCAGATTCAAGGAATTTGTGTGCTACTGTTCTAGCAGCTTCTAATGCATTTGATCTGAGCTGTATAGATTCTGCAGTTGTTAAATATAGTGTTAAGTCATATTCTGGTTTATCTTTACCCATATCAAATATTTGTATACTTGTATGTGGCAGTGCTCTTATATAATTTTTCCTTGGTTTCTTCTGAGAATATCTAGCCCAGCTTTGTGAATTTGGCTTTCTACATGTTCTAGCAGGTCTTAATCTTGCCATAAAATCTCCTTATTAAATTATTTAACAAATATAAATAATATTCAATTAAAATTTATTAATAATATTTCATAAAATTATAAATATATAAAATATATTTAAATATAAATTAAATATAAAATTTAAAAGCAAAATAAAAGCATTTGCTTAATGCTTAAATTATACTTAAAGTCTATAATATATAAAAATCATAATATTAATATATATTGTTTTGCAGATAAAATACAAAACAAATAAAACAACCTAAAAGTTGTAAATATATACTTCTTATTGCATTAATATTTGCATACAAAAACTATAAAAACTTATCTTAGTATTTATAATATAAACAGCAAGCCTAAAAACAGATTAGATAAAATAAATTATATAATAAAATAAAATTACAATTAAAAATAAAAAATAATAAGTATTTTAGTATAATTTTTTATAAGTATAATATTTAATATTTGTTTTCTTAATTATATAATTATATTAATATATAGGTTCAATTATATAAATTAAATAATATATTAAACCAGAACAATATAAAAATATATATTATTAGAATATATATTAATTTTAGAATGTATATTAATTATAATTATAGAATTGTTATTAGTTGCTATAGTTGTTATATTAAAATTTATTGTAGAGGTGTTAAAATGGATTTGATTGATTCTGCGCTTGATAACACGATGGATAATGAAGAATTTTTTCAGACTAGAATTGCGGTTGTTGGATGCGGTGGTGGTGGAAGCAATACTATACAAAGAATTGCTAGAATGGGGATTAAAGGCGCAAATCTTATAGCAATAAATACAGATGCAAAACATCTAAAGATGATGGATGCAACTATAAGAAGAATATTAATTGGTGGTGCATTAACTAATGGTCTTGGTGCTGGTGGTTTTCCAGATATAGGTGCAAAAGCAGCAACATATTCAAAACCTTCACTTGAAGAAGCACTTAAGGATTATAATATGGTATTTGTGACAGCAGGCATGGGTGGAGGTACTGGTACCGGTTCTGCCCCTATTGTTGCAGATATAGCAAAATCTTACGGAGCAATAGTAATCGGTATAGTAACATTTCCTTTTGCGCTTGAAAGAGTAAGATTAGAAGTTGCAAGAAAAGGAATTGAAGAATTAAGAAAGCATGTTGATACATTAATAATTATAGATAATCAAAAACTTTTTGAATTATATCCAAATCTTGCAGTTGAACAGGCATTTAAGGTTGCAGATGAAGTAACTGCGAGAGCAGTAAAAGGGATTACTGAAGCAATTAATACGCCCAGCTTAATTAATGTAGATTTTGCGGATATTAAATCTATAATGAGTGGCGGTGGTCTTGCGTTTATAAGTGTTGGGGAAGGCAATGGTGCAAATAAAGTAGATGATGTTGTAAGAGATACATTTAAGAATAAACTCCTTGATGTAGATTATAGTGGTGCCAATTCGGTATTAATACACATTACTGGTGGCGAAGATTTAACATTGGGAGAAGCAAACGAAATAGGAAGAAAACTTACAGAAATGACAGTTCCAAATGCAAATGTTATTTGGGGGGCAAGAGTTGATCCTCTTTATAACAGCAAAGTTTCAGTAATTGCAATATTTACAGGTATAACAAGCGCCAATATTATAGGTGGAAATCAAAGCGAAAAAGGAAAGAATAATGGTTTTACTTTGGATGAAATATAAAGGTAAAGTAAAAGTTTATAAAAATTATTAAAAATTATCAAAGATTGGCTTTGTTGAAAAATTAAAGCACTGAAAAAGTTAAAGTGTGTTTTTAAAAGCCAATTTTTTAATTCTAATATATTTATTTATTAAAAATATAGGAATAAAAAATAAAAAATAAATAATATAAAAAATATAAAATAAAAAATAAAAGAAATTATAAACTATATGGATTTAATTTAATTTTATACTTTATTATACTTTAACGCTTTCTAGTTTTTGTTGTTGCTTTTGTTTTTCCCTTGTGGGTCTTTTGCTCTTTTATATTTACTTTTTTTGCTTTTTCTGCTTTCGATAATGTTTCCTTTTTTCTTGATTCTTTCTTTTGTTTTTTCTGCTGTGCTTTTTTTAATGCTTCTTTTGCTTTCTTCATTTTTGCTTCAAAGTAAATTAAATAAACTACAACTCCCCCAATTACTACAAGCCCTACAAATCCTTCTAAAATGTGTAATGCCAATTGATTTGGAATGTAAATTATTTGTGCTGGAGTAATTATTGGTTTGATTACTGTTGCATTTTTTGGCGGTATGTATTTAATTGCAGTAATAGAAAACATTTTTGCAATTCCTATATTAATAATTGCACCACTAACATTCTCTGTTTTATTTGAAATTTCCACTACTTGTATTATGCCACTCCATGATGCATTAATGGTATCTTTTGATGGCATTGATACTGTTATATTAACTATTTGTTCTTTTCCTCCAGAAATAGTAAAATTTTGTGGTGATGCTGCAATTATAGGTGTTATTTGATTTGCAATCTGTGTTGATTTATATTGTATAGAATAGTCATTAAGCACTTGTAGCGTTATTGGTGCGCTTCCACCATTAATTATATATAATGCCAATGTCTGGTTGTGGCCCGGTGCAACTTGAAAATTAAGAGGACCTGCGATTTCTCCGATACTTTGAGCGTTAAGCGCAACTAGCATAAGTACCATAATAAATCCAATTATAAGTTTTTGTTTCATTTATATACACCTATTAATTAATCTATAATCATTATTAATATGATTAGTAAATAAAAATAAAATTATTTATAGGTTTTTATAAAGGATAAGTTAAAGAATTCTGTTGTTTATTCTAATAATCATATTTTATAAATTAAAAAATCTTTGATATTTATTTTTAGTTGTAACTTTTTAGTTTGTATAATTTATTCTGTATCTGCTTGCTTTATTAATAAAATCAGAATATAAAAAATAAAATTAAAAAATAAATATATTAACAACTATTCTCTATAGTTATTGTTTGGGTATATACACCAGCCGGAGTTCCTGCAGGTATTGCCAAACCAAAATATATATTATTACTTGTTGTAGTAGATGTTTGTGTTGGTGCGGGTATTACTATTCCTGTTGATGTTAGTGTTGGCGTTAATGTTAATGCGGTTCCTGTATATGTTGATTGCATTGATGCAGACCATAGAGTATTTGATACTCCAAAACTGTATGATGAATAAATCCAATTTGTACCACTTATTAATATATTTGCAGCAACATTCCCTCCATTATCATAATCAGTAATTAACATGTTTGTGGGTACATTTGCATTTGGTAAAATATTTCCAAAGTTTATTGTATTACTGCTTAATGATATATAACAAGTTCCTACCACATTTGCACTTGCGGTAACTGTATTTGTCGCAGTTGCCGTAACAAGAGGTTCAAATAAAAACACGCTTGATAAAGCTATGGCTGCAATGAGCATTGCAGTTGCAATCGAAAGTATGGTTCTCTTACTTGTCATATTTTCACCTATATAAATATTATACTCTAATCTATTAATAAGTAAACATAAAATATATTTAAATCTTTCTTTTATTCCACTATTATTTTGCTATTTACCAAAGAAAATACTTTTGATTTTATTAAAAAATCCCTTTTTTACTTCTAATACCTCTTCACTATTCTTCGCTTTTATTTTGCTTTCTTCTGCAATCGCTTTTGCCAATTTATCCATACTCTCTTGAAACTTACCTTTTTTATCTATATTATAAGCAGGCACATGCTCAGCAATACTTACATTAACAATATCATCTTCAGGTATGACACTAATTGGCTTGATGCCTAGCTCTTCTAACTCTCTTAAAGATATTTCATAAAATCTATTTTTAAATTTGTTCACTATAACAAAGTTCTTTAGCCTCTTCTTCGAATATATACTTTTTAGTTTAGCTGCGCTAGATACACTTGCTATATCTAAATTTATTATTATTAAAGCGGCATTATAATGGTCGAGCGTTTCTGGAAATTCTATACCTGGATTTGTATCAACAATTACAAAATCATATTTGCATTTCTTAATCTGCCTAAAAATATTATCAACATCGATCTTTTTAGGTATAAATGGTTTTCTCCTTATTATTCCTGGAAGTATTTTAATTCCCGCGGTATTTGATGGTATAACAAGATCTTTGAGCTTTTTATGATCGGTTATAAAGCTGTTAAATCCTTCTTCAACTTCACCAATACCTAAATATAATGCAATAGAAGGTGTCATTAAGTCTGCATCAATTACAAGTACATCATAACCAAGTTTTTTGAGGGCAACAGCTAAATTTATTGATATAATGCTTTTGCCCACACCTCCTTTATGCGAAGATATTCTTATTATATAAGGTGTATTTGATTTATTTTTTATATTTTTTATTTTCATCGGTATCAATTTAATTGCAATAATTAAATATAAATTAGTTTTTATATACTAATTTTTATATTGTTAAAATTCTTGCTTTTTCTGAATATATTTGCTGTATTTTTTCATATACATAATTTTATATGATTTATAATAATACAATCTATTATAAAATATTATAAAATTTTCTTATACTTATTAATATTTTATAATAAATTTATATTAGTAATACGATGTAAAAATCTATTTACAAGTAAATAACAAATAAATTGGCAAATTATTTCTTTTTAGTTTTTTCAGAGCTATTTTCTATAAGATTTTTAATATTTTTAAGTTCATTCAATCGTTTTGCGTTATATCTTGCCTCCTTCGCCTTTTTTATAGAGTAGTGTGCAACCCCTAATATAATTGCTGAGAATATTATAATAAATGCGATTGGAAATGCAAGCATATTAATAAGCTCTTCAGTTGTTTCTGTTGTTGGCGTAGGGTAGTTCATAATTATAAGAGGTATTGTATAATTTTGGCTTATGCCAGCTCCACTTATGTGCAAAATAAAATTCCTTATGCCTGCAGTTTCTATTGGCGATATATAAAATTCTTTTTTTATCACCTCATTTGGGTATACACTAATTGTTGCTGGATGGCTTATATTTATTCCTAAAGGTCCGGTTAATGTAAGTGTTATATTATTTTTAAATGCGCCAGTATAAAGCAAAGTAACTATTGCTTTCGCAGAGCTATTTACATATATTGTAGGCGCATAAACGCCTAGCAAATTTACCATTGATTTGTTCTGGCTTATTGTATAAAATGAGGGCTGAACTAAATCTAGGTATTGTGCATTGCTTATATTTAAAATCTCGCCACTTATGAGGCTCTTTGAATTTGGTTGTAATGCGGGTACATACCAACTTAATACATAGCTGTTGTTGCTTATGTTAATCAGATGTGTTCCGCCGCTCAATGTTATGCTTGTATTTTTGCTTAATGCGGCTGTTGGTAATGGATAACTTATTGTTATATTTTTAATTGTTTTATTTGTAGGATTGTTGAGATCTATTGATATATAAAAATTAGAAGAATTTACAAGATCTCCAGTAGATATAAAATTAATTTTATTATTTTGGGGTGCAATACTTAGCGTTGTATATGCATTACTGTAATATGTTTTATTATTACTATTGATAGTGAAGTTTAATGGAATATTAATTAGCTCTTGCATTGTATTTGCTTCTGAGCTAAATAGTGTATTAATGTAAATACTTTTATGTGGTGGTATAATAACAACATTAGATGAAAAACCTATAGAAATATTTTGTATTTGAGCGGCTCTGATATTTACAGTTATATTATTGTTTGTTGGATTGTTTAACCCTATCTGCTTTAAAACACTTGATCCTGAAGGAAGATTAATCATAAATGGATATATTAAGAAATTTAATAAGCTAGTTCCTGAAACCTTTGGAATTGTCGGTGTTGGTGGAGGGTATTGCTGTGAAGGGGGTAAACCAGATATACTTGAAGTGGATTGGTAATATGGTATATATACAGAATATGTTGTATTAGCGTTATTTGATATATATGGTCCATAGAAATAATTTGTATTGTTGTAATAGTAATTGCTATAATAGCTTATATTTTCTGTCAAATTATAATTGCCTTTAAAATTTGTTAAGCCATGCATTACTAATGAAAGGGCTTCAGAACTTCCAGAAGCAAGTGATTGAATTGGTTGCATAATTGTTTCGGAAAAACCACTTGGTCCAGTAATTTTAATTGTTGCTAGCATATTGCTTGATGCGAGCGGTCCATTATTTACTATAGTTTCAATTAGCACTAGATTTGAGTATCTTCCAATTATAGCAGGGCTTACTTCAACATCTTTTATAATAATATTTGCTGGTGCAAAAACAATGAAAGATGTTCGGCTTGAATTTGAAGCTGCTGATGAATTAGTCTCTATTATTGCACTATAAAGTGCTACATTGAAGTTGTCTGAATTTATTGTTAGAATGTTTGATTGCTTTGTTAAATTTACATTGTTGAACTTTATTGCTTTTTGATAAACGATATTCGTGGTATTTTCTATTATAATATTTCCTATAAGATTAGTTGAACAATTTTCCAAAGCAACTGCAGAATAAGATAAATTAATTGATTGCGGTATAATATAAATATAGCTTTTGCTGTTTATAATATTTTTAAATGGACACGCCACATTAACTTTCGCTGCAACTGTGCTCACACTACTTGTATAAATAAAAATAGATGATAATATAATTAAAATTAATATAATAAATAGACTTGATAATCTCATTTAATCTTATAATTATCAACCTATCTATTTTTAATCTTTTTGTTGCTTTAACGATGTAAATATATTTTAATAACAACTCAGCAAAAATTAGAATTCTAAACCTCTGTTGTTTTCGTGTTTAAAGAATTGTTTTTATCCCTTTCAAGTTGATATATTTTTGCTTGATTGATCTGCTTTAAGGAGTCTTCATGTGTAATAATAAAAATTTGCTCAACTATATTTGGTAGTTCATTTCCAAGTATATCAATAAGTTTTGTTATTCCGTTGCTATCTATATTGTGTGTAGGTTCATCAAGTATGATCCACTTTAGATTTGGTACAACAACCATTGCGAGTGCAATCCTCATAATCAGGCATGCTATACTTCGCTCACCTCCACTTGCAATTCCATCAACCTGGAGCCACTCATTATTAATGCTCGTGTTTACCTCAAGCAGATAATCTTCTTTGACCGCATTAATTCTTATTGCGCTATAGTCCATATAAGGGTAGAGCCTTGGCCAAAGCTGCAGCATGAGTTCATTTATGGAAGAAACAAGCTGGCTTCTTAATGTTGCCTCTGTATTTATTATCGCCGCTTTGAATTTATTTAAATTCTCTATAATATTTCTTCCATTTTCTACTTCTTTCTCAATATCCTCAAAATTCTCAAGTTCTTTCTTTTTTCCTTTGAGCTGCTCCTCAATAGTTTTATTAAAGCGCATATTTGAAGATAATTTAGCTTGTATGTCTGTAAGCATATTGGAGCTTTTAGTGATATAATCTTGTTTTGTATATATCTCTTTCTCATCAATATTGATGCTTTTTGCTTTTTCCTGCTTCTCAATAAGGTTTGCATTCATTAGTTTGTACTCCTCTTTATACTGATCAAGCCTTTTTGCATCCCTAAATTCCGCTTCAAGCTTTGAGATTGGCTCTCTTAATTCCTCTATTTTATCCTTTATTTTATTATAATTTAATTGAAGCTCTTCAAGAAGCTTATTTTCCTCGATTCTCTTCTTATTTTTTTCCTGAATATCTACATCAATATCTTTATATTCATTGAGTCTTGCTTTTGCAACTCCAACTTTTTTTAATTTTTCTTCTAGCTCCTTTAATATATTTTTATTTTCTTCTTTCTTTTTTTTATTTTCTTCTATTGCTTTATTTAGTTTTAAAATCATCTCCTGCTTTTCAGTTATAAGTTTCTTCTTATGTTCATCATCTAAAATGTTTCCACATACCGGGCATTTTCCTTCTGCTAACTTAAGTTCTTTTAATGTCTCGTTTATCTCCTCTATTTTCTTTATTGATGTAATTTCAATACTTGCGGCGTTGTTAAGTTCTTCTCTTGTATCATCAAGCTTTTTTTGTATCAAATGTTCATCATTCTCTTTAAGGAATTCTTCGAGCTTTTGCTTCTCTTTAATCTTTCTCGACAAATCATTAATATTTGATTCAATATTTGCGACATCTTTTGTTTTTTCAATAATATTTTTATTGAGCTTTTCAGCATCCTGCTTCAATTCCTGCTCTTTTTTTCTAGCAGAATCAAGCGCCGATTTTAGCTCTTCTGTATTTAGCTTCTGCACATTTAGTTTTTTAATCTCCTTATCTATATTTGCGATATTGCCCTGGAGGTTTGATATCTCTTTATCTAGCTTTATTTTTTCATTTAGTTTCTTCTTAAGCTCCTCTACCATGCTTTTCTGCTTCTCAAGCTCAAGCTTATATTTCTCTTCATCTAATCTAAGCTTTTCATTTTCCTTTTCAATATTCTCTTTTTCCAAAACAAGTTGTTGGTATGAATTGATAAGCTCTTTTTTATCTATTTTTGCAATATTTTCCTCTTTTGCTTCTATTGAAGCCCTTATATTGTTAATCAATGTTATTGTATTTTCTTCAGCAGTGCTGAATGAATCTAAGCCAAGCATATGGTCAATTTCCCTTTTTCTCTCAGTTTTTGTTAAATTGAGAAAATAATCAAGTCCATTTTGTTCAGAATATATTACCCTAGAAAAAGTATCATAATCAATCTTAAGCAATCTCTCAACTTCTTCTGTAACTTTTGTGGATTGTGCTTGTAGATAAACGCCATTCTTTTCAAGCTTGGCTGAACTTCCTTTTGGTGTTATCTCTCTTATTACCTTGTAAGTGTCTCCATCAACACTAAACGTTAGTATAATTTTAGCATTGTCCTCTTTTTTAGGCCTGTTTGTTATTAAGTTAGAAAGCGAAACCCTTTTACTATTCAACGTAGGAAATGTTCCAAATAAAGCAAAAGAAATTGCATCAAGAACTGAGCTTTTTCCAGCACCCATAATTCCTATAAGAACATTAACCCCTTTCTGAAAATGGAGTGTTGTGCTGTTGTGTGTTTTCCAATTTTTGAGCTCTATACTTTCTATCATATTATCATAAGCTAATTTTATTTTTTATTTTAAATTTATTTTCTATAAATACTAATTTATGATATTAATATTAAAATATAATATTATTAATATTTATTATTTTAATCTATTTTTAAATTAGTATAGAAGCTCATTAATACATAAAAAGAAAAAAGAAGTTAAAAAGAGTAATTTTAATAAATAATTTATAATCAATCAATATCTCCCCGCAGAAGCTTTCTCCTAATTAGTTTATCACTATCAAAAAAAGGTTCAGTAAAGCCATTTCTAGTTATCACTACCCTTTTAATTCCCTCCTCACTTAATTTTTCATATTCTTTATTATTACCTATTTCTTTAATAGTTCCATTAATGAAGTATCGTGTTTCATATATTTTATTTTTATCTTTATCTCTTTTTATCAACCAAAATCCATCTATTAAATCATCTGCTTTTTCACTTGCTTCCTTGACACTTTTTACCTCTAAAGGGTTGTCATTATTATAAAAAGGACTATTTTTATTTAAAGAAAAATATACTACTTCTATTGTTCTCTCTTTCTTTCCTTTTCTTAACATAATATCACCTTTTATCTGGTTAATATAAATATTTGATAATAATATATCAATAAATAAACTTCAATGATAATGATGAGAATAAATAAAAGCAAATTAATGCAATATTTAATTCTAGAAAATTATTCAAATATAAAAATTATTAAAGAGCAATAATTTAAACTTTATATTCTTTTTATATAAAGTAAAAATATAAAAATTATATGTTTTATAATAAATATTAATGAAATGCTAAGAAACTATAATAATTTATTTCATAGTTTAATCTGCAAGATATATAAATGTTAAGGATAAATATAAAAAACATTAATTAGCAATTAATTAAATAATTAAATATAAACATATAAATTAAATATATACTTTTTATTTTATTTAATTTTATATAATATATTAGCATAGCAATAATAAATAATAATAAATTATATTATATGTAACACACATAGCAAAACATATATTAAATATATATAATATATTAATTATAATGATATAGCATTGAATAAATATAATCAATAAATATAAAAATAAGTATAAAAAAACGGAATTTGTATTATTAAAATATTAAAAATGAATGTTTTATTGTTTTAGAGGGATTATATGGCAAATATATTCGAAGTTGAAAGTTCAGAATTAGTAAAATTAGCGGCGGATAGATTAAAAGGTAAAATCAGCAAACCAGAGTATATTAATTATGTTAAATCAGGTGCGGATAAGGAAAGACCACCACTTGATCCAGATTTCTTCTATTTAAGAACCGCATCTATTTTACGACAGGTCTATATTAATGGGCCAATTGGCGTATCAAGGCTTAGAGTCAGATACGGCGGAAGAAAAGAACATTCAGTCCATAGAAGGCATGCAGTTAAAGCGGGCGGAAGTATAATTAAAGATGCATTCGCCGCTTTAGAAAATTTAAATTATATAAAAAAGACAAAAAGAGGAAGAGTAATAACTCCTGCGGGCAAATCATTCCTTGATAAGTTAAGCAATGAGCTCTCTTCAAAATAACTTTTATAATTTTATATTTAATTATTTAATATTTTTATTTTATATTTTATTTAATATAAATACAAAAGTAATACATTATTGACACATAATGGCACATAATTATTAATATATAATAATTGATTAATATGGCAGACGAAGATTATTATGCAGATGATCAGGAAGAGGTAGATGATCAGGCTAAATTACAAAAAGCTTTAACGGAGCAATACAAAAAAATTCAGATTGAGCAGCAGAAAAAAGAAATAATGAGAAGCCTTCTTGATGATTCCGCTTATGAACGTCTTATGAATATAAGGGCTTCAAATCAAGTGCTTTATTCGCAGATTGTTAATTTTATCATTTCATTAGTACAAAGTGGAAGATTGCAAAGCAAGCTTTCAGAAAAGCAATTCCTTACAATTCTTCAAAAATTTGTATCGAGGCAGGAGCCAACAATAAATTATAAACATAAATAAACAGTAAACTTTAATAAATTAATATTATAATAAATAAATTAATAACAAATTAAAAATAGGATTAAAAATAGAAAATAATTAAAATATATTTTAGCAGATAAATTATAGGTTTATTATAAATATCTTTATGTTTTAATATTATGCTATAAAAATAAGCTTTTAATGATAATAGTAATGATAATTTTGTTTGTTGAAAGTTTGTTGAAATTATAATTTATAATGATTCATAAGATTATTAGAGGTGTTTTGTTTGTCAAAGAAAACTCAAAAGAAAAAACAGATGCTTGGTAAGAGAATTAAAAAAGCAAGGAGAATACCTGTCCTCGCTATTGTAAAGACCCATAGAAGAATACAGAGCAATAATTATGCTAGAAACTGGAGAAGGACAAAATTAAGATTAAAAGAGGAATAATGTATAAAATGAGGTTGTTATTATGGCAGAAAGATTAATTACATTAAATATAAGACGTTATCTTGTTAAGCAGCCAAGACCTAAGAGGGCTAGAAGAGCGATGCGCTATATAAGAGAAAGGATTGCGCATTATACCAAAATGGAGCCTGAAAACGTAAAGATTGGCTATGATGTTAATAATGCAGTATTCAAATATTACGCTAAGTATATGACTCCTATTAAGCTGAGAGTTTTAATTGGTACTGATACTGCTGATGTTTTGTTATTTAAAGAGAATGCAGATAAGTCACAAAGTACAAAAGTTAAAGCAGAGAATACAAAAGCAGAAAATAAAATAGATAATACAAACGACAACAAAGAAAGTAAGAAAGAAGAAAAAGAAAAGAAAAAGGTGACAAAAAACAGTATAAAAGAAACTGCTAATAATAAAAAATAATGTAAAAATAATAAAAACAGAGAAAATTAATCAATAAATAATTAACAAATAAAATTATAAATAAATATTATTTATTTTTAAAACAAATATACTGCAATCGTAGTTTTGTCCTTTCGCCCTTTGCCAATTTATATATTTTATATATTTGGTGGAAGGTGTAAAAGAATTCTTGCAAAGTAACCAATGCTTATTGTTATTACATCAATGCCCAAAGAAATAATGAGGGTTTTTGAAACAACATTTGTTATTTTATTATATCCTATTATAGCTATTAATGTGGATGTTATTGATATTATTAAAGTTGTAACAATAATTGCAAGAATGATTCCTTCTATTCCGCTAAAACCTAAAATAAACGGTGCTAATGGAAACATAGAGCCTAAGAAATACATTATACCAACATTAAATGCAGATTTATTTGCATTTCTTTTTTCTTTTCTAACATAACCCTCATATTTTGTTGAAATATAAGCACCGCCGCCCATTGAAAGGGTCCCGGATATGCTAACAATAAATCCGCTAAGCACAACGAGTATTGGTGTACTTACTGCCATTGCAAGCCCAACAATAACTGCAAGAATTTCAACAAGTCCATCATTCAAGCCAAATATAATGTCTCTTATATTTGCTATTATGCTGTTCATATTTGTAATTTTATCCTCAATAATACGCTCATTTTTCTTTTCATCACTGCTTATTTTATTGATAATTTTAAGTTCTTTTTCGCTGAGGCCTTCTATTTTTACAATTTCATCAAGCTTTTCTTCAATCGTTTTTTCAAAATATTCTAAAAGATTTATGGTTAGTGAGATCCCAAATATTTTTCTTATTAATAATACAAACCATTCTGTAATTTTTATTTTAAGCTTTGGCACTTTTATTTTATTAATTTTCAAAATTTCTCTCCAAAATATTTTATGTTTCTCTTCTTCTTTTGAAAGTATTAATAAATAATTTTTTAATTTTAAATCATTCTCTCTTTTTGAAAGTGCATCATAAATTGCAGAATGCAATGCTTCCATTTGATAAAGTTCTAAAAAATATTTATTTTTTAAATTTTCCAATAAAGCACCACTATAAATTTATTCCTACAATCAATATATTTTGATTAGATTGATTTTGAAAATATTATTATTCTATATTCTTCATATATTACATTTTGCAGAATTTAAAAAATATTTAAAATATTTATCAATTAATTATTAATTTCTTCCATATCTATTGATAAATGTTATATATCTATTTAATAAATCCATTGGTGCAGAGGGTTTTGTTCTTTTTATAATTTCTATCAAATCATTTTCTGTTATTTTTGCTTCTTTTCCTGTTTCAACTTCTTTCTCCATTGCATTAGTTTTTGCCTCTCTACATACATTTGCTATGTCTGCACCAGTAAAGCCTTCGCTAACAGCTGCAATATCATTGAAATTAATATTTGTATCAATAGGTACACCTGCAAGATATTTTCTAAAGAGCTGTGCTCTAGCATTAGCATCTGGAGGTTCGACATAAATAAGTTTGTCAAATCTTCCAGGTCTCAAAATTGCAGCATCAAGCATATCAGGCCTATTTGTAGCGCCAACTATAACAATATTTTTCGTTTTTCTTATACCATCTATTTCTTGTAAAAGTTGGCTTGTTATCTGGACCATGAATTCCGATGAGCCTTCTCTTTTAGGAAATATTCCATCAATTTCATCAATAAATATTATTGACGGCGCATTTTCTTGAGCTCTAGAAAAAGTTTCTTTGATGGTTGCATTTGCTTTTTCAAGTCCCTCTTCAGCGATCTCTGCACCGCTAAGTTCGAGCATGGTTACATCTTCAAATTCATTTTTTATTGCTCTCATAATCATTGTCTTTCCATTTCCTGGAGGCCCAAACATAAGCAAACCATTTATCGGCTTTATATTATATTTTTGCATTAAATCTGGATGTAATAAAGGAATTTCTATTGCCTCTTTTACTGCTTTCTTTACATCATCTAATCCTATTACGTCATCTATTGTTACGTCTTTTTCCTTTCTTCTTATTTCAGGATGTAGATTTCTCTCGTAATCAAGCTTAAACTTTGTATACATATCAAGCTGTGCTAATGTTGTTGAGGGTTTTGTTTGTGCTATTACTCTTAATATATCCTCTCTGGTTATTTCAAACACTTTATGTTTAAGTGTTGATTCAGTTGCTTTTGTTTGTGCAATTGTATCTACAACGGCTTTAATATCTGCTCCTGAATATCTGTCAGTTCTGGTCGCAATTTCATCATAGTCAATATCCTCTGATATCGGAAGATCACTTAAATATTTTTTAAATATTTCCTTTCTTCCATTTGCATCAGGCAGTGGAACATAAATAAGTTTGTCAAATCTTCCAGGCCTCATGATTGCAGAATCTAAAAGATCTGGCCTATTTGTTGCACCGACTATAACAACTTTATTTACTTTCTGGAAACCATCCATCTCCATAAGAAATTGCGACAAAGCATGTCTTCTTGTTTCATCCGCTTCTATTTCTCTACTTGTTGCTATAGTATCAATTTCATCTATAAATAAAACACAAGGTGTATTCTTTTTTGCGACTGTAAATATTTTATTAATCATTCTTTCCGATTCACCTGGATAAGCGGATATAAGGTCGGTTGCTCTAACATAATAAAATCCAGCATGAATTTCATTAGACAATGCTCTCATTAATAACGTCTTTCCTGTTCCTGGTGGTCCAAAAAGAAGAATTCCCTTTGCTGGTTTAACATTATATGCTCTTGAAACCCCTTTTTCTTCAATAGGTAAAACTACTGCTTCTTTAATCTCTTCTTTAGTTTGTTCATAATCGCCGATACTGTTAAATGTTTCTGATGAGGTTCCTGATGATAAATCTTCGAAAGCCTCTCCAAATTTCATTCTTATATCCTGTTTTTTAACTTCAAGCGCCTTTACAATATTTATATCATTTTTTTCAAATACAAAAAATGTTATTGGGGCAATCAAGAAGCTAAAAAATGGAACATAATTAGGAACCTGTGAGGTATAACCTGAAAAACCTATTGCTAATACATAAAACAATGGAAATGAAATTCCAAAGAAGCTTGCAAACATTCCTTTAAATTTTGACCTGTGCGATGTTGCATACCAATCAATAAGCATTACTATTAGTATAAGAAGAATAAGTTCTACGATATATAAAATTCCTCCTGCAAGCAATGATAAAATTAATACACTAAAAACATCAGGAACCAATGCAATTGTATTGCTATTTGTAAATGAAGCAATTGCGTTATTTATACCAACATTGATATTTAATGGTGCTGGATTTGATACAGAATCCAAAGTAATAATTTTATTATAGCCAATCCCTAAATATTGATGAGCGGCTTGTGTATTATAAATAATATAACCAGCGTTAGCAATTCCAGTAACTCCTGAAAATACAACTATTGCCAATACTGCAACAGTAATTGTTAGAATGGCGCGTTTGTTGCCTATTGTTAGAACTGAATATATAAACATTGGTATTACAAAAATATAGCCCATTGGAGAAAAGGCAAGTGAAAATAAAATATAAGTAAAAAGCATTGTTCTATAATGCATATAGCCAAATATCAGTATCAACGTTGTTACCATTAAAAAAGCCCACGCTAAAACAGGGGTTTGATACATAAACAACGGAAATAGAATAAACGTAAATATTATAAGGCCTAAGAAAGGATGGTATATAGTAGCTGCAAACAAGATAATAAAAAGAATTATAAAGGCATAAATGGGATAGAAGGGCATTACAAGGAACATTGATAAAAATGCTATTGAAACAAGAATAGCATCAATAAAACTTTGTTGTGATATTAAATCAATAATTTTATCTTTGATGCTATAATAACCTATTGGTTTTCTTCTAGCTATTTTTTTCCGATGCTGCGCTTGGGCTATATCTTGCCAATTTGTTTGCGATTTCGAAGTCGTTACCTTCTCCACATTCATCTCTTTATCCTCATTTGCAGGCATTTTTTAATCCCTATATATTAATATATTGAAAATTAATACTTAATATTCTTTCTTTTTTTGTTTAATTTTCTTTTCTTTTCTTTTAGGTTATAAAATGCTTAAATATCTTTGTGTATTAATGAAAGATGCAAAATTAAAAATAAATTAAATCTTTTTTCTTTTTTTGCAACTATTTATTTCATCAAATTCAAAATTAAAAATAATATGTATTAAATGATAAATATAATTAATAATATGTCTATTTATTCATTGTTTATCTATATTATTTTCATCACTATTTACGATATTATATTCAGTTTATATACTTTTTATTTTTAGTTTAATCTATTGTTTAATATTATAACTGGATTAATTTAATTATTAAGTATTTAGTTACAAATCATATTAAAAATTTTGTTAGATTAAAACCTATTAAAATATTTAAAATGGCGAAAATATTAGTGAATTAGCAGGTTAATAAATATTTATTATGAATATTGCAAACTATGGTGCAAAATTGCAAATTTAGATAATATTTATAAATCTATTTGATATAAAATAGTATAAACATTAAAATGCCAACATGTAAGCAAAACACCTATTGGATATTAAAATAAATATGATGAAATAGAGTAGCAGAGTCTGAGTAAATGATATGTATCAATATATAAATCGATTATAATTATGAATTAAACTGTAATTGTGAAATGCAGTTATGAAATTATAAATATATTTAATTCAGGATATCCCGTTGTAGCTCAATGGCAGAGCGATCGGCTGTAGTTTGTTTCCTAACATAAACATGTTAGATACCGATAGGCTGGGAGTTCAAATCTCCCCGACGGGACTTACGGTGTGTTAATGTTAAGAAGTTATTTTATAAAAGAACTTTCTAAAGAAATGGATGGAAAAAAAGTAACTCTCGCTGGATGGGTTCATGAAGTTCGTGAAACTGCAAAAATAACTTTTCTTCTTTTAAGAGATTCAACAGGCATAGTACAAATTGTAGGTAAAGAGGGGGTCGTATTGCCTGAAATTATTAAACAAATGTCACTTCCAAAAGAGAGTGTTGTACAGATTACTGGTACTATAAAAGCAAATTCTATGGCAAAGATCGGTTTTGAAATAATACCAGAACAAATTATTAATTTAAATCCACTATCAAGTAGTATTCCTTTCGAAGTTACTGGTAAAGTTCCTGCTGAAATAGATGTGCGTCTTAATTATCGTTATATAGATCTTAGAAGACTAAGTACAAGATCAATATTTAAAATTGAATCAACAATACTTAGTAGTTTTGTTAAACTGTTCTCAAAAGAGGGCTTTACGCAAATAAGAACGCCAGGAATAATTGCAGAAGCAAGCGAAGGTGGTAGCGAATTGTTCGAAGTAAAATACTTTGAAAAAACTGCTTACCTCGCTCAATCACCGCAACTTTATAAGCAATTAGCAATAATTGGGGGCCTTGATAAAGTATTTGTAATTGTACCTGTATTTAGAGCTGAAAAATCAAATACGGTATATCATTTAACAGAGTCAACCCAAATGGATATTGAGATGGGTTTTGCTAAAGCTGATGACGCTATTATGTATCTAAAAAAAGCAGTGCTATCAGTCCTTAAAGATATAAAAAGGAAAAATGCAGAGGATTTAGAGGCGCTTGGAGTAAAGCTGGAAATTCCAAAAATAAAAACCGTTACTTATTCGCAGGTTATTGATAAGCTGAAAAACAAAGGTTTTAATATTGAATTTGGCAGTGATATATCAAGGGAGCATGAAGCGGGAATTCAAGAAGTATTTGGAGATGCGGTTGTTGTGAAAGATTTTCCAACAATGTCGAGAGCATTTTATTCAAAGCCAAAGGAAGATAATCCAGAGCTATGTGAAAGCTATGATTTTATTTACAAAGGGCTTGAGATATCAAGTGGTGCACAGAGAATTCATGAGCCAAATGCTCTTATTGAAGCATTAAAGAAAAGAAATCTAAATCCTAACAATTTTGAATTTTATATTAATGCATTTAGATGTGGAGCCCCACCACACGCGGGATGGAGCATTGGCTTAGAAAGATTTGCAATGCGGATAACTAACGCTAGCAATATAAGGGAGTGCTCACTCTTTCCGAGGGATAGAAAGAGAATAACCCCTTAGCTTGTGGTTATTATGGAGGACTGTATATTTTGCAGGATAGTAAACAATTCAATAGACTCATTTAAAATATATGAAGATAATGATTATATTGCAGTACTTGATATATTTCCTAATATAAAAGGGCAAACTCTTGTTATTCCAAAAAAACACCTTGATAGTTATGCTTTTGATTTAAACGACAATGAGCTTGCAAAATTTATTATAGTGATTAAGAAAGTTGCAAAGATCCTTGAAAAGGGGTTGAATGTAAGCAGAGTAAATATGGTATTTGAAGGTACGGAGATAAATCATCTTCATGCAAAGCTTTATCCTGCTATAGGCTTGAAGGACAAAAGCGAGCAGCGCATTGCGGATCAAACTATATATTTTGAAGAGTATAATAGTTATGTAACAACTTTGCACGGTCCGAGAATGGAGAACGATAAGCTTAAAAAAGTAATGGAAGAAATAATAAAGAATAACAAATAGTAGCAGCATATAAATATTATTTAATATACTTTAGATTAGATGCCTTGGTAGTGTAGTGGTCTAGCATACGAGCCTGTCACGCTTGTGACCCGGGTTCGAATCCCGGCCAAGGCGCCTTTTTATCAATTGAAAGTATAATAAAATAAATGCAGGAGTAAAAACAGTAGTGCCTTTCAAAATCTTCTTTAATTATCTGACTATATAATTATACTTAACAATGCAGTATAAAATCCTAATTTTCTTTAGGGCAAATAAAAGTGAACTAAAAAGTGCGTATATATTTTTTTCAATACCGTATATTTATGAAGTTATCATTTCTGCAAAGAATCTATTTATTAAGAAGCATGTGAATTTATTCATTGAAAGATATTTTATCCAAATACTTCAAATACCTCGCTATATACCACAAAATAAAATTATACAAAAATTAAAAGATAAAAAATAAAAATAAATCAAGAACTTTTAAAGCATGTTGGTACAAATGTATTAGTAATAGTATTTATTATATTTTGATTATATACAGAATTATTTTTATCTATTAAGCTCACTAAACATATCTCTGTGCTATTTAAAGCATCAATATTATAATCGATATATAAATTATTACTTGAAAAATAGGTGCCAAAATAATTATTTGGAAGATTGTTTATTATATTAATATTTGCTTTTGTACTAAAGTTTTTGAAAACCTGCATCATAGAATTGAAATTGCTTGCAGATAATGTTTCATTCTTATAAATTTCTTTAGTGAGTGTAACAGATGAGGTTAGATTTTCATAGCTGTTAACGGTTTGATTTATTATTTTATTATCAGTAAGATTTTCTATTGAAGGAAATGCTACTGCTGAAACTCTTTTAAATGTTCCAATATTTAATGGAAATGTCGAAGAATAATTTTTTGGCTGATTTAATGTGTTTATAGAATTTGCAGAGGGTGTCTGATTTGAATTGGCGGTATAATTGCTAATTATACTTAGTAAAGTTGAGTTTGTATAATTGGATTGGTTTGCAGGCAAATAATATTTATTTAGACAGCCATTTACATCATCTTCAAGGTCGGAAATAAATGAAGAATTAAATATATTTGATTTTGTATTTAATGCGCTTACACACATTCTTGTATTATTTTGACCTACTATTATGTAGTATGTTGTACTGCCTATAATAGAATTTTCTTCAAAATATATGCCAAAATAATTAGAAGTTAGATTGCTTATTTTAATAACATTTGGTGGTAATGTATTTGATGCATTCTTTATTAAATATTGATAAGTATTTTGAGCTGTAGTTTGATTGGAAAATACATCCTGCATTAAAATTAATGTGCTTAATGTATTTGACGAATTAGAAACATAAGTGATTGTAGAGGAATTTATTATTCCTTTAATTCCTGGACTCATTTCTGAAAGTGCAATAATATTTGAGTTTGTTCGTGCAATAACCTCTCTCATGCCGTGTAGTACAGATGGAAATGGTATATATGAAGATTTAACCGCATATTTTGTATTGTTTGGAGAAATATAAAAAGTATAAATTAATACAATCATAATAACAAATACGACTGCGACGAGTGCAATATATAGATTTTTTTTATTCATTTTCTCACTTTTTAGAATAAATAAATATTTTAACATATTAATATAAATATCATATGTTTGCTTTTGTTTTGGTTAAGATACAAAATAAATACTGAGAATTAATAAATAGATCAAGAAAAACATAAATAAAAAATAAACGCATATTTTGAATAAATATTTTTACATATTACTTTTTATTATATCATTTTTATTATATTATCCATCTTGTTATCTTTATCTTATATTAATATATTTTATGTTGCATGCTGTTTTGTATTATTATTTGTATTATTATCTGTATTATTATAGATGATAATATTATATTATTATATATTATTATAAATGATATATTATTATAAAATGTAAATGTATAATATATAATATATATAATGCTGGGTATATTTATGGACTCTTCAAATATTGATTTTGCTTTTAAATATCCATTTAGTCCAGATGCGAAACTGCTTATAGAAGAGCTCCAGATTAATAAAATAGAACAAAAATACATTGCTATGGGCAGTGCTCAGCTTGAAGAGGCTTTGAATAAGAATGCGCTTGAATATATAAATATAAGCTATACGCCTGCCAAAATTGATTTCGTTATTGCTTACGCTTACTCAAGAATGCTTGTATCGGTGTTGAGAAATCCCGCTCTAATACAACAATATGCCAGGGCTCATGCGCTGCGTTCCGCTGCGGCTCTCGAAGGTGATAATATTGAAAGTATAATAAAGCTCAGCGCAGTTCTCAAGCTCAGGCTCAGCTCATGCGACAATGCACTCTGTATGAATTTTGTTGATTATATAATAAATAAACCGCGTGATGAGGAGTATGCTCTAGCTAATATGCAGGTTTCAAAAGGTCTGGTTATGCTAGACAAACATTTAGCTATTAAAATTCTAGAAGTGTCTATAGCGCGGTATATAAGCAGTGAGCTTACCATAAAGCAAGACAATATTCCAAAAGCAATTGTAAATGCAGCTAAGAATATCAAGCTTCCAGTAAAGAATATTGAATATAAAGTAGAGGGCAAGCGCGGTTGGATAGACAAGCTGCTTGAAATTCCAATAGCAGACTGCAGGCACAGAACTGTCAATCTCATACTTGCACCATATCTGGTAAATGTTAGAGGGCTTGATGTTGAAAAAGCTAGTAATATAATATCAAAATATATTCAACTCTGCAAAACAGTAAATCCTGATACAAAAATAGATGATAGATATATAAAATATCAATGCGAATATGCAAAAAAACATAGTATGAAACCTCTTTCGTTAAAACGGGCGAGAGCGGAGCTCAGTGCAATTGATTTTAGCCTTATATTAGGTTCAGATATTAAGGAATAATTTATATTGATAATAAAAAATACATAAATATTGATAAATATCAAATTTTATAGCTTTGTGACAAAATTATGTGTTATTAATTATATTCTATTTGATGATGTGATATATCAAATATATAAACTTATTAAAACATATAAACATATATATTTATTTTCTTAATATTAATTATAATATTAATTATAATATTAATTATAATATCAATCATTATTTTGTTATATTAATTTTATATTATTTTAATTATTTTATTTTTATATTTTGCATTTATCGTTAATTTTTTACTCCAATGTGCAGAGTGATATAATTGGAAAACTATGAATTAATTATGGACAAATTTTCAGGAATGATATCTAAAGAAGTTGCTATAAAAATAATGAAAGGAGAAATACCTATTGATATAGATAATAATCTATCAACTAAACAAAAAAAGCGAATTAACAATATCAATAGTACAAGTGATATAACAGATGTTCGCAATACTATAGAATTTATTAATACTAAGAGAAATATTATGATTGGAGACAATAAAGAAGAAGGAAATTATATCATAGATATAAAAGATGTTGTTTATAGAATCTTTAATCCACAAGAAAGCAAGCTAAAAAAAGGCATAAAGCGTACGCTTGTTTTAGGGTATGAAGGGGCAACAATAAATTTTGTTGTTCATAATAAGCTATCTGATTTTATTGATGTTAATATAATAGAAAGGGGAGATACAATATTTATTAGAAAAGCCCTACTTGATATAAAACAAAATTTACTTTATGATCAAAAGAGTACACTAATATCAAAAATAGCACCTACAACAAATAAGATTTATGTAGTTTCAGAATTAAGCGCAGGGATGCGCGGTATAGATGTTATCGGTAGAATAACTGAAATAGGTGCAATAAAATATGTAAGTGGTTTAGGGAATGAGCAAGTTGCGGTAGCGAGTGCCAAGCTTAGCCTAAACGATAAATCTGTTGATGTTTCGCTTTGGGGGTCTTCAGCTCTTGCAACAACAAAAATGAATTTAAATGATTTTGTTAAGATAGAGTTTTGCAATGTTAGAAACAAATTTGATAAGCTTGAAATAATAGCAAATGATTATTCAAGAGTATTTGCAAGTAATCTACTTGCGCAAAGAGTAAGAAGAGCAGAACTTTCTTAATTTAATAATTTAATTAAACATTTTATTTTTATAATTCATCTATTCAAATTAAATTTTATTATCTTTAAAGTGATTTAATGAATAAATATGATTATAATTTAAAATTGTTTTATTTTGGACATAGCAAATCAAATATATTTAATATGGCAGTAGATGAAGCGATATTTCAAAATTTAATGAGAGGTGAAATTATAGTAAGAACTTATGAATTTGAAAATAACGCTATAATCATTGGTAGAAATGATAATATCTCAAACATATTAAATTTTGAGGAAAATAAAAAGAAAATAGAAATTACTAGAAGAGAAACTGGTGGGATGCCTATTTTTGTTGGAGATAAAACTTTTTCATTTAGTATTATAGGTTCAACATCTATATTTAGTGATAAAAGCTTAAAACTAACTGTCGAGCTTCATAAATTTTTTGGTAATGCTATCGCAAATGCTATTAGAAGTTTAGGAAATAATGATATACGAATTGAGGTTGGTGATAAGTACAGTATAAAATTGAATGGCAAACCAATTGCAGGCCAATCTTCATTGATCGAAAATAATAAATTTATTTATCATGGCGTCATAACAATTGAAAAACTCGATGCTGATAAAATAAAAAATTTTATATTATTGAAGGATGGCGATTACGATAAGTTGATATCGCTACCAGCGCTTGGCAATTTCTTTTTAAATACTGATATAAAAGAACACCTTAAAAGCACAATACCTAATGAGGTTTCTAAACTATTAAGATTAGATTTGGTAGATTTAGCAAAATCTGATATTAAAAAATATCAAGAAATACTAAAATATGCGGAGCAGTTAAATATAGAAAAATATCAAAATGAGGAATGGGTAATTGGAGATAAAAACAAAGGCAAATCTGGAAGAGGTTATTGCCTCCTTTATGGAGACTAATTATATAATAAATATATGTTATTTATCAATAAATGTTGATATTTATAAATTGATAACAAAATAAATAAAGCCAGTTCAACTCTCTATATAATTATGTAAGATGTCTATGTAATTAATATTTTTATAAATACGTTATTTATATAATTGTTTAACGTTTAAAATCGTTTATTTTAACATAATAGCACTTAAATTTTAATAATTTTTGTTTTGATTTTATTCTATTTGTATAATTTTTATTTAAGCATTTTAGTTTTTAATATAAATCTTATTTTGTTATTTTATTCTAAACGTTAAATGTCTAATTTAATTTCGTCTTTTTAAAGTTTACTTAATATAAAATATTAAACTTTTATGAAATGTGGTGGAAATATGGAAAAGAGTATAAACATAGAAGAGAGTAAAAATAAGGCGGTTGGAATAAATTTTCTCTCAGTTTTAGCACCAAAAACTGCCCTTGACTATAAGGAGCTCGGCTTAGCTTTGAATGTAGAACCTGATAAGATACTAAAAGGCCTTGGTTTTAAAGAAATAAGGCTTCCTTCATTTTCAGTAAGTAATCTTACAATGGTTGCTGATGTATTTTATGATTTTATAAAAAGTGTTGCTGAAGATGAAAAATTATAT
>JBMFUB010000009.1:0-24797 GCA_049966715.1 Candidatus Micrarchaeia archaeon
TTTATGCCACACTTGCAGGCAGTGCACTTTGTATACGCGGCGGCGATAGATAAGGATACTAAAATAACATTAAATGCGCATACAAATAAACAAGAATCAGAATCGTATCGTTGGTTTTCTGTTGAAAAACTACCTGAAAAAATGCTTGACGAAAAAGAAGACATAATAAGATGGAGAGACTTGGCAAAATCTGGATGTGCAATAGATCTAAACCTATGACTTATTTAAGCCTTTATGCAAAGTATTTGAACAAACCCTCAACGACAGTATGAATTGCCGCAAGCAGGATTTGGACCTGCGACCTTCCGGTTTCAAATAAATTTAACTTCAGCCGGACGCTCTCCCACTGAGCTATTGCGGCATAAAAAATATTTTTTATTTTCATATAGCTAATATTGTACTTAATATTATAATAATAATTATTTTAAATATTTGTATTTTGTTATAAAATGCATTTAAAGGTATATACATTATTTTTCCTTTTAATCAATTAATTTATCTATTGTATTATTTAATATGTAAGTTATAATTTTATTAGTCCTATATTATATAATTGAATTATATATTATATTTATAATATTATTTTTATTTTAATATTATTTTATTTATATATTATATTTTAATATATATTAATTTAATTTTTATAATTAATAAGAATTGTAATGATACATTATATAAACGCTATATTTGTTATATTAAATTAATTTAATATTTTATTTGTTATTTTATATATATTAAGTATTATTTTAATTGAATATTTATTTAAATATCGTTTAATAATAGATATTCAATTAATCATTTTGTTGATAGCAATGGAATTTGATCAGTTAAATGAAGGTACACTTAAACAAGGTTTTGAGCAGCTTGGTGATTTTGTAAAGCTTATTGATACTACTAAAATTGAGCCTCGTGAATATCAAATAAACATAGTAAAAAAAATTCTAAACGGTAAAAATACGCTAGTTATTTTACCAACAGGTTTGGGGAAAACATTAATTGCAGTGCTTGCAATAGCCAATACTATATACCAAGGAAAAAAGGCAATAATGCTAGCACCAACAAAACCATTAAGCGAGCAACATCAAAAAACGCTCCAAAATCAACTACTTGTTGAGCAGGATAAAATAAAGCTTATTACTGGAGTTTCAACCGCTTCAAAACGCTTAGAGCTTGAAAGCAGCGCCAAAGTTATCGTGGCTACACCTCAAACAATTGCTAATGATATTAAAAAAGAACGGCTAAATATTGATGAAATTGGAATTGTAATCTTTGATGAATGCCATAGAGCTATAGGAAAATACGCATATACCTATATTGCTAATGTGTGTCGTGAGCATGGCGTTCAAGTTGTTGGTTTGACAGCATCCCCGGGAAGTAAAAAGGAAAAAATAGATGCATTAATAAACACATTAAATATACAGCAGATTGAGATAAGAATTTTTAGTGATCCTGATGTTGAAAAGTATATAATGAAAAGAGATATTTTTTATATATATGTAGAAAAAAGTAAAGAAATAAATGAAATATTATCTTTATTAAAACCACATATAGATCAGCATCTTGAGATATTATACAGTCATGGATTAAGTCAGTATAAATATTTTGAACATATGCCAAAAGGCAAATTATTAGAAATAGGAAATGAAATAAAAAAAATCCAAGCTAAAAATTATCGTTTTATCTCGTTTTTTAATTATATATATGTTCTAGATTTAGTTCATGCTTATGATTTAGTAGCTACTGAGGGTTTTTATCCTTTCATAAGTTATATTGAGAGCCTTAGAACTAAAGAAAAAAAGAGTAGAGCAGTCAATAGTATACTTTCAAACAAAGCAGTTGTTTCAGCAGAATGGATAGCAAGAAATGAGTTAGAAAAAGGCAATGAGCATCCAAAAATGTTTAAGTTAATAGACATAATCAAAAAAGATTATTCAAACAAAAAAATTATTATATTTGCACAGTATCGCTCTACAATAAAAAAACTCGATGAATTATTAAATATTAATGGAATTAAATCTAAGGGTTTTGTTGGTAAAAAAGAAGGTATAACTATTCAACAGCAACAAGAAATAATAAGAGATTTTAGGGATAATAAATTCAATGTATTGATTGCAACATCAATAGGTGAAGAAGGTTTAGATATACCTAATGTAGATCTAGTAATATTTTATGAACCAATACCTAGCGAGATAAGAAATATACAGAGAAAAGGAAGAACAGGCAGATTGCATTTTGGTGAAGTAATTATATTAATTACAAAAGATACAAAAGATGAGACTTATAATATTATTGCAAGAATGAAAGAGAAAAAAATGCATGATTTAGTATTAAAAGTACAAAAGGAACTTTATTTAGGCCTTTATTATAACAAAAACTTTCAGAAGAAGCTTCAATAATTTTTATAAAAGTTTATGCTATCTGTTTATTTGTTTATATATTTAAGATTATAAAAAAATTAAATAGTTATAAACTGCAAGTATTATAAATTATAATAATCAAATTATAATAAATAATATAAATACAATGTGATTAAGTGAAAAGATATTCAAAAGGCGCCAGAGCAGAAAGAGAACTTTTAAATTATTTATCTAGTGTCGGATATTCGGTTATGAGAAGTGCGGGTAGTGGTGTTAATTCTATAAGTCCTGATATTATAGCAATTAAAAATAAAAAAGGAATAATATTTGAATCAAAAGCATGGGATAGTACAAGTATTTCAATAGATCATGAAAAATTTAATACATTAAAGACGTGGCAAGATAATACTGGAATGGATGCATATATGGCATGGCGTATGAATGGGAAAGGTTGGTTTTTTATAAAATTAGAAGAAATGGCAAAAACTGAAAAAAATTATACAATAACAAAAAAAGACACAATAAAAATAGGTAGGAGATTAGAGCATATAATATTTTAATAATTTAAAGCTAATAAAAAATAATTACTATATAATAATATGAAAATAATATAAAAAGGTAAAAGGCATACATTTTTAAATTTTCTATTCCTTTTATATATTAATTGTTGGGTGTAAATATGGAAAATAAGATAAAGCAGGTTGTTGTTGTTGATCCATCTGAATTATATGAAAGACGTCTAAAATATGAAGAAAAGCATGGTTTGTGGGAGACTTTTAAAGCGGTATATTGGAGTTTCTTTTTGTTAATTATTGGCGTATATATGACTTACTTCTATACAAATAGTTTAAGCACAGTAACTTTGTTTGGCTGGATACTAATATTATTTGCATTATTTTATATAATTTTTGGATTTACTAAGATACTACACTTAAAATTAATGAGAAGAATAGCATGATAATAAATTATTTTTAATATTTTATAAAAATTTAGTAAAATGTTTGTAGTGATATTTATTAGTTTATAATATTATTTTATTTTTATTTAATTTTAATGATATTTATTATTAATATTGTATTATTTAATATTGTACTATCAGCAATATTTAAAATATTAAAACTGCAATTATTAATATAAAAATTTAAAATTTTAAAATATAAAGTTTTAAGCTCAAAATAAATAAAATATGATTTAGAATTTATAAAAAGTATAATATATCACATTAAGCTACAAAGCAAATTAATAAGTAGATATAAATATATTTCTATATTAAATAAATTTTATTATTATTTATTATTAGTATGATCAAACAATTATTCTAATTAATAAATTATTTTAATTAGTTTAAAGATTATTGATAATTATAAAAATTATAGAAATTGCTATAAGGGTTTTAAATGGATTACGAAAAATTTAATTTTTATAAATCTAAAAATTATAAATACTTTGTAATATTACCTTTATTATTATTTTTTATCGGTATCTACTTTATTCCACACATTGCTTTTGATTCGTCATTAAGAGGTGGTATAGAAATACAGATCCAAACGAATTCCATTATGAATGTTCAGAACCTTACTGCGATGATTAATGCAAAAATTCCTGAAGCAGAAGCAAGCGTATCGCAAGCTACTGGCGGATACGATATTAATATAGCTGCAAATAGTAGTCTTTCAACTGCTGAAAGCCAATTAGTTTCTTTATATACTTATTATAGTAATTATTCAAAAGAGAGCGCCATTATTGCAACATACCAAAACATTAAACAACCAAATGCTACGATAACAGCAGCACTTTCATCAGAAATTGCTAATCAAACAAAAACACTACAAGAACTAAAATCTGAAGCTTCTTTAATAATTTTGACATTAAAGCCGTTGCTTAATAAAACATACTCAGTAAATTCAACAAATCCACAAGAAATAATAAATGCTACAAAAACTGCATATTCTGATGCCAATTCAAATTATAAATCCTATATTCTATCGCAGCTTTCCACTATTATACCCTATTCGTCTTATACCTATCAAGAAACAACCGCAACTCTTGGTGCATATTTTCTTCAACAATTAGAATATATCATAATATCCTCATTTATAATTGTAGCTATTGTTGCATTTATAATATTTAGATCACCTGCACCATCAATTTCAGTGGTATTTGGTGCTGTAAATGATTTAGTTGTTGCACTTGCGGGAATGGCGATATTTGGCATTCCATTAGGGGTTGCATCAATAGGAGGTCTCTTAATGCTTATTGGTTATTCAATGGATACAGATGTTCTTGCTGCAATAAGAATTTTAAAAAGAAATGAAGGTCTTCCAGAAGATAGAGCATTTTCAACAATGAAAACTGGGCTTACAATGACTTCTGCGGCAATAATAACTTTCTTAATATTGTTTATAACTGCCTATTTAAGTTTTATACCAACATATTTTGAAATATCTAGTGTTGTATTATTGGGGTTATTTGGAGATATTATAACAACATGGTTTGGAGATACAATATTTATTCTATGGTATAAGGAACATAAAGATTCAAAACTACGATGAGTGTTTATTGATTATTAAATATCTTTATTGATATAAATAAATGGGATAAAAAATAGCTATAAATAATAATATTAATATTTAAAATAGAAATAATAAAAATTATAGATTGATTATTATGTTGAATAAGGATTCATATTTAAGGGATAATAAAATTATTACACTTATAATAATATTTGTAGCTCTGCTTATTCTTGATTTTATTTACGGAATACATCTAGGGATAGAGTTTGCTGGTGGTACCCAAATACCTGTTATGTTAGAACATAGTGTAAATGTAACTGCTATGAGCCAATTAATAACTGCGCTTAATCAAAGATTATCAACATTTGGGCTACAACAAGTTACTATTGAAGGTATTGGTAATTCACAATTATATATTATAATACCTAATGCATCTAAAAGTGAAATAAATCAAACAATTAGTATTATTGATAGTCAGGGAAAATTTGATGGTATAGTAAACGGTAAAGAAGCAATTAATGGTAGCGATATACTTAGTGACAGTATAGGTGCGCTTCAGCCACAAGTTATTAATAATACTGTTTTATGGCAAGTTGATTTCTTTATAGTAAATAGTGCAGAAAAAACATTTGCAAAAGCAGTATTTGGACAAGGCAATAAGCCAATATACATGTTTTTAGATCGACCAACATCTGCTATTGTATTATTAAATAGTTCAATTATTTCAAATAGTACATTAATACCTTCATATAAAAAGCTAACTGCAATGCAGGCAGCTCTTGAAGATGGAAATAGTACAATACCTGTCGTAGCAGTTTCAGGAACCCAAGCGAGTATAAGTGCTGCAAAAGCTTTCTTATTGAATAATCAAAAGAAGTATAAAAAAATTATAGCAAGTGATAATTTAAATAAAAGTCTTTTAACATACGCAAAATCACTTAATTACAGCGTTATCCTTGAGAGTCAAGCAAATATGACCCCAACTTTTATATCAAATGGCTTTAATTCTACAATTGTAGATTCATGGTCTGCAGTCGGATTAATTTCTGCACCTATTTTATCACCCTCTTTAGCTCAGGGGAATGTTACTAATAGTTTTCAGATAAGCGGTTCGGCGCCGTTAAATCTTACGACTACTCAAGCAAAGATTAATTATGCGGAAAATGAAAGCAAGAAAATAGTTAGTGTTTTAAGTGGGGGGGCTTTACCCGTTTCAGTAATCCCTGGTACACCAACACCTATACCACCAACATTAGGCCGTCGTTTCCTTAATGTAAGCATTATAGCAGGTATAGTAGCTATATTGTTTGTTTCTATATTTATGGTATTTAGATATAAAAAATTCTTTCTTGTTGTACCAATTCTTCTTACAACAATAATGGAAGTTTTTATTATTGTATCTGTTATAGGGATGATTGGCACTATTGATTTAGCTGCTGTTGCTGGAATAATAGCTGTTATAGGAACAGGGGTTGATGCACAAATTATTATAACTGATGAAATTCTAAATAAAGGGCATGAATCAACAGCAAAATCTCTTCTTAACAATGCATTTTATATAGTATGGACAGATGCGGCTTTATTAGTTGTTGCAATGCTTCCATTATTCTTTTCAACTTCTTTAGTTAGCGTTATAGGTTTCTCAGAATCAACAATATTTGGTGCACTACTCAGTGTGTTTATAACACGGCCGGCATATGGTGCTATAATAAGCAAGCACTATTCTAAAACAAGTTAATTTTTCATCTTTTATTCTTATTTTTGCTTTATTTTTGGCTAGTCTAAAGAAGCAAATCTATAAATATTATAAATAACAATTATACTGAATTATAGCAATGAATTTATAAATTTTTTAATAAAAAATTATTTAACAAAGGTGATTATATTTTAAAATACTGTCCAATATGTAATAATTCAAGCGATAATATACGATTTATTGGAGAATTTTGTGAAGAATGTATTATAAAAAATATAAAGAAAAATATCCCAAAAGAATTAAAAATCGAGTTCTGCAAACGCTGTAGCAGATTAAAAATAGGGGGCGAGTATAAAGAAGATAATAATCGTAATCTTGCTGAAGCTATTTTAATTGCTTTAAATAATAAAAATTATGAAAAAATAAAAATAAACACTTTAAATAAAAACATAGTTGATGTGGATATTACATATAAGGTAGATGATGATTTTGTAACGTTCGATAATACTTTTGAAATAAAGAAAATACACCAGATCTGTCAAGAATGTTATAGAAAGAGTTCTGGTTATTATGAAGCCTTGGTTCAACTAAGAGGAAATAAAGAAAAAGTCCAAGCAATAGCTCAGAAATTTAATAGATTTATAACAAATAAAGGTGCATTTATATCAAAAATAGACGAGTTTGAGCATGGGTTTGATATCTATGTAAGCGATAAACTTATTACAAAATCGTTTTTCCCTGCTTATAAACTTAAACCCAAATCATCATATACTCTTTATGGAATAAAGAATGGCCGCAAGATTTACCGCAATACATATCTTTTAAGTTTCGATTGATTTTTTTAGATGCGTAGGTGTCATAAGCAAATATTAAGTTAATGATATATATACGCAAGGTTGACTTGGATATGAAGGGCACGTGTTTTGAGCGCTTACATTTACTAAATAAACACCTTCTGAAGTTACTCCTTTAAGTGATCCGCTAATATTAACGCTTGTATATGCACTTATATAACTAGGACCAGAATTTGTATTAATAATAAAAGTTATTTCATGTCCTAATCCATTTGTTAAAGTTCCAATGTCAATTGCTTTAACATTTTGCGGAATTTCTATAATTGTTAGCTGCTTTGCTGGATATCCTTGAGATCCGACCGCAGTAGCAATGCTCGCTAATTTCTCAGCTGCAGCTTCTGCTTCTGTTGTTGATAATGCAGATGCTGAATTAGATACTTGAATAAATGCAATCGTTATTATTGGAAGAAGAATTATTAATGCAAATGTAAGTGTTATAAGTAATTCTAAGCTTGACTGCGCTTTAAAATACTTAATTCTTTTATTGATATCTCTTTTTTTCATCTTTATTCCTCTTCATGTTGATTTGATAATTCTCTGCTTTTTTTAATATTAAATTCCTTTTTCTTTTTAATTTCTTTCCATAATAAATCGATTAATTCGCTAAATGTTTTCTCAAATAAATAATTGGTATTATGTAATGATATTATACCTTCTCTGCTTAATCCTATTCTTATATAAAGTTCATAAGATTTTGTTTTGAATTTCTTTACATGCAAAGCAATAAAATCCACATTTTCATTTTTAAGTTTTTCAACTTTATTTACAAATGTCTTTAATGTCTCTCTTATCTCATCTTCATATTGATAAGTTTCTTCATCTAAACCCGAAATTATTATATTATTTCTTATAACGTTTGTTTTTGATAGCATACTTAATATTGAATCAAGTTCTGTTAATATTCCAACTGGTTTTCCTTTATCAACAACAACAATTGATGTTACATTATCTTCTACTAATCTCCTTACTGCATCTGCTAAACTTTTGTTTTTATCTATTGTTATTATATTACTTTTCATAAAATCTGAAACTTTAAAATTAGATAAATTAAATAAATTGGTTTTTAGTTCCGGTAATTTTTCTTCTGGTTTCAAGAAATTTTTTATAATATCATAATTAGTTAAAACGCCTATAACTTTATTATTTTCAATTACTACTAACCTATTGATTCTATTAGTTTTCATAATTTTCCTAGCTTGAATTATGCTAGCATTAGCATCAATTCCTATTACGGGTGAAGTCATTGCATCGCTAACTTTTAAATCTTTAAACTTATTTAAAGAGAGTAATATTTTAAGCAGTGTTTCTCTCCTTAATATTCCTTTTATCTTTTCATCTTTTATATAAGGCAAAGCCTTTACTCGTGCTTTATAAAAATAATATGCTACGTCATCAATGCTTGTAGAATCTGTTATTTTCGGAACCTTAACAGTAAATTTATCTAAATATTCTTTTTTTGCTATTTTAAAACTATCTTGTATGTGTTTGTAAAGCGCTCTCGAATCTATAACTCCAAAATATTTATTGTTTTTCTTAATAACTACTGCATCATATTTTTCTATTGAAGGTAATATTTTTGTTACTGGCGTTTTTACATCATAAAATTCTGTTTTTGATATTAATTCTTCAGGAATTTCATAATCTCTATTCTTATTTTCTTTATTTTCCATGTTTACACCAATTAAATTAAATAAAATATATTTATATATCTTTATTTTTCTCATAAATTAATTTATATAGTTATCTATAAATCTTAATGACCAATTAATTATTTTTAATAATCAATCCGATCAATTTATTATTTATTAATCATTTATACTGCTTTTATTTAAAAATAAATAATATATAAAAATATAAAATATATAATAAAAATATTTAAAATTTACATATAATTATATTCAAATAATAGATATTTAAGAATTTAAATAAGCAATAAAATAAAGGTATTAATTATAATCAAAAACAAAGGATTAATCATAAATTTATATTAAAATCATTATAATATTTTATTTTTGCTTCAAACAGAAAAATATTTATATCATTCGGTATATAATGGTTATCAATAATGCTACTTGGTGGTAGTATGAAAATGGATAAATTAGAATTAAGTCCAAAGAAAAAACCAGAAGAACCAGAAGAACCAGACGACGATGAGGATGAAGATAAAGAAGAATACGATGATGACGACGATTATGAAGACGAGGAAGAGGAATAAATAATTTAAATAACTAACTCATCATATTCTTCACTTGGTTTTTATTTTTTTATTTTTTAATCATCTATAATCTTACATTTTCATTTTTTATAAGATTTATAAATTTATAAGATTTATAAAACTAGATATCATATTTTAATATTATATATTATTTATTTCTATTTGTGTTTTCATTTATTATTTATTTTATCTAATATCTATGTTATAATATATTATATTTTTTTTATTCTGTATAAATTTTATATAAAATTATATAAAAGAATAAAGATACATCTATGAAATTTATTTTTAAATAAATTTTAATCTTAATTAATTATTTATATTTATCTATAATATAAATATTATTTACCTAATATAAATATTAAAAATTAATCAAAATCATAATAAATTAATAGAAATTAATATTAAATCAATATTAAAATTAATATTAAATCGGTGTTTTTATGGCAGATGGTATAGAACTTATAGTTACTGGTGCTTTGGTTACAGATGATGCTAGAGGTATTGCAAGGATTGATTCAAAAGCAAGGAAACTGCTTGGTGTTACTTCTGGCGATATAATTGAAATTAAAGGAAAGAAGCGTTCTACTGTGGCTATTGTTTGGCCGGCTCATCAAGATGATGAAGGTCTTGATTTTATAAGAATAGATGGGTTTACTAGAAAAAATCTTGGTGCTGGCATCGGTGATAAAGTATTTGTTAAAAAGGCTCAAGCGGCCATTGCTGAAAGAGTGGTATTAGCACCGACATCGGAGCAAAAAATGCAGCTGTCACCAGATTTTTCAGAATATGCAAAGAGTAAATTGGAAGATAAGCCATTACTTAAAGGAGATATTGTGCCAATAGCAATGTTTGGCTATGCATTTACTTTTATAGTTGCGCAAGTAGCCCCACATGGAGTTGTAAAGGTTACTAGGTCTACAGAAGTCATAATAAAAAATGAGCCAGTTCCTGAATCTATTGTTCAAATGGGTGATGTACATTATGAAGATATAGGTGGCCTTAAAGCAGAGATACAAAAGATACGGGAAATGGTTGAATTGCCAATCAGGCATCCAGAACTTTTTGAAAGATTGGGAATCGAGCCTCCAAAAGGGGTACTTCTATACGGTGCACCAGGCACTGGCAAAACGCTTCTTGCTAAAGCGGTTGCAAACGAGAGTGACGCGCATTTTATAAATATATCTGGTCCAGAGCTTGTCAGTAAGTTTGTTGGTGAGAGCGAAGAAAAGCTTAGAGAGATATTTAATGAAGCAAAGTCTAAAGCGCCGACAATAATATTTATGGATGAGATTGATGCAATCGCTCCAAAGCGTGAAGAAGCTACAAATGAAGTAGAACGCAGGATGGTATCACAACTTCTAACCCTTATGGATGGGATAGGTTCAAGAGGGCAGGTAATTGTTATAGGAGCTACTAATAGACCTAATGCTATTGATCCCGCATTAAGAAGGCCGGGTAGATTTGATAGAGAAATTGAAATAGGTGTTCCAGATAGAAATGCTAGAAAGGAAATATTACAAATACATGTAAGAAATATGCCACTTGCTGAAGATGTTAATTTAGATGAAATCGCTAATCTAACTCATGGCTATACAGGGGCTGATATCGCAGCTTTAGTGCGCGAGGCTGCAATGGCTGAGCTGAGAAAAATAATACCTAAACTAGATCTTGATAAAACAATACCTAATGATATATTAATGAGCTTAAATGTAAATAAAAGTGATTTTAGTGTGGCTTTAGGAGCAGTACAACCAAGTGCATTAAGGGAAGTTTTTGTTGAGAGGCCAAACGTACATTGGACAGATATAGGGGGCTTGGAGGACGTAAAAGAAGAGTTAAGAGAAGCATGCGAATTACCCGTAAAAAATCCAGAAGCATTTGAAAAAATCGGCATACGTCCTTTAAAAGGAATACTTTTGGTCGGTGCACCAGGCACTGGCAAAACGCTTCTTGCTAAAGCGGTTGCAACAGAGCGTGAATCAAACATGATATCTATAAAAGGGCCTGAAGTATTAAGCAAGTATGTTGGTGAGAGCGAAAAAGCAGTTAGAGAGGTATTTAGAAAAGCAAGATTAGCCGCACCATGTATAATATTTATAGATGAAATTGATGCTATAACAGGTATAAGAGGTGAAGGGGACGATTCAATGGTAACAGAGAGGGTCGTTGATACTTTACTTACAGAGCTTGATGGTCTCCACGAAATGAAAAATGTAATTGTTTTAGCTGCAACCAATAGGCCAGATATGATTGATCCGGCATTGCTAAGACCTGGCAGGATTGATAAAATAATAGAAATACCATTACCTGATGAAGAAACAAGATTTGCAATATTTAAAGTTCATACAAAGTGTATGCCTTTAGATAAGAATGTTGATTTAAAAACACTTGCAAAAGTAACAGAAAACTATACTGGCGCCGAAATAGAAAATGTCGTTAGAGAGGCGGGAATGAATGCGATAAGAAATAAAAGGGATAAGGTGACTAAAGCAGATTTCGAATTTGCACTTACCGAAGTCAAGCCTGCGATACCTAAAGAACTAGCAGATCGTATAAAAAGATTTAAAGAAGAGCCAGAAACAATGTACCGTTGAACATTAGTTTTATTTTTGTATTTTATTTTTAAATTTTTTTAATATTAAATAATTATTTATTTAAATACTAGAAAAATCGTAGCTTATTTATTTTAAATTAAATTTTGCTATAAACTATTACAAACATATAAATATCTTTTTATTATATATTATTATTAATTTTCTCTTAGGAATCCTTCTATTTATTTATGATAGGATCTACCTAATAAGATTTATATTTTTTGATTATATTAATCAATAAATAATATGTTAAAAGGTGAGTTTTTTGAAAATCGTTTGTTCAGATCCAAAAAGCGGACGCACTGTGCAATTAGAGGTAAAAGAAGATGCAGCGGCTTATTTTATAAATAAAAAAATCGGAGATATAATAGATGGCAGCATACTAGATTTAAGTGGTTATAAATTGAAGATAACTGGAGGCAGTGATAAAAGTGGTTTTCCAATGAATACCAGTATTAATGGTACTGTAAAAACAAAGGTACTGCGAAAATCATCAAATAAAAAGAATGCAGTAATAAAAAGAATGATGTTGCGAGGCAATGTTATATCGCCGGATATTGAACAAATAAATGCGGTTGTTGTAGAATATGGCGATAAACCTGTTGATAGCATATTTGTTCCAAAAACTGAAAAGAATGATGCCTCTAAAAAAGATGATAATAAAAAGTAAGAATAATTAAATAAGCAATAAAATTTAGATAGTTAATATTTTTTATAATATTATAATAAATATTAATACAATTGGATTGTCAATCAATATTGGTTGGTGTATTTTTTGGATATTACTAAACAAAGTGTTTTAAATATAGGTACTTTGGGTCATATAGATCATGGGAAAACATCGCTTACAAAAGCAATAACACATGTATGGACCGACAAACATAGTGAAAGTTTAAAGCGAAACATGACTATAAAGTTAGGTTATGCTGATGCGATAATAAGAAAATGTCCAAAATGTATGGTGCCAGAAGCTTTAACTACCTCAGAAATCTGCGGTATTTGTGGAGCTGCTACAGAACCGCTTATGCGTATTTCTTTATTAGATGCACCAGGTCACGAAACGCTTATGGCAACCGCAATAGCTGGAGCCAATGTCATCGATGCTATATTATTTGTAATAGCCGCTAACGAGCCATGTCCAATGCAACAAACAAGAGAGCATCTAATGATTATTAATATATTAGGTATTAAGGATGTTATTGTAGTACAGACTAAAATAGATATAGTAGGAAAGGAGAATGCAATTAAACATTATAATCAAATAAAAGCATTTTTAAAAGGAAGTATTATAGAAAATGCTCCAATAATTCCTGTTATTACAAATTATGGTATAAATATTGATCTTATATTAGAGCATATATTAAAAATTAAAATACCTGAAAGAGATATTAATTCAGATCCCTTAATGTATGTTGTAAGATCTTTTGATGTTAATAGACCCGGTATTGATGCAGTAAAAATGGTTGGCGGTGTAGTTGGTGGTGCAATTATAAAAGGTAAATTAAAAGTTGGTGACACTATTGAAATGAGGCCAGGTTTAAAATCAATTTCAAAAGGAAGTAAAAAAGATGTTTATACTCCTATAATTACAAAAATAATTGGTTTAAGCAATGGAACTGAAAAGCTTGAAGAAGCAATACCTGGTGGTCTTATAGGGATATCAACAGAAATTGATCCTGCATTTACCAAAGCAGATTCTTTAGTTGGTAATGTTGTTGGATATGTAAATAAACTCCCAGAAATGCGTCAATCAATATCATTCAAATATTATAGCTTAAAAAGAAAAGATCTGCCAGAGCAAACTTTAAAAGAGAATGAACCTGTTGTTATAGGAATAGGTACAGCTACTGCAATTGGTTTTATAAAGAAAATAAAAAGAGATAGTATAGATGCTGATTTAAAAAGGCCTATTGTTGCAATTACTAATTCAAAAATCGCAATAATGCAAAATATAAACCAGCGATGGAAGCTTGTAGGTTATGGTATTATTCAATAATCAAATAATAAATTTCATATAACTTAAAGATTTTTAATTTTTAAATCCTATATAACTTTTCTGCAGTATTCTCTGTTTTTTCTTTAATTAATTTAACTACATACTCTTTACTTTTTTTAGTTTTTATTTTAAAATTAAGGTTAAAACCTGAAGCTTTTGGATGGCCATTTCCACCTAAGCTCCTTGCAAGTTCTGTACTATCAAATGATTTAGTCCTTATACTTCCAGAGCTGCTTTTTATATTTATAAAAATAGCGATATCTGAATTTGTTTTATCAAATATAATTTCGCATGCTTTATTACTTTTTATACCTTTACTAAAACCAACTCCTACTTTAATATTATTTATTTCAAATGTATATATATTGCTATTTAATTCATCAATGTATTTAGCCTCATTTTTTTTAAATTTTTTATAAAGTTCATTTATAAATTCATTTTCAAATTCATTTTTTGAAATATATTCACTTAACCTTCTTAAATTTTTATTCTCTGAGTGTATTCTCGCATGATCATTTATATAATCAATAATATTTGAAATTTTTTCAACAACTTCTTCTAGATTTGTTCCTTTATACAAATAAAAATCAGATTTGTGCGCTAATTCTACTAATTTGTCTGATATATTGTCTTTGTTTTCTTTAGATATAATAAATTTATAGACTAATTCCGCACCACACAAATTTTTATTTTCACCAAAAACAGTTGCATCAAAAAGGTTTAGATATTTTTCATCTGGTTCAAATTTTGTAGGATGGTGATCAAGCATAATGATGTATCCTCCCTCTTTTTTAAATTCTTCTAATGAATTCAAAAATCCTAAATCATTCTGAGGTATACCAAAATCTGTAATAATCAAACAGGTGTTTTTTTTATTTATACTATTTATTTTTTTAATTATTTCATCTTTAATTTCTCCACCATAATTACAGAATAAAATATGGTCTCTATCTTTTATTATTTTATTACGTAACAATAAAGCGGCACTTACAATTCCATCAATATCTGAATTATGTGTTAAATTGTAAGCATCATTATTTTTATTTTTAATGATCTCGTTTATTTTATTAAAAAGATCATTTTCATTGCTACATTTAATACCATTAATAAACATTTTAACCGAAAAATCATTATCCTTATCGTTTTCTTTATATGCATCCATACATACCACTTTTAGGGTGCCTTTTATAAGATTTCAAATAAAAAAATAAAAATATAAATAAAAATCGCAACTACTTTGCTAGAACTATTTGTATTGCGCTAACTTTTGATTTTGTTCCATCCTCATTTGTTAGTTCTTCTGAAGAGGTAGTTATACTTTTGAGATTTAGATTCTGTAAAAATCTATTAGTTACTATTTCTTTTACATCTACTGCTTTTGATATAGAATTACCTCGTGCTTTTATTATTACTTCTGATGCACCGCTGTTAAATTGTGTAACAACAGCAAGTACATAGTTCATTGTTGGCTTCCTGCCAATAAAAACTGTATTTTCCCCTTCTTTTATTTCGTTATTTGTTGGTTCCATAGATATCACTTCGATCGCTTTAAAATAATTTATTAAGCAAAATATTTAAATTTTTGTATTCTTTATATTTTAATATTTTTCTTATTTGTTTAATTTATCTTTTTCTCTTTATACTATTATTTTCTATGTTTATTATATTTATCGATAATGTAACTAAAATCAAATTGTGGATTTAATTCTTTTATCTTATAAATTGGATATGCGATCGCAATATTTTTAAGAAGTATAATTTCATTGTATATTTTAGCTTCTTTTGCATTTTCTATTTCAGAATTGATCGATTCATTTATATATTCTTCAAGTATTTCGATAATATTTTTTAATTTGTTATAATCTATTTTCCCTTCTATGATTATAGCTTCTGCTTCTTTTTTATTAAGTAGTTCACAAGATTCATAATTATTGAACGATTTACCGAATTTTTTCATAAATTCTGGTGAAACTGGGTAGAACACTTTATAAAAAATATAACCAAAAGGTATAGCATATGAATAATTTAAAATTATTTCTTTTGCAATTAAGCGTTCATTCCAATCAGTTAATTTTTCAATATAATCAAACACTTTTGTCATTCCTTCTGAAGGAGGTTTTTTATCTAAAGTATAATTCAATCCCTCTATAAGATTTTTTAAAGTAAGTGCCCTTTTATTCTCAATCTCTGCTATTTCAAAAAAGCGTAATTTTAATTTAGTATTGCCAAAAGCAGAATTTGCCCATAAATAAGACACTTCGCGCATTCTATGAACTCCAAAATAAAAAAGATTTAAAAGGTGTGATATATGTTTCTTTTTAAAAACAACGCCGTTTGGCAAGATAATTTTATTGCTTAATAATTTACCTTTTTTTCTTCCATATCTGATAAATGTTACTACATATCTTATTGAATTATTGTTCTTTTTTATATATTCTTTAATATATGGCTTTAACCAGCTAGGTAAATTATATTTTATTATAAATGAATTTATCAATTTGTTTATCATTCTATCTGTAAACATTTATATTACACCTAGCTTGGTGTGCATTAAAGCACTACAAGCGTGTTATTCTTTTGTGTATATAAACAAGTCATCATATGCTCTTGAAATTTGATTCGTTCTTATGCCATAAATTGCTCTTATTCCTGCTTTATGAGCAAGATCTGTTAATCGCTGTGTTATAATCCCATTAAATACAATAATCTTAGCATCTTTTACATCCTGAACTGTTTGTATAAGTTCACTTATCGGTATTTCTGTAATAAGCTCTCCTTTTGAATTGTAAAGCCTACCTCTTAATGTATTGCGCAATTCATTAAGCGCATTTATAAATTTTTCTTTGTTTAATGAGTTTATATCATCATTTTCTTTATTGCTGGTTTCTGTTTGTATTAATGGTATACTTTCAATTGGGTTTTGGTTTTCATTATCTATATTTTCATCAATGCTATTTATTTCAAATGTTTTTGCTCTTGATGCTTGATTAGATTCTTGTGATTTTAGCAAATTATGTGAAATTGCAGTGGGGCTAATTGTATTTGCTTCCTGTTGGGGGTAACTTTTGGTACTTGGATTATTAAAAAATTGTTTTTTATTTTGCTTTTGTTGCTGATTCTGATCTACAAATTGTGTATCTTCTTTATTTTCAGATTTATTTACTTTTTTAATGCCGTGCATAATCTGTTCGATTGGAATTCTTGATCTAAGTGCTTTTATTATCTCTTTTCTAGTTAACTCTTCAACTTCTTTTCCATCTGGTGCTCTTGCAACATAATCAACTTCACCAGCATTCATTATACCTTTTAATATTATATCACCACCTCTGTCTCCATCCAAGAATAACGTTGTTTCTTTTGTAGAAAGCAAATTAACAATTGTTTTTGGTATTGAACCTGTTGCACCACCCACTGCTATACAGTTTGTAATATCATTCTTCAATAAATTAACAACATCTGCTCTACCTTCAACAAGAATTATATCATCACTTGTAACTACATCAGGCCCTGCAGGTAAATTTTCAGGCCCATATGTTGTTATTACACTTGCTTTAACATCTGATTCTACAAGATCACTGAGCTCTCTACTATCTGGTAATTCACTAATTAATAATTGCTTGATAAGTTCTTTTGCTCTATTAATAATTTTCTTTCTTTTTTCATTTCTTGTATCTTCAATTTTTACTATTTTAAAGTTTGTTTCAAATGGTCCAACTCTATCAACAGATTCTATTGCCGCTGCCAATATTGCAGTTTCAACTCTGTTTAATGAAGATGGTAAAAATAATTTTCCAGAGGTTTTATTATTTGTAGCGGTCGTTTCAATTTCTATTCTACCTATTTTTCCATTTTTTTGCAATTCACGTAAATCTAAATCGCCACCTAAAAGCCCTTCTGTCTGACCAAATACTGCACCTATTATATCAGGTTTTTCTACTAATCCACTTATCTCAAAATTTGCCTCAACTAAATATTTCAAAATATCTATATACGTTTTTCCCATTTCAATCACTTTTGTAATTTAGGAAAAGCCACATGTACGGGACAAATCAATACATTTTAGATATAACTAACTTTACGTATCGCACGTAAATTATTGTAATATATTATATAATCTTTATTTATATTTAATTTAGTAATATTAATATGCATTAATATAACCCATTATGTGACACATCCTAATAATTTAAGATAGAATGAATAAATATATAAACTTTACTTTTATTTGCATTATACTTGTTTTAAATATATTTTATTTTGATACATATTTAAAATTTTTTAATTTTTTTATAAATAACGTTATTAAGTAATTATAATAAAATTATATAAATTAAAATTTAATATTAAAAATCTTAAATATATTTAGAATAATTTAAACTATTTAGGGTTGTCAGTATAAATTTATAAAGAGCTATTTATTATTTATTATTCTAAAAATTTAATTATTTTTAATTATTTTATTAAAACAAAGATAAATTTTAATGTACAAAAAAACTTAAGAAATAAAATAATATAAGAATAGCACATACGCAAATAATTAAAATTAAATATAAAGTTATAAATAAATTTAATAAAAATTAATAAAATATAATAATATTAAATAGGTGCTTTATTTTGAAAAACTATATGGATGATAAAGTCAATAATAAATTCAATGAAAATTTTAATGACAGTTTTAATGATGAATATAGTGAACTTAAAAAATATAATAAAAGGGAAATAAAACAATACAAAAAATTTAGAATCTTAAAAGAACATGAAAAAATAGATACTGGAATATTTGATAAAAAAACAATGCAGGCATTATCTAAATTTTTTAATAAAGGTATAATAAGTAAAGTTGATTATATAATTGCAAGAGGAAAAGAAGCAGATGTATATATTGCAACCCCTGGAGCTTCGGAAATTGTTAAAAATGAAAATAAAATAATTCTTAAATTTTTTAGAATTGAGACTTCTTCTTTTTACAATATGAACGATTATATTACAGGTGATCCAAGATTTAAGAAAATTAGTAATAATAAATACAATTTGATCAATGAATGGTGTAAAAAGGAATTTGGCAATCTACAAATCGCCGAAAAAGCAAAGATAAGGGCACCACGACCATTTATGTATTATAAAAGCATATTGGCAATGTCTACAATAACAAAAAGCAATGAGCTTGCTTCACGGCTTAAAGATACTAGATTAAATGATCCAAAGAAAGTTTTTGATAATATAATAAAACAAATAAATTTATTATATAAAAAAGAACTGGTTCATGCAGATCTTAGCGAATATAATATATTAATTGGAGATGAGGAACTTCCATATTTTATAGATTTTGGTCAAGCGGTGGTTTTAAGGCACCCTAATGCTATTAATTTCCTTAAAAGAGATATAGAAAATATATCTTTATATTTCTCAAAGAGCTATAATATAAAAGATAATGCAGATAAAATATTTAATAAAATAATTAAAGTTTAATTATAAGGTACGCTCAAATATCGGAAATTTTTATAATCAATGAACTATCTAAACTTTTATCCTCTATTTCTGGGAGATTATATTTTTTATATATTGTTTCAATAATTTTCGGATTAGACAAAGTTGATTGGTTTTTTGCTTTCATTGAACATACGTCCGGATAAAATTTAATTGAAGTTTCATATGTGCCCAACTTTCTAGCAATGTCAATTATCTCCTGTTTATCAAAGCCTATTAATGGGCGCATAATGAATTCTTCTATATCGTATTCTGTGGAAATAAGATTTTTAACAGTCTGAGAAGCAACTTGACCTATACTTTCGCCAGTTACTATTGAATTCGCTCCCTCTTTTAATGCAATTTTGTGTGCAATCTTATAAAGAAAGTGCTTAAAAAGTACAAGCTCATTTCTACTATTAAGTCCAAGAATAGAAGTTTGATAATAATGTGAGGGTACAATATAGCATTTAGCTAAAGGTTCATATCTACTTAACAATTTTAGAATTTCTAGTATCTTAGAATTTAAAACATTATTATTATTTGAAAATGCGTGTAGATGTAAATAAATTGGAGCTAACCCTCTTTTCATTGCATAAAACGCCGCAATTGGTGAATCTATCCCTCCTGAAAGAAGTATTACTGCCTTACCTGATGAGCCTACTGGTAAACCATTTGCACCATTAATCTTTTCAGTATATAAAAAAGCACCAGTATTTGTTATATTAATATAGAGAAATGCTTTACCATTTTTATCAATATTAAAATTTAATTTATTTTTTTCCTTTATGAATTCACTTACGATTTCATAAGAGGTTAATTTAAATTTTTTAAAAGATCTATTAGCAATAATTTTTACATCCTTAGAATCATCTAATATATTATTCGCTGTTTTTATTATGTCTTTAATATCATTTTTGGTAATAAAAACAGGTGCAAACCACGAAATTCCAAAAACATATTTTAGTTTATTTAATATAGAGTTAATATTTGATTTATTATTAAGAGCAAGTAAAAATTTATCTCTTTTATCATATAATTTATCAAATTTTTCATCTCTGAGTGCTACAATTATATTATTGTATAATTTTTTTATAAATGTTGACCTGTTTCTTCCCTTTAACCATATTTCACCAAAATGTATAATTATAAATTTACTCTTAAGTTTGGTTTTATATTTTTTTGATTTTTTATCCATAAATATCACATTATTAATTTTTGCTATTTATAAAAATTTATTTAAGTACTTAATCTATTATATATTTTATTATATTAGATTGTTATTTTAATGCATTAATTACAAAATGTCAATAACAAAATATTTAAATACTCTGCACCAACAATACTATAAGTTTTATTCTAATCCGTTATTTTTAAACAAATAGAAAAATATAAAATCAGAAAGTATAAATAAAAATATAAATAAATAATATAAATAAATATAGAGATTAATAAATATATAAATAATAGTTATAAAGTATAATAAGCATGGAATATAAAATATAATAACATTAATCAAATACAAAAAAATAAAAAAATGAATAACATGCAAACGGAATAATATAAATAAAAATTTATAATAATATATATACTTATATATAATACAATATAAATGGGATAAATAAAATAAATAAAATATTTATGCATATAATTTATTGGGTGTTAAAATGTTATCAAAAAAATTCAATGATTTCATAACAAATTCTAAACACATACTAAATGTAAGTTATAAGCCAACAAAAGACGAATTTAACAAAGCTGTTAAAATAACATTTTTAGGTATAATTATTATAGGTGTTCTTGGTTTTGTTATCGCATTAATTATAAGTTTATTAACAGGTACACCACTATAATCCGTAATTCTTTTTTCATGATCTAAATTATAAGTAATCAATCATATTTTTTATGATACTTGGAATATTTATGGAAATCGAAATAGATTTTACAAAAAGTGCTCAAGAGAACGCAGATGCTTATTTTAAAAAAGCTAAAAAACTTCTTATTAAAAATGAAGGGGCCAAACGTGCAATAGAAGAATTAAAGAAACAATTGAACGATGCGAAAGAAAAGAAAAAGAAAGAGGAGGATATAAAGAAAATAAAAATTAAAACAATAGTTAAAAAAGAATGGTATGAGAATTTTCATTGGTTTTTTACCAGCAACAATTTGCTAGCTATTGGTGGGAGAGACGCCAGCCAAAACGAACTTATAAATTCAAAGTATTTTAATGAAAATGATCTTTTCTTTCATGCTAATATATTTGGTGCATCTTTAGTGGTATTAAAAAATGGAATTGATGCAATTAAAAATATAAAAGAGGAAGTGGCTCAATTTGCAGGTTCATATTCAAGTGCTTGGAAAGAAGGTCTTTCAACAATTGACGTATATTCTGTAAAGAGAGATCAGGTTAGTAAATCTACAAATAAAGGTTCTTTAGGTAAAGGAAGTTTTCTAATTAGTGGTGAAAGAGAATGGTATAATGTTCCTTTAGAATTAGTTTTTTTTGTTAAAGATAATAGGCTAAATGTAACACCCAAATATACCTTTGATAAACTATTAATAAAAGACAAATTAAAATATGTTTTAATAAGTATAGGAAAAGATAAGAAATCTGATGCTGCAAAGAAAATTTCTATATTTTTAGAAGTTAGTTTAGATGAAGTTATGAGACAACTTCCAAATGGCTTCTTTAAAACAGAACTAAAGATAGGTGATTAAATCTACAATACTGTTAACAATATAAATAGGGATTTACAAGGAAAACTTGATGGACTTTCATTAATAGAAAAATTATTGTTGATAAAAAGTAATAATACTGATTTACGCGTTAAAATAATAATTGCAAATAGTATTGAAGCTAAAAATTTAGAAGATAGGAAATTAATTAAGGATACAATAAATTATATATCAAATAATTTTCATGATTATCTAGATATAAATAATGAAAATTTAAAAAAGTTGATTAATATATTAAAACAAAATGCAGGGAGTGAGATTTGAACTCACGCAGCCCTAAGGCAACAGGCCCTGAACCTGCCGCGTTTGACCTGGCTCCGCCATCCCTGCACTATTAATTATATATCTTTTTATTATTTATTTTGAATTTCTACTAATATTTATTATTTATATATTTAATTGTTTTTATTAATCTTATTATCTAATATTTTATTTTGTATTTTTAATAATAACAGGATTATATAAAGCAATAAAAATTAAATAATATAATTTATATATATTTAAATTTTAACCTGGTAATATGACTGACAGCAATAAAATAAGAGTCGCATTTGCTACTGCAATAGGGCTTGGTGCAATAATAGGTGCTGGTATATTTGTATTAAGCGGTACTGCTATCGCTTTTGCTGGTGCAGATGCAATATTAGCATTTATATTAGTTGGAATAGTAGCTATAATAATTGCTTTTGAATATGGTGAACTTGGCTCGATAATGCCAACACTACATGGTGCAACATACTCATATGTGTATAAAGCATTTGGTAGCGAACTTGGCTTTATAACAGGTATACTGCTTTATGCAAGTTTTGCTGTAAGCGTTTCGGTAATTGCTTTGGGTTTTGGTGCTTATTTTGTTAGTCTCTTTAATCTTACAATAAACCCCATTATTATAGCAATTATATTGATATTTGCATTATCTTTAGTTAACTTAAAAGGCATTAAAAAAGCGGCTAAAAGCGATGCTTTTCTAGTTTTAATAAAAGTTTCAATACTAATCATATTTATTATATTTGCAATTCTGTTTTTATTAAATTCAAAGGCTACTAATATACTTTCAAATTTTTCGGTAAAAGGTAATCAAGGAAATCTTGAATCATTAATCGAAGCAGTTATAGTAATAATTTTTGCATATTCGGGATTTCAAAGTATATCAAGCATAACTCCCGAAGTTGAAGGTGGAGCGAAAAGCGCTGCCAAAGCGATAATCTATTCAGTTGCAATAAGTATGATTATCTATGTTTCTGTTGTTGTGTCATTAATTATATTAGCTCCAGCATCGAAGTATTCTATAAGTGGTGATCCTTTGGCTATCGCATTACAAAGTTCTTCAGCACCACAATGGTTATTAATATTAATAGATTTTGGTGCGCTAATTGCAACAACTTCAGCAACACTTGCAATGATATTATCTTCATCTAAAATATTATACCAAATAAGTGAAGATAAACTTCTACCAAAATTTTTTAGATTATATGACAAGAAAAATGGTATTGCAATTAATGGGGTAATAATTACTGCAATTATTGCAATAATTACGCTTTTCGCGGGAAATATTTTTGTAATAACCTCAATAAGCGATTTTGGTTTATTATTTTCATACTTAATAACAAGTTTTGCATTAATACATTTTAGAAGAAAGAAAATAGAGGGATCTATAAAAACACCTTTTTATCCATATTTTCCTATAATTTCTATAATAATGATAATTATTTTTATGTACGGTCTCCCTAAAGAATCACTTTTAATTGGTTTAATAGCAGTTATATTATTACTAACAATATATTATTCTCTTAGAGAGGTGGAAAATAAAAAGGTAATCCGTATAAAACTTTTTAAATAAATAATCAAATAAAATTTAAATAAGAATAAATAAAGTGATTTAATGCTTATTGGTATTGTTGGTGCACCAAATAAAGGAAAAAGTACCTTATTCTCAGCACTTACTCTTAATGAAGTTGAAATTGCTGATTATCCTTTTACCACTATAAATCCAAACTTAGGTGTTGCATATGTTTCCAAGGAATGTGTTGATAAAGAATTAAATATAAGTTGCAATGCACGTAATTCTCTATGTATCAATCATGTAAGATTTTTTCCAGTTAATATAATAGATGTTGCAGGTCTAGTCGAAGATGCACATTTGGGTAAAGGTATGGGTAATCAATTTCTCAATGATCTTGCTAGTGCAGATGCATTAATAGTTGTAGTTGATGCAAGTGGCAAGACAGATGCACACGGAAACAAGGTCGATTACGCAGATCCTATTAATGATGTTAATATGGTTACAAATGAAATTATTGAGTGGATTAGTGGCATAATAAAAAAACATATAAATATAATATCTAAGCGTGAAGATGGAGTTGAAGC
>JBMFUB010000010.1:0-23079 GCA_049966715.1 Candidatus Micrarchaeia archaeon
CAGATTACATAATTGCCGTTTCAACCCAAACAAAAGAAGAAGCCATAAAATTAGGCTTTGATAAAAAAGATATATTTGTAGTAAATCTCGGTATAGATAAAAGATTTCTCAAAAATAAATTAAAAAGAGAAAGAAATAAAGCAAATTTCGTTGTTGGCTATTTGGGTGCGATGAGAAAGAGGAAGAATCTTGAATTTGCAATAAAAGCTTTTAATCTTATTTCTGATCCAAAAATAAAATTTGATATTTGGGGAAAAAAAGAGTATGAATATGAACATTTAACGAGCGTCTCTAAAAATAAAAATATTAATTTTAAAGGTTTTGCCCCAGAAGATAAAATTGTTTATATTTACGATTCATTTGATGCCTTCGTATTTCCGAGCTTTCATGAAGGTTTTGGTATGCCAATTTTAGAAGCTCAAGCTCGTGGTCTTCCTGTTATAATATACAAAAATGCAATGATACCAAAAGAAGTAAGAAAATATTGTATTGAAGCAGAAAGTCCAGAACATATGGCGCAGATTATAGAAAACCTAAAGAAGAATGGTTATGATGAAAAATTGAGAAAGGAAGCTATGGAGTATGCAAGAAACTTTACTTGGGATGATACAATCAAAAAGATTGTTGATGTATATAAAGATGTGCTAAAAAGAGAAGGGCATATAAATTAAGATAAACAATAAAATAAAAAATAAAAAGAGCGCATTACTGCGCTTGTAGGCTTATATATCTTCAAATTCATCTTCTTTAGAATCAGAGCTTTCTGAACCTTCTGGTGCACCTTCACCCTTTTCTAATACTTTTATTTTTCCAAATTTACCTGTTGAGAGTTGTGGTGCGCCCCTAAATTCATTTACGAAAGCGTTTGAAACCTCTACTTTATCACCAACATTTATGGTGTTTATATCATTGCCCCATAAAGACATCGCTATTTCGCCAGTTTCATCTTTTAAAACAATGTTTGCAACTTGAAGCCTTTTACCAAACTTTGTTACAACTTCTCTTGGTTCATCTTTCTTAGTCACTGTAGCAGTAACAGTAACATTATTAGCTCCTGCTTTTAATTCACTTATTTTCATTTTTACACCTTTTTCTACAAAAGATATAATATTTTTAGCGTATCATATCTTTTATTACCTATTATTAAGATAAAGATATTTAATATTTATTATTTTGTATTTAAAAGTGGAATAAAGAGATTTTTGATGATTTTATGATGGCTAAAGCAGAAAATGAAAATGAAAAATTAAAAAACATGAAAACTCCAGATTTAGGCATGATGCGTGTGCTTAATACAAAAGAGTCGCTCAAGCAAAAGCTCAAAGAGATAAAATATAAGATAGGAGTTTACAGTGCCAAAGGAGGCGTTGGAAAAACCACCGTGGCAGTAAATTTGGCTTATGCGCTAGCTCAAAAAGGTTTGAAGGTGGGCTTACTCGATGCAGATATCGACTGCCCAAATGTTACGCTCTTTTTAGGCATCAAAGATAGGCTCAATGGAATCTTTCCATTAAAGCCAATTCTTTATAAAAATGTTAAAGTTTTATCAACAGCAATGCTCACCGATGAGTTAAGCAGACCTATTATTTGGAGAGGCCCACTCATTGCAAAAATGATAACTGATTTTCTTGAGAATGCGGATTGGGGCGAGCTTGATTATTTGATAATAGATTTACCACCCGGAACCTCAGATGCACCATTGACGATAATGCAGCTTTTAGATTTATCCGGCTTTATAATAGTAACAACACCACAGAAGATTTCTGCACTCAACTCAATACGCTCAGGATTAATGGCAAGGCGTTTGAACATGTCAATTATTGGAGTGGTAGAAAATTTTTCCGATAGCAAAATAAACAGTAATTCAATTGATGTTGCAGAAAAGCTTCATACAAATATAATTGGGCTTGTCCCATATAAAAAAGAATTTGCAGAACTTTCTGACCAATCTAAAATACCCGTACTTATTAATCAAGAAATAAAAGAAATATTTGATAATATTTCAAATAATATTATAAAAGAATTAAAAAAATAAATTACAACAAGAAATTTATTTTATTAAATTTTATAATTATAAATTTTATACTATATTTCATATTATTATAATTAAAAATATTATAAATAAACAATATAGTAAACAATATAGATAAATAATTATAATATAATATATATTAGATAAATAATATAGAGATTATGATATATAATATTAAAATAAATTAAAAATAAAGATGCTGATAAAATGAATAAGAACAATAAAAATATAATAACATTGACAAGTATAATCATCCTTATTTTTATAAGTATAATTCTGATCGTTATATTTTACTCAATCTTAGATTTTTTTTATATAAATTCAATATATAAAAATATAATAGTATTTTTACTTACTATATTCTTTGGTATTGCAATAACTAAAATAATTGCAAAAGCGATTAGAGAATACATTATACTCAATGGAATAAAGCAGGAAGCTGAAACTATAGCGAAGCTGTTTAGTGTGATTTCTTATAGTATTATTATAATAATAGCATTATATCTTTTAAATATAAATATTACGAGCCTGCTAATAAGCGCGGGATTTCTGGGTATTATATTAGGTTTAGCAGCACAATCTACATTAGGAAATCTTTTTTCAGGAATTGCACTAATAAGTTCAAAGCCTTTTGAACCGGGTGATTTTATAACAGTACAGACTTGGCAGTATAATAAAATACCACCGACATATTCGCATGAAGACTATATACCAGGATATAGCGGAATTGTGAAAAAAATAGGATTGATGTATACGGAGCTTATAACAGAGACAAAACTACCTCTTTACATACCAAATGGTATATTAAACCAAGCATTGATAATAAACCATTATAAAGCAAAGGGAATTGCATTAAAGTTTGGAATTGAATTAAACAAGAAGATACCTTTTGAAGTTGTAAAAGAAAAGATTGTTGGAATTCTAAAAAAGAATGGAGTGGATAAAACAAGCACCATAGATCTTGAAACTTTATCAGAATCAAATTACAGAATAGCAGTCTTTATAGAATCCTCAAAAGCAAATAAAAACCTTTTTAAGATAAAATCTAAGATACTTGAAAAAATCATTGAAATGAACAAATAATAGATAATAAGATATAATAATAAAATAAATAATTAAAAAGGATAACAATATATTTATACTTTATATTTCTTTAATTTCATGTTTCTTTATTATTTGTTTTTTTTATTTTTGATTTATTATAAAATTTATAATATAAAAGTATTATAAAAATTTATTGATATTAATATTTTTTATATTATTAAAATCTATTTGCTAGATGGAGAAAATGCTTAAAACAGATGCAATAGAGAAGAAAAATGCTGCTGAAGTCGTAGCTATACTTAACTCTAACATCAACAATGGATTAAGTAGCAGTGATGCATCACACCGGCTCTCTGAATATGGCTATAACGAAATCCCTGAGAAAAAGGCCAACCCCTTGCTCATCTTTTTATCGAAATTTTATGGACCAGTACAAGCATTATTATGGCTTGTTATACTGCTTTCATATCTTTTAAATCATATGCGTGATCTTTATATTGTTATTGCATTGCTCATTTTCAATGCGATTGTAAGTTTTTTTGAAGAGTATAAAGCAGATAAATCTATTGAAGCTTTAAAGAAGAACCTTGCACAAAATGCCCGTGTTCTTAGAGATAAAAAATGGATTGATATACCTGCAAGGCTCCTTGTACCTGGAGACATAATAAGAATAAGGCTTGGTGGCGTTGTACCTGCTGATGCTAAGGTTATAAATACAGAGGATCTTGAAATTGATGAATCTATCATAACTGGAGAATCTTTACCGATAAGCAAATTGAACAATAATATTGTTTACAACGGCTCAAGTGTAAAGCGCGGTGAGGCTACTTGTATTGTTATAGGTACTGGATTAAACACATTTTATGGAAAAACCGCCAAGCTTATAGAAAAAGCTAGGCCTAAATCACATCTTGAAGAAGTTGTTATGAATATCGTACGCTATCTTATTTATGCAGATATAATTATTCTTATAATACTTTTTGTTTATGGCTTCTTCATATTGCATATGGATCTTACAACACTTATTCCATTCCTTCTTGTAATATTTATTGCATCAGTTCCTGTTGCGTTGAGCGCCGCATTTACGGTTGCAATGGCGCTTGGAACAGAAAAGCTTGCTAAGAAATCAGTATTGGTAACAAAGCTAGAATCACTAGAAAATACCGCAACAATGAATATATTATGTATGGATAAAACAGGTACACTGACACAAAATAAAATAACAGTAAAGGACATAACGGTAATTGGTAAGCACACAAAAGACGAAACAATAAAATATGCATCTGAAGCATCTAGAAAAGAGGATAATGATCCGATTGATAACGCAGTGCTTGATTATGCAGAAATTTATAAAATTAAAGTAAACAAACAACTGCACTTTAAGCCTTTTGATCCTACAATAAAGCGAACCTATGCATATATTCAAAGCAAGAAAAACTATTATACTACAAAAGGAGCAGCGCAAGTAATATTTGAATTATGCCGGCTTAATAGCAAGGAAAATAGAAAAGCATTTGAGAAGGTTACGGAATTTGCACAGAAAGGATACAGGACAATTGCAGTCGCATTTTCAAATGATAATAAAAATTGGGAGCTTGTTGGTTTGATAGCATTGCATGATGAACCGAGGCCGCAAGCCAAGCCACTCATCGCAGAGCTTAGGAATTTAGGAGTTATACCAAAAATGCTGACAGGGGATAATATAGCAGTTGCAGAAGAAATAAGCAAAGAGCTAGGTATAGGAAACAATATAATTGATATGAATAAAATTAACAGAAATTCAGCTAGCTATAAAAGGGCTATTATAGAAGCAAATGGATTTGCAAATGTATTTCCAAAAGATAAATATGATATTGTTACTGCGCTGCAAAATAAAAAGGATGTAATAGGCATGACTGGCGATGGAGTCAATGATGCGCCAGCATTGAAGCAAGCTGATGTTGGCATCGCAGTTGCAAACGCTACAGATGTTGCAAAGAGTGCGGCTGCGCTCGTACTTACTGAAAATGGTATTAATGTTATTGTTGATGCAATAAAAGAGAGCAGGAGAATTTTTGAAAGAATGGTTGTGTACACTGAAGCAAAGATTGCAAAGGTATTTCAAATAATAAGCTTTGTTGCTATTGTTTTTATAATCTTTAAATTTATCCCAATAACGCCGTTCTTGCTTATTCTTCTTATATTTACAAATGATATAACAAATATTTCTATATCAACAGATAATGCAATGTATTCAAGCAATCCAGACATATGGGATATTAAAAAAATTATTACAGTATCAGCAGTACTTGGTATTAGTTTAATATTTCAAGGCCTTTTACTTATACCGATATGCTTTTCACTCTTTGGAATGACAATAGCAGCATTTCAGACAGCAGCTTTCTTGCTTCTTGATGTTACAGATAAATTTGTGATATTCAATTTACGCGCAAAAAAAGAGTTTTGGAAGTTAAAGCCAAGCGGTGTTTTAGTCGGTGCATCCTTAATAGGAGTTATCGTAGGAATATTGTTCTCATACTACGGTATTTTTATTACGCCAATAAGCATGCCAGCAATAATTTTCATAATCCTCGTTTCACTTATTTTCTTCTTGATTGATGATATAATAAAAATCCAGATTTTTAACTTTTATGATAAAAAATTAAAAAGAAATACAAAAATGGTAAATTAATAAAATTAATAAATATAATAATATAAAAATATAACAAATGCAATATTATAATAATTTAAAAATTTATAATATACAATTGTATATATGAGTAAAAAAGGGCTAATAGAAGTAGCAGAGCCTACAGATTCAGAATCTATCCAAATAAAAAAGAGAATAAAATAAATGAAAATGGCTCTGATCAACAATTCTATAACAAACCATTTGAAATGAAAAGTCAATTCAATCATACAAAAATAATAATTGCAATATATGTTACATAATAGCAATAGTATAAATTTGTAACTAAACAAACCAAATATTTAAATGCTATAGATATTATACAGTAGTTATATAAAGCAGTTATAATTGCTAAAAAACTTAAATATTATATAACTTTCTATATATAAACTATATCTAATAAATTAATAAGTAGTAATAATTAAATCTATAATAGTTGAAATAGTGGTATAAATGGGAATGTATCAGCACATGAAGGAAAATTTTATTCAAGAATATAAAGAGCGTTCGTTACCTTATAAGGAAAGGCTTGTAAAGTGGAATGCAGAACCCCCAATAGTCAGAGTGGAGAAACCAACAAACATAGCTAGAGCTCGAGAAATAGGATATAAAGCCAAGCCAGGCATACTCGTTGCTAGAGTTGCGGTTATAGGTGGAAAGAAGAAGAGAGTAGTTCCGGGAGGTGGTAGAAAACCATCAAAAAACGCACGTTATTTTTCAAGACAGAAATCAACACAAGCAATAGCAGAAGAAAGAGCTGCTAAAAAATTTACAAATTGTGAAATATTAAACTCTTACTTTGTTGGTGAAATCGGCTCAAAGAAATTCTATGAAATAATAATGCTTGAAAGAAATAATCCATCATTAATTAATGATTCAAATTACAAAAAGATAATTGCACAAAAGAATAGAGTATTTAGAGGATTAACATACACCGGAAGAGTACGCAGAGGAATTGCAAGGAAAGGTTTCGGCACGAAACATAATAGGCCAAGCAAGCGTGCAAACAACAGAAGCTAATTTTTATTTTTATTATATTTTTAATATTTTTATATGAAAGAATCTGTTAACTACAAAAAATATTCTAATTTTATATATTTTTATTATTTGATTAGTAATATTTATTATAAATAAATTAGTGATTAGCAAACGTTGAATAATTAGCTATAAATTCTGTAATATTTTTATATATCATTAATTATATTTGCCGTTTCGTTTATAATTTTATTAATGCTATATATTAATCCTTTTATTATTATTTATGCTTTTATTATTATTTATGACATTATTATTTGAGATGATGAAATGCCTTATATAACATTCTCAAAAAAATTTCCACAACAAGCTAAGCTGGCTAAAGTGCTAAGTAAAAAAACAACACGCTCAATAATTGAACAAAGAGGTAGTAAAAGTATAGAGAAGGTTGTTGAGATAGCCGCTTCAAAAGGCTTCAAAGATATTGTAATTGTAATAAGAGATAAAGATACACTCAAAGCTCTGAAGCTGAGCTCAAAGCTTACAAAGACTGGTTTGAAATATAGTTTAAAAAGAATTCAAGAGCTCGACTATATTGAGGATATAATTAGATTATAAAAAACTTATAAATCAAAAGAAGAAACAAGCAAAATAAATATAAAAATAATAAAAAAATAAAAATTAAAAAAAATTAAATTAATCTGCGCCCATGTCCGGCATACCGCCGCCCATTCCGCCGCCGGCTCCACCTGCTGGTGCTTTGCTCTTAGATCCAATCATATCATCTATTCTTAATATTATTTCTGCGGCTTCTGCTGCACTTAATATCGCCTGCTGCTTTACTTTCATAGGCTCAAAGACTCCCTGCTTATTCATGTCTCCAATTGTATTTTTGAATATATCGACACCATATACATTTCCTTCTTTTGTCTTGTGCTTGTTTCTTAACTGCATTAAGATATCAATTGGATCCATACCTGCATTCTCAGCCAACGTTGTTGGTATTATTTCTAACGCATCAGCAAACATCTGCACCGCTAATTGCTCTCTGCCACCTACATCAGTTGCAAAAGTTCTTAAACCATTTGCCAAATCAACCTCTATTGCACCGCCGCCGTAATTGTAGAAGCCAGTCTCTATTGCACTTGATATTGCACCTATCGCATCCATCAATGATCTTTCTACTTCATCAACTACCTGTGTTGTTCCTCCTCTTACAAAGATTGTAACGCTCTTTGCGTTTTTGCATTTTTCTACAAAAAGCATCTGCTCGCCGCTTATCTTGCGCTCTTCCACCAATCCGGCATAGCCCAAATCTTTTTCATTCATATCATCGAGGCTTGTTACTATCTTACCGCTTGTTGCCCTCGCCAGCTTCTCCATATCACTTTTCTTTACTCTTCTTACAGCTATGATTCCAGCTTTAGCAAGATAGTGCAATGCAACATCATCTATACCTTTCTGCGTTACTACAACATTAGCCTTAGCAGCTTTAATCTTTTCAACCATATCCTTAAGCATCTTCTCTTCTTGCTGCAAGAATGATTGCATCTGATCTGGTGATGTGATTTCTATCTTTGCATCAACCTCTGTTTTCTCTATTTCCAAAGCAATATCAAGCAAGGCAATTCTAGCATCAGCACAGGATTTTGGCATGCCTGGATGAGCAATCTCTTTATCTATAAGAACTCCATTAATAAGCTCTGTATCTGCAACACCCTTGCCCGCTTTCTTTTCAACTTTTATGAAATCATGATCAATGACAAACTTTCCAGATGCATCCTTGTCCATTACCTGTTTGACTGCTTTTATAACAATCTTACATAGATGCGCTTTTGTATCATCATCACCTACATTCTTTGAGCCCATTGATACCATTGCAATTTTCTGAAGAACACTATCATCATTAATATCTATTTTCTGCGCTCTTTCTTTTAAGATTTCACCTGCCTTTTCAGCTGCAATCTTATAGCCTTTTATTATTGTTGTTGGATGAATCCCTTGGTCTATAAGTGTCTGTGCCTTTTTCAAAAGCTCTCCGGCAAGAATTACAACGCTGGTTGTTCCATCTCCAACCTCTTTATCCTGGGTCTTTGCAACATCGACCATTATCTTTGCAACCGGATGCTCAACATTCATTTCGCTTAGTATTGTTGCACCGTCGTTGGTTATTGTTATATCGCCAAGATCGCTTACTAGCATTTTGTCCATTCCTTTTGGACCAAGTGTTGTCTTTATTGCACCCGCAACCGCCACTGCTACTGCTATATTTGTTCTTTGTGCATCTCTGCCTAATAATCTACTTGTTCCTTCTGGAAGAAATAAAACCTGTTGTCCACCTCCAAATTTATTTTCACTCATTTTTTCACCTTTTTATAGTTTAATTATAAGTTATTAATCGCATTATTTAATTTTAGAATTTAACCTTGACTTAATTAGAATTTATTTTTATTATTTCTTTTTTATTTTTATGTACTGATACAAGAGTAAAATTATATCAATAATTATTAATATTATTAATTTAATATCATTAATTGCACGCTTCTATTTGTCTATTATTTATATTATTTATATTATGTCATTATACATTATAATATATTATACTTATTATTTATAATATATTATACTTATTATATTACTTGAATCATTACCTATTAAATTATCAAAAATCAAAACTTAAATAGTATTGCATATTATTTCTTTTTAAATACAAATAATAAAAAAAGTATATTATTTATTTAATAATATTGCTAATGTTTATTCAATAATATATTATATATAAAACTTTATATATTTTTCTTTTTTAGTAATGACTGTGATTAAATGGGAATTTTTGTTGATATATTAACATCGCAACTTATTTCTATTGGTTTTGCTGGTTTGCTTATTATATATCTCACAATCGAAGGTTATTTTGCATACAAACATAAAGAACCACTTATTGAAAAAGTACATGCAGCTTCAATACCTTTGCTTATAATAGGCTTATATATTTTTATAACAGGCTTGTATGGCCAGTTCATTTGGCCCCTTCCAGGCTCATATAATATATTATTTTACGACATCTATGCATTGTTCGGCGTTATAGTGCTAGCGCTAGCCTTTGCTTTAAAATACAAAACAGAGCTGCACTATATTGGCTTCATAGCATTATTATTCGGATTTTTTGCAGTTTATTATGGATACGTTGGCTATAGTTTAGGAATGACTACAGCACCGCTAGGAATGTTAGCTATGTATGCGCTATTTGGCATAGGTGGTATTGCAAGCTATCCCCTTACGTTAGCATATGATAAAATAATAGAAAAGAAAAAGGCGGGCAGCACATTAGATAAATTCTTCCTTAGCGTTTTTGTATTAGCAATCATTATAGCGAGCTTGATAGCTTTCTTTATAGTATTTTCGGCAATACCAGTGCATTTGAAAGCAGCCCCGTAAACAAAAAAAGCAAAGTAAAATTAAATCAACTAGAAGCGCTTGTTATCAAAAGTTATCAAAACTTAGATAGGGAGCAAATAAAACAGTTTAAGCCTTCTCAGCTATGACTCCCCTATAGCTTTTTTTAATATTTTTAAAGCCCGCATATGCAAGCCGATTAACAACACCTTTTAGATAATCCACTTTATATTCACGAGGTATCCTTCCACCTCCAACAAAATGGTACAATATGCCTTTAGGTTTTAAAATGCGATAAAGCTCTTTATAAAAATTCAAAGAATAAAGATCGCCATCTATTTTTACATTTGGAGGGTCATGTAGAATCTTGTCGAAATATTCATTCTTTAGCTCAGATATGTCCTTTTTAATATCCTTATTTTTTAATGATAATCTATTATCTTCGAACGCTTTTCTCGACCATGGGTTTATTTTTGCTATCTTAATTACACTCTCTGAAATCTCATAGGAATAAATATACTTGGCTCCTCTATCCAATAATCTTATGCTGGAGTATCCCAAGCCAAAGCAGGTATCTAAAATAATATTATTTTTAACCTCTCCTAGCATATTTGCTTTTATTTCCCCTTCTTCTGTTGGTTTTGAAACAGAAACGGCGTGCATTACACTACCATTTATAAATAATGTTGGCGGCCAATCCATATGTGGCTCATATAGTTTATATACAGAAGAATTCTCAAAAGAATAAATAAAACTTAAATCATTATCCTCTACTATAAAACAATCATGCTCACTTCTCCTTTTGCTTATTTTTTTCAAAATAGATAAATCTAAAGATTCGCCATTTGGCAGATATATAAAATTTTCAGTTTTATTGACAACCTCATGTGATAAACCAAGATTTAGGCTTATCTTTATATTCCCTAAGGTGCTTTTTAATAAAGTATTTATATGATAACCAGATAACACAAAATTTTGATTCTGATACATAAAAATCATTGCTTTATCTCGCATTTATTTTTTCTGAAATAACATTTTAATATTAATATTTTTTAATACTTTAATATTAATATTTTTAATAATATAGATTGATAGTAATTGATATTGATCAATATTAATTAATTGATTAATATTACAAATACTATAAAACTTAATGTTTAGAGTGATATTTTGGAATTTGTTATAGAGCTCGCACTGCTCATAGGTCTCGCTTGGAGCATTGATGGCATACTAATAAAAAAATTTGTCAACGTGTTTGGACAGATTAAAGCCGCCTTTATAATTACCACTTTAAACTTTGTTGTTTCATTGCTCATGCTGCCTTTCTTTCATTCTGGGTCCATAAATACAGCAGGTTTGATTTTGGCATTATGTTCGGGCCTTCTCAGCGGCCTTGGCTTTATCCTTTTTTTCTCATCGCTCAAATCAGAGCAGGCTTCAAACACCTTTACACTTATGGAGCTTCAAGTTGTCATTCTTATAATATTTGGCATTTTAGCTCTCTCTGAAGAATTGTCCTCAATTGTTATATTTGGAATTATCCTTATATTGATAGGGGTTTTATTTGTCTCTTATACCAAAGAGCTCAAGCTCAACCGCAAGCTTATTCCAGCAATGCTCGCAAATATATTATGGGGCCTTGGCTGGATCTTGTTTTACTACTCATATACCTATGATAAAAGCATATTATATACAATGATAGCAAGCTTTGGGGCTTCTATTATATTACCAGGAATATATTTAACATATTCAATAAGCAGGCAGAAAAATAAAGCCAGTGGCACTATAAAAATAAAAAACACTGATAAAAAAATTGAAGAAAGTAGAGAAAATAAGAATATAATAATTATGATTGGTATAATAGCAGGCTTATTAAGTGGTATTGGAAATTTTGGTTTTTCTATTCTTGAATCAATTAATGAAATTGCAATCGGCTCTGCAATATCAAACCTCCAGCCAATCTTTATAACAATAATCGCGTACTTTGTTTATAAAGAGAGATTGACAAAACTGCAAACATTTGGCATAGTTATTGCAGTTTCTGGGGCATTTATTGTTTTTCTTATTTAAAATCAGTATTGATATATTTAATATTATATTTTACTACCTATTTTACTATCATATGAATATGGAATAGGATTCTCTTTTTTTATAGATTCCATTATATCAAGCACAATATGATTGAACTCTTTTGGATTTTTAAGATAGCATGCATGCGGCGCGTCCTCTATTATCCATGTTTTTGCATTATGCGCTTTGAGTATTTTTTCTCCTTCAATAGGATCTGAAACATCATCTTTTGAGCCCCATATAGCAAATATAGGCGCTTTTATTTTATCAAATTTTATAGCCTCAAGCTTAACAGGACCAACCAATATCAATCCATTTACAAGTTCTGGAAATCTTTCTGCAAATCTTGCTGCAAAATATGAACCCGCGCTACTGCCGAGTATTGTAATTTTCTTGCTTGATATCTTTGAATATAATTCATAAAGCAGATCAACAATTTCTTTATTGCTTGTTTTCTTTTTGTTCCTACTTACTGGGAAGCCTGGAATGTCGAAGGCATATGCGCCAAATCGATTCTTCCCAAGCAGCTCCGGGAGATTTATCAAATCCCAAACATCTGAATTAAAGGAATAACCATGCAGAAGAAGGAGTTTGTAAAAAGAGGTTTGTGCATTTTGATAGAAAATAAATTTTTCTCCTTTACTAAAAAAATAATTTTCTTGCATAATAACACTAATACAATTACAATTTAAAAATAATTAATATGTTTTATGTTTACCTGCTTCATAATTTTTAAAACTTGTTATAACCTCTGTTCTTTCGCTTTCTGTAATTTTCCTGCGGCTTTTATAAGAAGTCAAAATAAGGGGCTCTTCAGTTCCAATATACAAAGGAATTATATGTATGTGCAAATGCGGTATTTCTTCTGCATCGCCAACATTCATAATTATTTTAAGTCCATTAGGTTTGAATATATTTTTGATCTCTATAGCATATTTTTTCACAATAAGCGTAAGGTGCAGAATAAGCTTATTTGGCGCATCGATAATATCTCTATAATGCCTCTTTGTTATCACTAAAATATTGCCTTTGCTTATAGGGTATTCATTTATAATAACATAGCACAATCCATCTTCATAAATTATGCCCTGTTTTTTAATATTGTCCTTATTGCAAAAAGCACATCCTGTGTCCATAATATCCCCTTTTAACATTTTAACATATATAGTACATTATTAAAATTATTTCCGGTTTTATCTTTTTACTTTAAAAAATATTTTATTTTTTTCTCTTTCTGCAAAATATTTATGGCTGCATCCAGTCAATCTCATAGTATTCATAATCGCTTTTGGGAAGCTCAAGCCTTGTCGCCTTATAATAGGTTATTGATGTTTCTCTATCTGCTATTGCTATAATGAGCTCAAGCCTCTTGTCCTTAGCTTCATTTATAATAGAGCTTAATTCTGCCCCGCCAATCCTTTCCTCTTCACTTAATGAGAGCATGGCATATCTAGGCTTGTCAGCCCCAGGGGTCTCTATTGTATTATTTTTTCTATGATAAAGCACAAAATCGATGCTCATATTTTTATTCCTGCTTTTGCCAGGTATTGCTAAGATAAATGTTTTGCGCACTGAATGTGCAACCCTTATAGCCCTCGCAAATTCCGATATCAGAAGTTTTGTATCTCTAGGGAAGACATGTATTACGTGCTTTGAATGCATCCATTCATCATTCTTTATGGGCTTTGCGCCGGGAAAATAAAGCCTGAAATGCGTTCCGAATTTGAATCCAGTTTTTATTATATAGCCTTTGCTTCTCCAATCTTTATAAACTTGATAAAGCTTGATAAAATCGCTTCTGCGCTTTGTTGCAAACTTGATGATTTCCCCTTCAGTATAACCTTCAATGCTGAGCTTTCTGTTCTCCATAAGGAAAACCGTTTCATAAATGTCGAGCTTGTTGAGCATGCCTTTCTCGCTGAATTTATAAGTGCCATATTGGCCAAGCCAGTATTCATCGTAGAGTTGCTTTCCAAATTTTGAATCATCAATTATTGAAGTAAGGTCATATGGGAAGAAGATTCCGTTTAATTTTGGAATGCTGAGCTTAAATTGTGTATAGGGATATTTTTTGAGCGGCGCCTTTGAGCCTTGGCTAGCTTGTGAATCAGGCTTTTTTATTATCAAGCCTCGATCCCTCCAATCCTTATAAGTTAAATAGCGGGCGAGAAGCTTTCCGCTGATGTTGAAATGCATAGCGATTTCATTGAAGCTTAGCACTTTGCTGTTCTCAGTGCATTGAGCGCCGCGCATATCAACAAGATACAAAACCTCTTCAGGCTCTAGAAATAAAACATTATTTTTTATATAGCCAAAGAAGCCTTTTGCAAGAATATCCTTTGTCTGCTGATTAGCAGCAATAACCTCTTTTCTATTTATAAATTCAAGCTCTAGCAAATGATTCACCATTAAGTAAATATAAACTTTATTTGCAATATATTATTTAAAAACGTTTATAATACATATTGAAGAAATTAAAGTTTGCTGATAAACTGATAAAGTCAGGCTAAATTAACAAAGCTCGATACAATAGTGGCTTATAAACTTCTTCACTATATAATTCATTTAAAAAATCTTTTAAAATATTAATGATAATGTTCTTGCAGCATCATAAAAAATATTACAATACTACCCAATAATATAATAATTTAAAATATATATTAAAAATATTATAATACATTAAATATTATAATACACTAAAATAATAAATAAAATAAAAAAGATTTCATTTATTTTTTTTATGTTTAAGCTGAAAGCAGAATTGTATACAAAACAAGGTTTTCTACAGTATTGATTTTATTCATCTTTAATTCTCTAAAATTTGAATTTAAACTACTTATGTTTTAAAATAATCATTTTTATAACCTTCATAATATGGGAAGAAAGCAAAGAATATTGTTACTAAAAATCCAAAAAAACCTACAGAAAATGAGGCTTCAAGAGTCTCTGAATATGTTGCATTTTGAATTATAGTTGGAATAAAATTCATGCTTAAATAAGCGATATAAGCGCTTAAAGCGGTGCCAATGACGACAACAGCAGTACTTATAGTATACCACATCTTTGCTTTTTTATTTTCATTAATTAAAGAATTTAAATTTCTCTTGTGCTCGGTAGTTTCATGAATAGTAGTTTCTTTATTAGAATGTTTATTTATATTAGGCTTTTCCAGCTTTACATTCCTTAATAATGATGCACTTCCATCTGGATTTTTATTGAATGTATTAGGCGCAAGATTTTCATCTCTTTTACTTTGCATGTTTTGCATAAAATCATCTTTTTTCAATTTTTATAATTTATAATTTATTTTTCATTAATATTTTATATTATTAATATTTTATTTTTAAATTATCAAAATTATAAAAGATCTTCTGATTAATACATGCTCTCGATTACCTCCTTCTCTATATCTGAAAGGTTCGCAGGAATTATCAATGCGGTTGGGCCATTTGCAAAATTAAGCTTCTTTGCGTTTTTTATATTTATAAGAAGTTTTTGCTGTTCGCTTAGTGCAATCTTATGCATAACAAAAAGAAGGCGTTCATCATTTATCAAACCTTTTTTATATTTCTTTTCAGCTTCCTCTAGTATTGCAATTGCATCTTTTAGAGGGAGTGAGGAATTTTTAGTTGGATCATAATCAAGAAGCACTATGCTGTGTAAATTGTTCTTATAGTTCTTTTCTATCGCTTCGTAAAATGAAACAGGCATATAGTTAGTCTGCCATTTTGATATTGTGCATATCTGTCCAAATCTATAGAAGTCAAGTCCGCTTTCACCCATAATTGCAGAAAGAACTGATGATGCATGAATTACTTTTATAGGGACCTTTCTCTTCCTTGCTTCTATAAATATTATTTTATGCGTTGTTGCGATAAGCGGATCACCGCCAACCATTATTGCTATATTTGCATCTCTTGCACGCTCAACTAATAGACCAAGTTTTTCTTCTAAGTCCTCTCTATTTAAATCTATAATTTGCTTGTTAATAATGTTTGATATGTATGCCCTTCTTTCATCATCAAAAAAGGTAGTATACCTATCAGCATATACAATAGAACTCTTTAATATTGAAATAGCCTGCAAAGTCAGATCATCATTATTTAATCCAATACCGACAAGATATAACATTTATTCACCAATATAATTTGTTTTATTATTATCTTTATTATTATCTTTATATTTATCTGTTTTATTATTATAAGCTATTTCTGAAATGTATTTTTAGTATATCTAAAACATATATCTAAAATACATCCAACATTTAATTAATCAATAATCAATCCTTAATACCTTCAGTCGTTACTTTTATTATACATTCGCCTTCTGGCTGGCTGGGTGAATCAACAAGCCTCACTATCCTTTTCTCCTCTTTACTTTTCCTAAGATAAAGCCTTGTTGTTGCCGCATGCGCTATAACATTACCACCTATAGGAGTTGTAGGGTCTCCAAACAATATACCTGGATTGTCCATTACTTGATTCGTTATATAAACCGCAAGATTGTGCTTGTCAGCCAGAGTCTGAAGCCTATGTATATGCGAATTAAGCTTCTGCTGCCTCTCGCCAAGTGCGCCCCTCCCTAAAAATTCTGACCTAAACAATGATGTAATAGAATCAACAATGATGAGCTTTATATTCTTCTCCTCTATAAGCTTATCCGCACGCTCAATGGTTAATATCTGCTGTTCAGTCGTTGTAGCCCTTACAACAATAATATTATCTAAAACTTTCTTTGGATCTAGCTTAGCCGCCTGAGCAATCTCTGTAATGCGCTCAGGTCTGAATGTTCCCTCAGTATCTATAAACAGAACTGCACCGTCCAAGCCCCCCTTTTCCTTTGGGAGCTGTACATTAACAGACAGCTGGAATCCGAGCTGGGTTTTGCCACTGGCGAATTTGCCATAAGCTTCTGTAATACCATTTGTTTCGACGCCACCCCCTATAAGCTCATCAAGTTCCTTTGAGCCTGTTGTTATGCGCCCTATCTCTTTTCTGCGCTCCATTATTTGCTCTCCAGTCTCATAATTTATCGTTGTCGATTCTTGGGCTACAGCAATAGCTTTCTTGGCGGCTTCAACACTTATGCCAGAAATCTCAGAAAGTTCATGAGGGGATGATGTTGCAACTTTCTCAAGTGTATCTATGCCAGCGCTTCTAAGCTTTTCAGCAGTGGTCTCACCAATACCAGGGAGATCTTCAAGCTCACGCACGGCTTTATCCTTTGCCATTAACACACCAATCTTATCAATATATCTTGCTTCTTTATAAATTTTATACCCTTGCTTTTTTCTGTCTTTTATTTTTTTCTTATTCCAATATCTTCAACTATTCTTCTTTACTTTTATATGTTTTACTTACATCCTATAATAAATTTTATTTTTTTTATTATTCGCCTTTTTCTCTTTATTATAAATTTATTATTTTATTATATTAATTATATTAATTTTAGTATCTTTATATTATTAATATTGCATATTATTAATGTTTTAGCATATTGTATTTATACATTAGATTTTATGCTTTACTATATATACTGCATATATAATTTATAACATTATTTTATATTATTATATTATTATATTGTTATATTGTTATAGCTATTATAGCAATTGCTTTTTATATTTTTATCTTTAATTTTATTTTAATTTTTTTTAACATAAAGTTTTGTTTGGAGTTGCTTTTTTTATAATTCTTCCATTAAAATTTATACAGCAGGTAACAACACATATAGAAATTTATAATCGTATAATATTATTAGTAACCAAAATAATATATTAGTTGAGGTTTCTATTGCGCACCTGCTTATTATTTTGCTTCAAAATATAAAGAGGAATTTTAAAAAGATTGAAATATATAATTAAACCATAGCAATTTTATCATATTACAAGTTTAATATAAACTTTATATAAAGATTAAAATAAGAATCTATTATATGACTATAATAATTATTATAATTAGATATAGGCATTATATAAATAATACATAATAAAGTCAATATACAGGTTATGTATTTATCAACTTGATTGTCTTTATTAATTTATTATAAATAAATTATTAACAAAGCAGCTAGAAAAGCCCCTGCAACACTACATATAAAATTTGTTGTAAACTTGTTGCCGATTCCTTTCTCTTCAAAAACGCCAAACAGAGAATCGACCAGAGTTCCAAATAAACCACTCACAAGTATAATAAAGAAATAAAGAAATGGATTGCTTATATTATAGAATAATACTACAAAAAATACTGACAGTGAAATAAAGAGGGAGCCCATAAAGCCTGATGCAGTCCCTAACAGAGTTATGCCACCAGAAGTGCCTTTTTCTATCTTCTTAAAAGTTAGTATAGACCTTGGAGTTCCATCTAGCACGCCCAGCTCACTGCTGAACTTGTCTGCCGTTACAGCCGCTATACTGGCAATAAATGCAATGAGCAAAAGTGGGCTAAAGCCAGCTATATAAATTATTATAGTGATTATAAGTGGTGCGGCGCCGTTAGCGAGCACATTGGAAACACCTCGACTTTTCTGGTATAGCTTTATGCTTTTCTTATAGCGCTTCTTAGCGTCTGTGACAAGCGCGGAGAGAATGAGAAAGTAAGCCATAGCCAAAACATAGAAAATACCTAGAAGAATATTGTAAGAAAGGAAGCCAAAAACTAGCATGATTAGGGCCATGATTATAGCAAGAATTGTTCCTTTAGTATCTAGAGTAAAAAACATAAAAGCACCATTTTTTATAATGTATTTTCTATAGTTCTTTTAATTATTATAGCTGCATTCTGTACATTTCATAATTTTATATAATTATTTATAGAATATCTTTATATTTATTTGCTTTATATTTTATTTTTTATTCTATAAATATTTACAAATAAAATTATGTTGTTGTATATTTTTATATTTGCAAATTATATAGATTTTATAATTCTTTAAACTTTGTATTATGATATATGAAGCAGTTATAAAGCCACAAATATAGTTTATAATTTTTATGTATAGTTTAAATTATACACACCCTATTTGTGATTTGCTTTTAATTTATATAATCTTTGTCTAATGATTTATAAAAAAAATTATATATAAATCCTGGAATTGGCATTGCGAATTATTTATTTAACTAAAGATTGAGTTTTATATATTTTATTTTATATATTAATTTTTATATATTAATTTCCATATTTTTGAAATACTACCGGTAATAAGATATAAAACGTGAGGTTTATAAACCTTTAACTTTAATAATAAATTACAGGTTCTCTACTGTAGGAAGTCATAAGAACTGGTCGCCTTGCCAGCGTGTTTTGCACGCTGGCACTAGTTCTCTATTTTTTAAATTTTTGAAAAATATTAAACTAACTTCAATTAGAGCCTAATTTCTTTCTAATTTTATTATGATTAATTATGATTGATCTTTATTTTTATTATTTATTATTTTTAGTTTGTTTATATTATTATATCATATTTATATTATATATATTTATATGATGTAGATACAGCATAATTAAGAATGCTTTTTCTTGTAAAAATTCACTCATAAAAAATATAAAGCTTTTCAAAAATATTTATATTCCTAAATTTTTATTATAAATACATTTAGATTTAAGTTGAAAGCAAGGTTTTGATTCTAATAAATTTCTTTTATTTTTCTAAAGAAAATAAGAACAAAAAATATACAAATAAATTTAATCAATTTAGATAATAAAATGAAATAGATATTGATTTAAGAGGCCAGTTATATTAAAAAGCATGAAATGCTTTAAAATATTGCGCAGTGCATAAGACCCCATTCGCAAAAGCTAAAATAAGGCTTAAACATTCTCAACAACAAAATTTCCGATTGTTGAATTTATCACTATAGAATTTTGCGAGCTGTCCTTAACAGAAACAAAATATCTGAATATAGAATTTGACGCTCTTACAACACTATTTACTTTATTAGAAGACTGATTAAATATGAATATATTTGTATTGTTTAAAATATAAGCGCTGCTGCCGTTATAATTAAAGGAAACTGATGTTGGCTGATATACACTAGTTATATTTTCAACTATTATATTTGTATTATAATCAAATACACTCACATTCCCCCAATTATTTTTCTTATGATTTGCAATATATATATAATTTTTAGCGTCAGGCTTTATAGCTAGCCCTCTCGGCTCAAAGAAATTGCTCAATGTATAAACTATAGAATTTGTCGTCATATTATAAATGCTTATCGTGCTATTTCCGCTGTTTATTACAAAAAGATAATTGCCATTTATAGAGAGGCTTAAAGGTTTATCAAAGCCACTTATTATTCTTATTATTGAATCTGAAGAGGTATTGACAATATCAATGCTATTGCCCAAAACATTCGCAACGAATATGCTGTTCTGTAATGCAACAATTCCCCCAGGTGTTTTTATATGTATCATCTTTATTACATTAAAATTAATTGTGTTGAATATAAAAATTGTATTATTAGTATATGAAGACGCAAAAACATATGTATCATTTTGTGCAATTGAATAAAGATCGCTTGCTATATTTATTGAATTAACTAAATTATCGTTTTTTGTATTGATAACGTATATGTTATTACTCTCATTATCAACAGCTAATGCAGTATTATTCTGCAATGATGTAATACCCGTAAGGGAATTAAATTCAAAAGGTAAAGTCATTGCATTCAATTTTAATGTTGGTGTATTTGCACCTAAAATTGCAATAGGAGTTCCAGTAGTATCATTATACCACTGATATGAATATGGCGGATTCCCACCACTAACTATTGCATTAATTGTTATTATATTGCTTTCATTGAATACTCCATTATAGGGAGATATTGAGACTGCTAAAGGTTGAATTGCATATGATTCAGCCTGCTTTATTATAGAGGAATTATAATCCACTTTAACAGATACAGCACCCAACTCCAAAGTCATAATTTTTTGGTTTGTGTTGTTATAATATTTTAACCAGAGAGTACCTGAAAATGAAGCACCAAGAGGAGAATTTGCATTGATAGGGCAATGAAATAATTGAGTGATATTGCTTTGAGGCTGTAATATAATCTGTGGAGACAAATAGATAAAATTAGCTGAAGAAGGTGGCACATCGCTTCCTGAACATCCAACAGCAATTATGTTGATTGATTGAACTGCAGAGCCTATTGAAGCAGCTAGATAGCCAGAGCTATTCATAATTGGATTTGAGCATAGAAAGCCGGTAGAGCCAATACATGACGAACCGGTAAGATTTGAAAATAAGTCCAGCTTAAACAATGCGAAGACAACAAGGGCTATTGCAAGGATAGCTAAGCCGTAAAGGAAGAGATATTCGATCGTACTTTGAGCATTCGTCACGCATGAAATTTTTTTATATTCTGAATTTTTTTTGTACTTTAAATTTTTTATAAAATAGCTTAAATAATTTAAGCTCATTCCCACCACCACTAATTATTATTATGAATTTTTTGATATTTAAATATATCTTTAATTAGGAAATTTAATTAGAAAATAAAACACATTCTTTAGTAATTTTCAAATTAAATCACTAAAAAACACATTTAGATATCTACACGTACTTAAAAGATAGATATTTAAGCTTATCCTTCGAGTATATTATGAGGTGAAATTTATGGCCGAAAGAATTGGAAAAGAAAAAATAGAAAAGGAGGATGGTTACCTATATTTTGTTGGCAAGGATGGCTATGTATGGCGCGCCCCAATGAAGACCAATAAAAGAGGAAAGAAAGCAAGAATAGGCAGTGAAAAGATTGAAAAAGAAGAGGGATACTTATACTTCCTCGACAAGAATGGTTATGTTTCAAGAGCAAAGATGGCAAGAAAGAGATAAACTTTTTGTCTTTTATTTTTTTTCTTTTTTATTTTTATAATTTATAAAGTTAATATCTCTTTTTTATTTTCTTTCTAGTTTACTATTAATCTTAAATGGCTATTTTTTAGAAATTTTATGGTCAAAATAATATCACGTAGAAGATTAAAGGATTTCATTATTACTCTCTTTCTTTTATATTTTTATAAAACTATCCTTTAATTTATTACCAAACTTATCTATATTAAATTTATTTTTAGTTTATTTTCTAGATTCGCTTATTTTATGATAAATAGTATAATAAGAATGTATATATCTTCTATAAAGCTTTTTGTAGCATATAGAAATTTTACACTATATATAAGTATAATAAATTCAGCACATATTTATTTATATACAAATCCATTATACTTTTAAGAATTTATTCTTTATCTGCAGTTATATTGTTGATATTTGCAATTTTGTTTTCTTCAATATAAATTTAATATTTTTTACCATTTACGGAGCTTTTATTTTTTTAAACCGATTATCATTCGTGTATCAACATCTCTTAGAGATATCTTTATAAATTATTTACATTTTTGTTCCGTATTAATATTTTGTTGATAAACAAATATGATCTATAAATTAAATTTATAATATTTCGTTATCTATCTAACATGAAAAGAAAAATGAGAAATATATTTAAAGCTTTCTAGTTATATTATTGTGGTGATATGAATGAACGGAGGAGGAAGTAATTAATAATTAAAGTAGATAAATTTATTATTTTATAATTTTTATTTTTATTATGAATCTTATTCTATTATTATGAGTTTTATTTATGTTAGATTTTACATCATTATTCTTTTATTATTCAGGTTTAAATTTATATTCTTCTACTAGTACTTTATATCCAGGTGCATAGGTATTGTCAAAGTTTCTATTTATCTTGATCAAAAAGTTTATTTAAATTAAAATTTAGTAAATTAGAAAATAGGTTCAATGGATTTCGTTATCTATCTAACATGAAAAGAAAAAAGCAAAAGATATTTAAAACTTTCTAGTTATATTATTTCGGTGATATGAATGAACG
>JBMFUB010000011.1:0-22908 GCA_049966715.1 Candidatus Micrarchaeia archaeon
AGCAAAATATATAAATATTTAATAAATTTCTGATAAAATTATCAGAAATTTATTAAATATTTATATGTTTTACTGAACAAACTAATTTAATAGATAAAAAAAGAAATTTTATTTTAAAATTTTTTAAAAAATATAAAGTATAATATTAAAAATTCAACACACTAAAAAAATGGAAAAAACGAAAGATATATATTCTTTTCTATATATAAAACTTAAATAATGCATGCAAGACTGCTGTGAAGTTGCACTTTCTGTGGTGAGATGTTTGACTGAACCCTTTGAACTTATACCTAAACATCGTTTACTAGATGAAAAGGAAATTGAAAAAGTTTTAAAAAAATTTAATGTAACTTTGGAAAAATTTCCTAAAATTTATGAAAATGACCCACAAGCAAAAAAACTTAATGCAAAAGCAGGGCAGATGATAGAGATAAAAAGGGAAGATCCCACTGGAGAATATTTATATTATAGAGTTGTTATAAAAGGCTAGTTTTAGCCAGTTTGCTGCCTGTATACTTATGGTGTTATGATGGAAGAAAAATCACACGATATTTTCGAATCTTATTTAAATTCTACTTCTATAGTACAACATCAGATAGATAGTTATAATAGGTTTATAAAAGTCGGCATACAAAAAATTATTGATAGCCAAAATATGGTTGAACCGGATATAAACGGATTTGCAATTAAATTTGGTAAGCTCAGAATTGAGCCTCCAGTTATAATAGAAGCAGATAGTTCAAGGAGGAGGATATTGCCACTAGAAGCAGCTACAAGAGATTTGACATATGCGGCACCGCTTTATTTAACTTACTTACCTGTAATAAGTGGGATAGAAAAATTAGATTCTATTTCAGAAGTTTTTATTGGTGAACTACCCGTAATGGTTAAAAGTGATCTATGTTATACTAAAAATATGACAAGACAGCAATTAATAGAAGAGGGTGAGGACCCAGATGATCCAGGTGGATATTTCATTATAAAGGGAACCGAAAGGGCATTGATAGGCATAGAAGATTTGGCACCGAATAGGGTTGTGTGTAACAAAGAAAAAAGTAAAAAGGTTGTAACAAGTAAAATATTTTCAACAACTTTAAATTTTAGAGCTAGATGTGCGGTTTCAAGAGATAGCTTGGGAATTTTTAAGGTTACATTTCCAACAATAGTTAAGGGTATTGACTTAATATTATTACTAAAAGCTTTAGGATTACAAAATGATGAAATTATAGAAAGCACAAAAAATGATGAAATAAAAAATGATCTTTTACTTAATCTTGATATAAGCCCGGCAAAGAATATGAGCCAAAAAGAAGCGATGTTAAGCATAGGTGTAATAACTGCACCAAGCCAAACTAAAGCTTATCAAGAGAAGCGAGCTGAAACTCAACTTGATACATATGTTTTGCCACATTTAGGGACAACACCGAATGTTAGAAAAGAAAAAGGTTTATATTTAATAAGAATGGCAGCAAGAGCAACACTTGTAGCGTTAGGTCATGTTAAAGCTGATGATAAAGACCATTATGCAAACAAGAGAATAAAACTTGCTGGAGATTTAATGGAGGAGATATTTAGTGCCGCCTTTAAAGCATTGGTAAAAGATATTAAACATCATGTTGAAAAAACAACCGCGCGAGGTAGAAGAGTAACTGTAAGAAGTAATATTAATGCAGATACTTTAACTAGCAAAATATTATATCCAATGAGTACAGGAACTTGGCCCGGAGGTCAAACAGGGGTTTCACAAGTTTTGGAAAGAGTTAATTATATAGCTACTATTTCAAACCTAAGGAGAATAAAGTCACCGCTTGCAAAGAAGCACCCTCATTATCTTGCAAGAGATGTCCATGGCACATACATCGGGAAAATATGCCCTGCCGAAACTCCAGAAGGTGTTGAAGTTGGTTTAACTAAATATCTTGCAATAATGGCTAAAGTAACAACTGGGGCTGATAATGCTTATTTGATAAATAAACTTAAAGAACTTAAAATGATAGAATAATTGGTGAGATTTTGGCTAAAAAAGATAATATTAATGGTGATGAATGTATAATAGTTTTAGATGGTAAGATTATAGGATCTACTAAAGATGGAAAGGCATTTGCAGAAGAAGTAAGAAAAAATAGAAGATTAGGCATTATCTCCGGAGAAATAAATGTTGCTTATGTTAAAAAAATAAATGAAGTGCATATTAATGCAGATAGAGGCAGAGCAAGAAAACCATATATAGTAGTTGAGAATGGAAAAAGTTTATTGACACCTGAATTAATACAAAAAGTAAGAAACAAAGAAATAGATTTTAATTTTTTAATAAGAAGAGGTATAATTGAATATTTGGATGCAGAAGAAGAAGAAAATATATTAGCAGCAATCGATGAAGAACATATAACTGATAAAACAACACATTTAGAAATTGATCCCGTTACAATGTTTGGCTTTACCTTTAATTCAATAATATTTCAGGAGTTTAATCAGTCAGGAAGATACGCATTATCAGCAAACTTTACAAAACAATCACAGGGTCTTTATACCATGAATTTTAATAAAAGGTATGATACTAGAGCATATATTCTTTACTATCCTCAAAAACCACTTATTAACAGTGTAATGTATAGGAAATTAAATATGGAAAAACACGCTTCTGGCCAAAACTTTGTTGTTGCAATTTCTACTTATTATGGATTCAATATGAAAGATGCATTAATACTCAATAAAGCTGCGGTAGATAGAGGTTTAGGTAGAAGTATATTTATTAAATCTTATAAAGATGAAGAAAGGAGATATGCGGGAGGTCAACAAGATAAATTTATGATACCTCCAGCTACGGCTGAAAATTATCTTGGAGAACATATGTACACAAAGTTAGGAGAAGATGGAATAGTAGAACCAGAAGTTGAAGTAAAAGAAGGCGAAGTAATAATAGGTAAAATCTCACCACCAAGATTTTTAGAAGAACAAACCGCTTTCGGTGTCGGTGAAGAGAAGGTAAGAGATCATTCAATAACGCTTAAAAATGGAGAAGAAGGTATAATTGACAATGTTATGATTAGTGAGATAACTGGTGCAACAAAAATTGTAAAAGTAAGAGTAAGAAGTATAAAAATACCTGAAGTAGGAGATAAATTTGGAAGTAGAAACTTTCAAAAAGGTGTTGTTGCATTAATAGTCCCACCTGAAGAAATGCCTTTTACAAAAGAGGGCATCATACCTGATTTAATATTAAACCCACTTAGCCTTCCAAGTAGAATGACTTTTGGTTATATGCTAGAAATGCTTGGAGCTAAAGCGGCAGCATTTAAAGGAAGAACTTTTGATGGAACAATGTTTTCCGGAAATGGAAAAGATAAAATTGAGGAATATGGAAAGATATTAGAGCAATATGGATTTGACAAATATGGTGATGAAGTATTATATGATGGAAGGACGGGCAGAGCCTATGATTCAAAGATATTTTTTGGCATAACCTATTTCAATAGATTACACCATATGGTAAGCAATAAGATACAAGTAAGAAGTAGAGGCCCTGTTCAAATATTAACAAGGCAGCCAACAGAAGGAAAACCAAGAAAAGGAGGATTAAGATTTGGAGAAATGGAAAGAGATGCCATTACAGGATACGGAGCTAGTCTTTTAATAAAAGATAGATTGCTTGAACAAAGTGATAAAGCAGATAATATTTGGGTATGTAAAGATTGCGGCGATATAGGATATTTTGATTATGTAAAGAATGTTCCTGTATGCCCCGCATGTTCTGGAAATAACCTTGAGAAACTTGAAATAAGCTACGCATTCAAGCTATTGCTTGATGAAATAAAATCTTTACATATATTTCCAAGAATAAAATTAAAAAGTGAATAAATAATATTTAGGTGTTAATAATGCAAGCTGAGGCAATAAATTATATAAAATTTACTCTTATTTCACCCGAAGAAATTAAAAAATTAAGTGTTGCAAAAATCACAGTACCCGATACTTATAACGAAGAGGGTTATCCAATAGATGGTGGATTAGTTGATCAGAGATTAGGAGTTATTGATCCCGGTTTGAAATGTAAAACCTGTGGAGGTAAAGCAAAGGTTTGCCCGGGGCATTTTGGGCATATAGATTTGGTTAGGCCGGTAATACATCCAGAATTCGCAAAAGTAATATATATGCTTATGCGTTCTACTTGTTCAACATGCCATCGTTTACTTTTAACACCAGAAAAAGTAAATGAGATTAGCGAAGATATTAAAAGTTTTATAAGCGCAGAAGATCAAGAAGATGCAACATTGATACTTGCTGAAGATGATAGAAATGCACTTATAAAGCAGCTTAGAACAATTAAAAAATGCCCCCATTGTGGAGCACAGCAGCCTAAAATAAAATTCGAAAGGCCTACCTATTTTTATGTTAATAACAATAAAATAAAGCCTGATGAAATTAGAGAATGGTTATCAAAAATACCTGATAGTGATCTCAAATTAATAGGTATTGATCCAACTGCAACCAGACCGGAATGGTTTATATTAACAACTCTTTTAGTTCCTCCAGTAAATGTAAGGCCTTCTATAACATTAGAATCAGGTGAAAGAAGCGAAGATGATTTAACACATAAACTTGTTGATATAATAAGAAGCAATCAAAGACTTGAACAAGATATTGATGCTGGTGCTCCGCAGATAATAATTGATGATCTTTGGGAGCTTCTTCAATTCCATATAACTACATATTTTAACAATGAAACACCAGGTGTACCAGTTGCAAGGCATCGAACAACAAAACCTCTTAAAACATTAGTGCAAAGATTAAAAGGAAAAGAAGGTAGATTAAGGTATAATTTAAGCGGAAAGCGTGTTAATTTTTCAGCAAGAAGCGTTATTTCTGTTGATCCATCTCTATCAATAAATCAAATAGGTATTCCTAAAAGGATGGCAGAAAATCTTACTATACCTATCTATGTAACAAACTGGAATATAGAAGAGTGTAAAAAGATGTTAAATAATAAAATAGATAAACCAGTTGTAAACTTTTTCTCACAAGGTGGATTAAGAAAAAGAGTAACAGATTCAAATATCGATGAGCTGATTAATGAACTTAAGCCAGGTGTAATATTAGAAAGAAAATTAATGGATAATGATTTAGTACTGTTTAATAGACAGCCAACACTACATAGATTATCAATAATGGCACATCAAGTAAAAATTGTACCCGGAAAAACACTTAGATTAAATGTAGAAATAACAGAACCGTACAACGCAGATTTTGATGGAGATGAAATGAATATACATGTACCTCAATCTCTTGAAGCGCAAGCTGAAGCTCGTTATTTAATGCAGCCGAAAAATCAATTACTATCGCCAAGAGATGGAAAAGCAATAGCATTCTTAAATGAAGATGAGCTTATAGGTTTGTATTGGTTAACAAAAAACAATGCACTATTTAGCAAAGAAGAAACCACTAAGATGCTCGCCTCTGTTGGAATATATGAACTTCCAAAGGCAGAGAAAAACGGAGAATATAATGGTAAATCGATTGTTTCAATGTTATTCCCAAAAGATTTTAATATGGAAATGCAAGGTATTATGGGTAAAATAAAAATAGTTGATGGAAAGCTTGTAGAAGGGATAATTGATGTAGAAGCGGCAGGCAGGCGTGCTAAGCTCTTACAAGAGATTTATATAAAATATGGCCCCGATAAAGCTGAAGAATTTATGTCTAGATTATCTAAGCTAGCACTTTATGCATCTGCAAGTGGAGGCATGACCTTAAGTATTAAAGATTATTATCCTTCACCCGAAATGCTAAAAGAGCGTAAAATTGTGCTTGAAGATATATTTAAGAAAACCTATGATATTGAGGAAAACTATAAAGAGAAGAAGCTTGAACCTTTGGCGGGATACACACGAAAAGAAACCTATGAAATACTTACACTCGCTCAGCTAGATTCTGCAAGAAGCATAATTGAAAAAAGTATAAAGAAATATTTAACACTTAATGACAAAGCATTTTTGATTCCATCAGTAAAAGCAAGAGGTAATATTACAAACTTTGTTCAGATAACAATGTTCTTAGGACAGCAGTCAATAAGAGGGGCCAGGCCTTCAAGAGGTTATAGTGGGAGGGTATTACCCTACTTCAAGAAAGGTGATAAAGCACCAGAAGCTAAAGGATTCATTTCGTCTAGCTTCCTTGATGGTATGAATCCGATTGAACTTTATATGCATACAATGGGTGGCCGTGATTCAGCTATGGGTAAATCATTACTTACAGCTGTCAGCGGTTATCTGCAGAGAAGATTAGTAAATGCTTTACAAGATCTTTATGTAAAAGAGGATTTAAGTGTTAGAGATGCAAGCGGTGCCATAATACAGACGATCTATGGTGGCGATGGAATCGATCCGACGAAAGTAAAATTTGCTGAAGAGATGGTGAATAAATGAGTGAAAAAGATGATAAATTTGTTAAAGTTGTACCGGGTGAAGCTGTAGGTGTTGTTGCAGCTCAATCTATAGGCGAACCTGGAACCCAGATGATGTTAAGAGTTTTCCATGCAGCAGGTATTGCTTCAATTGTAACAACAAAAGGTTTACCTAGAGTTATAGAAATAGTTGACGCTAGAAAAACACCCACAAGTCCATCAATGACGATTAGATTTAATAAAACAATAGAGAAGGATTATGATACAGTGAGAAAAATATGGAAATCTTTAGAAGAAGTAAAAATTTCTAATGTTATAAAGGACCTAAAGGAAAATTTTAGGGAGGGAACCTTATCATTTACCTTTGATAAAGAAAAACTTGAATACTATGAAATAACACAAAAAGCAATACTTAATAAAGTTTCAAAAATGGAAAGTATAGAAATAATATCTGATAGTCCAGAAATAAAAATTAAATATAAAGGCAAGGGAAAAACGATTTATAATATGAGAGTAGCATTTAATCGATTACTTTCAAATATAATTTTTGGCATTCCTGGAATATTAAAAGCCACAATTAACCAAGATGAAAAAACAAATGCATTTTATATAATAACAAGCGGTAGCAATTTAAAGGAAATTATGAAAATAGAGGGTGTAGACCAAGAAAATATTTATTGTAATGACCCATTTGAGGTTTTGGAATATTATGGAATAGAAGCAGCTAGGAATGTTATAGCAAATGAACTAAAGGCAATTATAGAAGAAGAAGGGATGACTGTCAATTTTAGACATATAGGGCTTATTGCAGATATTATGACATATACTGGTAAAATAAGAAGTGTTGGAAGACACGGAATTGCTGGTGAAAAAGAATCTGTATTTGCAAGAGCTGCATATGAAGAAACAGTTAAACACTTCACAAATGCTTGCGTATTTGGCGAAAAAGATTACTTTAAAGGTGTTGCGGAGAATATATTAGTTGGTAAACAGATAAACCTTGGTACGGGCACTGTAAAAATTGTTGTCAAAAAAGAAGATCTCAAAAATCTTAAAACAACAAAAGAGGGAAATAAAGGAGAAAAATAATTCATATGCTTTCATTTTTTAATATTTTAAATATATTTATAATATTTTATAATTTTATTTTAAATATTTTATTTTAGGTGAATAAAATGGTACAACCAGAAAGACCTTTTGACTTACTAAATAAAGAGATTGGACAAACAGTCCTTATAAAGCTAAAAGGAGGAACACAAATAAGAGGAAAACTTAGTTCATTTGATATACATATGAATTTAGTAATGCAAGATGCAGAAGAATTGGAAGATGGTGTAGCAAGAGCCAAAATAGGAACTATATTATTAAGAGGTGGAAATATTGTTTATATCTCTCCAATATAAAATACCTATAAATAATATATTAAATACTATGATATTAGATAATTAATATATATAATTATAATTGCAGGCAATTCAAATTATTTATTTATTAATATTTAATTATAATAAATAATAATATTGATTAATTTTTGTATATTATAGTTATTTATATTATAATTATCAGTATTTTATATTTTTGGGCTCTTGGCGCAATGGTAGCGCGCCTGCATGGCATGCAGGAGGTTGCGGGTTCAAATTTGCTTAATGCAATGAAAATCCCGCAGAGTCCACATTATTTTATTATTTGTTTTTATATTTGATATCTTTATTGCAGATATTGGCGAATTTGTTGATTTAATAAACTATTTCTAAGAATGTAAAAATTAACTAAAAGTAAAAGAAATTTATATAAAGTTTTAAAGTTTTTTTGTTATATAGTAGTATTGTTATATAGTATGGTGATATAAATGGAAAAAATAGATGGTTTGTTCCGAAAATATGAACTTCCCGAACTTCCTTATAAAATAGACGCATTAGAGCCATATATTAGCAAAGATATACTAGATGTCCATTATAATGGCCATCATAAAGGATATGTCAATACAACAAATAATCTTATAGATCGAATGGAAAAAATAATTAAAAAAGAGATACCAAGCGGAAATTATGATTTACAGGGTGTGATAAGAAATATTGTATTTAATATTAACGGCCATAAACTCCATTCATTATATTGGAAGAATATGAAACCTGCTAATGATGATAAAAATATACCTGGAGGAAAAATAGCAGATTTAATAATAAAACAGTATAAAAGTTTTGATAGATTTAAAGAATTGTTTACGGAAGCCGCCAACTCTTTGCCAGGTGGTGGTTGGACAACATTAAATTATGATACTGAAAATAACAATCTACATATAATGACATATGAAAATCATTTTATGAATCAAATTGCTGAATTACCAATTCTATTGATTTTGGATGAATTTGAGCACGCATATTATTTACAGTATAAAAACAAAAGAGCAGAATATCTTAATGCGTGGTGGCTTTTAGTTAATTGGGAAGATGCTGAAAATAGATTAAACAAAGCAATAAATAAACTCTAATAAAGGTATAAATAAAAATTAATGTAAAGATATAAATAAATTTTATTTTTAATATTTTTACTTGGGTTTCTAATTCTATTTTGCAAAATTTGCAAAAATATAAAAGGATATTTAAATTTATTTATAATAATTATTATTGCCATACAATATTATACTAATTAAAATAATAAAAAATAATTATATAATTTAATAATAAATAAACCAGTGAATTTTATGGATGATGATAATAAAGAGAATATAGAGAAAATAAAATCTATAAGTGAAGTGCAAAATATTGAAAATGAAGCACATAGCGCAATAGATAAAGCACGTTTAGAAGCAGATAAAAAAATAAAGGAGTCTATTGAAAATTCAGCAAAAAAGATTATGCTTGCAAAAACAAATATGGAGAATACAAAAAAAGCTTATTTTGATAAATTAATCAAAGAACTCGATATAAAAACACAAAACATTTTAAAAGAAGCAAAAGAGAATGCAACAAAAATAAAGCATGAGAAACTAAGCAAAATTGAGATGGAAAAATTAATAAAGAATATATTGAATGACGTGCTATAAATCAATATTTAGAATATAATTACATTAGATATAAATTTATTTGAATTTGTAAATTAAACATTTGTATATAAAATAAATTGTTTTGTGTCAAGATTATAAATAGTATTAAACGACAACATAAAATATGATGGATGAATAAAATTAATGAAAGAAAATGTGAGAATGTGGATACTAGAGGATTATTTCATACTGAGCCGATGCAAAAAATTAGAATAATTTCATTACTGGATTATAAATATAATGTGATTTCTGCATTGCATAAACTTGGCGTTTTAGATATTAAAAAAAGCCAATTAAAACTTGATGAGGATTCAGTATTTGAAAAAATAAATATAATATCAGAAAGATTAATTAAAATAAAAAGTGCACAGTATATATTAAAAAAACCTGAAAAAGAAAATATTAAAAAAATAACGCATGCTTCGTTAAATGATGCTATCAAATTAAGTGAAAATGAATCCACAAACAAATTACTTAATAATATTTTTACACTTAGTGAACAAATTAAAGATTTGGAAGAAAAATTATCAGAAATCGTTAATGTTAAAGAAAATTTGTCTTTATTCACAGATACAAAAATTAATTTTAATATTTTAAATAGTTCAAACTTAGATTTTGAAGCAATTAAAGCGGAAAGAAATAAATATAATCTAATTTGTGAAGAATTAAAAAAGAGTAAATTAAATTATGAGATAATTACAAAAGAGATTAGTAAAAATCTGTACTTAATTTTTATTGCTTTTGGAAAAAATGATAAGCAAAAAATAGAAAATATAATAAATAATTATGTACAAAATAGAATTGATATAAATAGACACTATTTTCTTGAAGGAACTGCTGAACAAATATTAAAGAAAATATATAAAGAAGAAAAAGAAACTAAAAGCAAAATTGATAATGCAAAAAAAATGCTTGATTCGATTAGCAATAAATATTATTATTATATAGCAGCACTTCGAGAAATGCTCGAAATAGAATATGATAGAGCAAAAATATCAGAGATGTTCAAAAGAACCAATAAAACTTTTGTTTTAGAAGGGTGGGTACCAAAGAAAGAATTTATAAATTTGAATGATACATTGAAAAATATAACAAACAATAATTATTATTTAGAAGAAATAAAAACAGATGAACTTGCGCCGACAAAGCTAACCAGAACGGGTATTTTTAAATCATTTGATTATTTAATGGAATTCTATTCACTGCCAAGAAGTGATGAAATAGACCCAACGTGGATATTTATATTTTCATTTGCTATTTTTTATGGATTAATGATCAGTGACATTGGTTATGGTTTATTATCATTGATTATTTCACTTTTAATTTTAAGGAAAGTTGATAAAGATGGACTTGTATATAATGTAGCAATTGTGTGGGGTTTATCATCTATATCCGTTATATTTTTTGGTTTATTATCTAATCAGATATTTGGATATTCTGTAGCAATGCTTAATCCAATACAAATATTAAACTGGAATAAAAATATACCCTCTATTATAAGCTTATCTATAATGATAGGAATATTTTATGTTATTTTAGGGCAAATTATAAGCTTTATTAACAAATATAAACATCATGAAAAAAAGCTAGCGATTAGCAAATTAATATCTATTATAACAGTTATTACTGGAACTATAGCAATAAGTGGCTTTCTATTTAATACATTTAATCTTCAAATTTCTGAAATTTCTGCAATAATCGCAATAATAACATTATTAATTACAGTGGTAATGAGTGGAAGAGAAGCAGTTGAGCTTTCTAATTTAATATCACATCCTTTAAGTTTCTCAAGAATTTTAGGATTTGGATTAGCTAGCATTATTATTGCTTCATTAATAGACAAGGCATTTACACCGTCACTTGGAAGCGGTAGCATCATAAACATAATTTTATTCATAATATTTTTAATATTTCTTTTAATTTTACATGTTCTTAATACAATATTAGGAATGTTTGAAGGTATAGTACAAGGTGCAAGACTTAATTTTGTTGAATTTTTCTCAAAATTTTATTCTGGAAATGGAATAAAATTTAAACCTTTTAAGTTTAAAAGATACTATACAAAAGAAAAAAATAATTTATAAAATTATAATAAAAATAATTATAAAATATAACACATAAATATATATAAGATACGCAAAAACGATACAATTTAAAGTAAAGCCATAAAATATTTATAAAGATTTAAAACAAAAAAAATTAAAAATTATATTTAGATTGTATTAAAGGTGATAAAATTGACAATAGATATAGGAGCTGCAGTTGCAGCAATTGGAGCAGGAATAGCAATATTAGGAGGCGCATATGGTACAGCAGTTGCTCAAGCAGCAATAGGTAGTGCTGGAATGGGCTTAATCGCTGAGAAACCAGAGCAGTTTGGAAGTGCATTACTTCTGTTGGTAATACCTGAAACTTTAGTAATCTTTGGCTTCGTAATTGCAATATTAATATTGCTTGGTGCAGGATTAGTATAAAGCATTAAGGTAGTAAAATGTCATTAGATAATTTAAAAGAAAGTATAAAAGAGAGCACAGGAAAAGAAATCAAAAACATAAAAGAAGAAGCAGATGCAAAGATAGAAGAGATAAATAAAAAAACAGATGAAGAAATAAAATTGATAAATGAAGAAACAAAAAGATCAATAGAAGCAGAATCAAAAAGATTAATAGATGAATATACTTCAAATGCAGATTTAATGGCAAGAAATATAATAGATGAGGCAAAACAAAAGGCAATCGATGAAGAATATAATACAATAAAATCAAAATTGATAACTGAACTTACAAAAAACGAAAAATATATAAAAATAATAAAAAGTGCAATAGACGAAGCTACAAAAAAATTAGGTGAAGATGGCTTTTCGTTGCTTTTAGATAAAGAATATAAGAAAAGTATAGAAGTCAAATATCCCAAAATTAAAATAAAAGAGGGCAAAAATAAAGAGGCATTAATAAAATCGAATGACAATAAAATAATAATAAATATAGCACCAGATATAATAATTGAAACGTATTCTACTGAGATAAAAAAGAGAATTTATGAATCTCTTTTTAAAAACAGAAAAAGTAAATTTATCAATACAAAAAAGAATAAAAAAGTAAAATAAGCACAAATAAGAAACATTAAATTAATAGATAAATAGATTAAGATTATAAAATAAATTAAGATTGAAATGATAAGCAGATTATTATAAATAATAAAATAATATGGGATAAAAAATGAAAAAAATAAATATGCCACTCCATTATGGATATTCGAATACGAGAGTAAAAGCAATGAAAGCAAATATGCTGAGCAAAGAGAAAATAAATGAAATATTGCAAATGAAAGATTTATCGGAAATTATAGCACTCCTTCTAAAAACAGATTATCAAGAGGATATTGAAGAGTTCGGTGGATTAAATACGAATATAAGTTTAATCGATTTTGCATTAAATAAGCATATAGCTAGAATTATAAAAAAGCTCATAAAAATAACACCAAAAGAAGAGAAAGAAATAATAGAAAAACTTGCGATAAGATGGGATTTATACAATTTAAAATTAATTGTTTATTCGAAGGCAACAGATAAAAACTATGATTTAATAAAGGAGTATATAATAGAATCTAACAAAATTTCAAAGATAATTATAAAAGAGGCGCTTGAACAACCAACATTTAATGATACAATAAATGAACTAATAAAAAAAACACCTTATAAAAAAATATTAGAAACAATAAAAGAGATGTATAAAAAATCAGAAAGTATGGAAGAAGTAGAAAATGAAATAGATAGATATTTTTTTGAAGAATTTGGAAAAAATGCCGAAATAATTAAGAGGTATAATGTAAATGCTGCGAAAATAATAGAGATGGATGTAGAGATTAGGAATATTCTTATGTTAATTAGATCAAAAAAATATAATCTGTCGGAAGAGCAGCTCAAACAACTTTTAATCCCGTACGGTATTACAAATACAAAAGAACTTATGCGTATATATGAAAATTCAAATGATTTAAAGGAGCTTATAAATAATATAAAAAGTTTTGATTTGAGAGATGCATTTAATAAATATGAACAAAAGGATAAGCGATTGCTAATATTTGAAATTAATATGAAAAATCAGTTGTTTAGAAAAATAAATGTTTTATTAGCACATGAAGTGCTCTCTATTGGTACAATCATTTATTTCTTTTATTTGAAGGAAAGAGAAGTACTTACTCTGCGCACTATAATAAACAGTAAAATATATGAGATAGAAAATAAAAATGTGGAAGAGATGATAGGATGGTAGATTCTAAAGAAGACAAAAAAATTTCAAATGGCAATCAAATTAATAATACTAATAAAACTATAAATGATAAAGAGAATAATATTGATTTGAACAACAATATAAATTATTATAAAATCGCAGTTGTCGGAAACAATTTGCTTTCTAAGAGTATGAAATTAATAGGGATTAAGCATATTTATAATATAAGCAATGAGAGTATTGAAAATATAGAAAAAATAATAGAAAAAATTATTTTAGATGAGAATATAGGTATTGTTATAATTAATGAAGGAATAACAGAAAAATTAGTTAATAAAAGGCTTATACGTATGATTGATAGCAGTTTAAAGCCAATTTTTATAGAAATTCCAGACTATAATAAACCAGAGATTTATACTGATGCACTTAAGAGGCTCATTATAAGAGCTATAGGTGTTGATATTAGCAAAAAGTAAAAAAGGTGAATATATGGGCTCAATAATAAAAATTGCAGGACCACTAGTTATTGCAAATAATATGCGTGGTTCAAAAATGTATGATGTTGTTAAAGTTGGAAGTAAAGGTTTAATTGGAGAGATTATACAACTTAAAAATGACAATGCTATAATACAAGTTTATGAAGATACAAGCGGGATTAAACCTGGCGAAGAGGTATTAAGTACTAACATGCCTTTGTCAGTGGAACTTGGCCCTGGAATAATAACCAATATATATGATGGAATCCAAAGGCCATTAGATTTAATAAAAGCTAAAAGCGGAGCATTTATAAGCATGGGTATTAATGTTCCTGCAATTGATAAAAATAAGAAATGGCACTTTAAGATTTTACCTAATATTAAAAAAGATATGTTTGTTAAAGAAGGGGATATTTTAGGTTATGTTGAAGAAACACCTTTAGTAAAACATTATATTATGGTGCCTTATAATGTAAAGGGTAAAATAATTAAAGTAAATGAAGGAAATTTTAAAGTTACTGATACCATTGCTGAAATAGAAGAAAATAAAAAAATAGAAAAAATAACAATGATTCAAAAACGAGTTGTTAGAGAAGCAGGCAAATACAATACGCGACTTGCGCCTGATGTACCTCTTATAACAGGCCAGAGAGTTATAGATATCTTTTTCCCAGTTGCCAAAGGTGGTGTAGCAGCAATACCAGGCCCTTTCGGATCTGGAAAAACAGTTGTATCACATCAACTTGCTAAATATGCCGATGCAGATATAATAATTTATGTTGGATGTGGAGAGCGCGGCAATGAAATGACAGAGGTACTTACAGAATTTCCAGAATTAAAGGACCCTAAAAGTGGAAGGCCCCTTATGGAGCGAACTATATTAATTGCAAACACAAGTAATATGCCTGTTGCCGCAAGGGAGGCAAGTATATATACAGGAATAACAATGGCGGAATATTTTAGAGATATGGGCTATAATGTTGCATTGATGGCAGATTCAACATCTAGATGGGCAGAGGCGATGCGAGAAATTTCAGCAAGATTAGAGGAAATGCCAGGTGAAGAAGGCTATCCAGCTTACCTTCCAAAAAGGCTTGCAGAATTTTATGAAAGAGCAGGCAGAGTTAAAACACTTTCAGGTAAAGAAGGTTCAATTACAATTATTGGTGCAGTCTCTCCACCAGGGGGAGATATATCAGAGCCGGTATCGCAGGGAACATTAAGAGTTGTTAAAACATTCTGGGCTTTAGATGCTCAACTAGCAGGGTCTAGACATTTTCCTGCTATAAACTGGCTTATAAGTTACTCGCTTTATAAGGATACCTTAAATAAGTGGTATAAAAAGAATTTTGGAGAAAGTTTTATAGACATGCGTGATAATGCAATGACGCTACTACAGAAAGAAGCCGAACTTAAGGATATAGTAAGATTAGTTGGTGCTGATGCTTTACCAGATCATGAAAGAATTATTTTAGATATAGGTAGAATGATTAGAGAGGACTTTTTGAGACAAAGCGCATTTGATGAAATTGATACATATACAAGTTTGAAGAAACAAATAGGAATGCTCTCAATAATATTACATTTTAGAGATAAAGCAAATAGCGCTTTAGAATCTGGAATAAGTGCCGATATGATAATGAATATGAAAACACGCAAAAAGGTATCAAGAATGAAAGAATATGCAGAAGATAAATTTGAAATAGAGAAAAATACATTGTTAAATGAAATTGATGCTGAATTTTTAGAACTAACTAAAAAATAAATATATTGGTGTATAAATGAAATTTGAATTTGAATATAAAACAATAAGTTCTGTTAGTGGTCCATTAGTGATAGTTGAGAAAGTTAATGATGCGGCATATAATGAAATTGTCAATATAAATATGTCGAATGGCGAATCAAAGCTTGGTCAAGTAATCGAGAGTACAAGCAATTATGCAGTTGTACAAGTTTTTGGCCAAACACATGGTATAGATGTTGACAAAACATCGGTAAAATTTCTTGGTGAAACATTTAAGATTGGCGTATCAGAAGATATGCTCGGTAGAGTTTTTAATGGGCAAGGCAAACCAAAAGATATAAAGGCAGATATAATAGCAGATGAAAAACTAGATATTAATGGAGAACCTTTGAATCCAGTAGCTAGAGCAATGCCCTCTGATTTTATAGAAACAGGTATTTCAACAATAGATGGCTTAATAACTTTAGTCCGTGGTCAAAAACTCCCAATATTTTCTGGTTCAGGGCTTATGCATAATCAACTTGCTGCACAGATAACAAGACAAGCTAAAGTCAAAGGAAGAGAGGAGAACTTTGCTGTTGTGTTTGCAGGTATAGGCATTACCCATGATGATGCAGAATTCTTTATTGAGGATTTTAGAAAAACTGGAGCACTTAAAAGGACTGTCGCATTTATGAATCTTGCAGATGATCCAAGTATAGAACGTATTTTAACACCGAGATTAGCATTGACAACTGCAGAATATCTTGCGTATAAAAAAGATATGCATGTTTTAGTTATATTAACAGACATGACAAATTATTGTGAAGCTCTTCGTGAATTATCAAGCGCTAGAGAAGAAGTACCTGGCAGAAGGGGCTATCCAGGTTATATGTATACAGATCTTGCAAGTATATATGAAAGAGCAGGATTAGTAAAAGGTAAAAAAGGAAGTATAACTCAATTAAATATATTAACAATGCCTAGCGATGATATAACACACCCAATACCTGACTTAACCGGTTATATAACAGAAGGAAACATATATTTAAGCAGAGAGCTTGCAAATAAGAATATTTATCCTCCTATTAATCCGCTAAGCTCATTATCAAGGCTTATGAATAATGGAATAGGTAGTGGTAGAACAAGAGAAGATCATAGAAATGTTGCAGATCAGCTTTATGGATTTTATGCTAAGGCGGAAGAAGCAAGAAATCTGAGTGCAATTGTTGGAACTGAAGCCTTAACAGCAACAGACAAAAAATATCTTAAATTTGGAGAAGAATTTGAAAAAAGATTTATAACACAGGGGATAAATGAAAATAGAAGCATTGAGGATACTCTTGCATTGGGATGGGATCTTTTATCTGAATTTGAACCAGATGAACTTATAAGAATAAAAAGCGATTATATAAATAAATATTATAGGAAGAATAAAAAGAATGAAAATATAAACATAAAATAACAATAAAAAATAGAATTTATAAGTGATAATATTATGTCAGTTAATCCAACTAGAATAAATCTTATAAATACAAAAAAAAGTATTGTGTTAGCCAAGAAAGGCCATTCTCTTTTAAAGAGAAAGCGGGAGGTTTTAGTTATTGAATTTTTGAAACTTATGAAAGAATCAACTCATGATAGAGATTTCCTTTATCCATTGTTGCAAGAGTCATATAAAAATGTAGCAATTGCATATTCATATGTCGGAGATTTTGAACTTGAACAGTCATCAAATTATATAAAAGAGCCAGAGAGGGTGAGGATAACCCAAAAGAATATTATGGGTGTAAAAATACCCGAAATAGAAAAAAGTAATAAACCGTTTAATCTTATAGAAAATGGTTATAGTTTAATGTCTACAGATGTAAGTGTTGATGATGCAAATGAATCTATTAAAAATATTTTAGATATCATAATAGATGTGGCAAAAAGAGAGCAGGGATTAAAAAGGCTAGTTTTAGAGATAGAAAAAGTAAAAAGGCGGGTCAATGCACTTGAATATATATTATTACCTAATCTTAACACACAAGCAAAATACATATCATTAAGGCTTGAAGAGATAGATAGAGATACATTTTCAGAGCTTAAGCACGTAAAAAAGAAGCTTCAAAAAGCAAATGATAGAGTTAAATGAAATTAAGAACAATAAAAAGATGTGTATATGAGATTGATGGCTTGGCATATTGAATATTTAAATGCAGTGCCTAAAGAAAAAGGACGATCCAAATTTGCTGAGCAAGCTCAATCAATCAAAGCAGCAGAATCTCTTCTATGCTTTATAAGCTATGAAAAAAATGATGAAAAAGAAGGTGTCGAAAATATCACTAATAAAGCATATTTAGAGATAAAAAAAATTGCAGATAATTTAGGTATTAAAAATATAATATTAAATCCATTTGCACATATGTTTGCAGATTTGTCAGATGAAAAATTTGCATATGATGCAATTCTTTCTTTAGAGAAAAAATTGGCTGCTGATTTTACTATCAACAGGTTTGCATTTGGTTGGTTTTATGAAATTGAGCTTAAAGCTAAAGGACATAAATTTGCAAGAATATCAAGAATAATTTAATATATATTGAATTTAGATTATTAAATATACATTAATTATTAATAAAAATAGTTAATAAAGCAACTTAAAGCTGGGAGAGGGAATTGAACCCCCCTACGCCGCTCTGCAGGCGGCTGCATAGCCAATCTGCCATCCCAGCGCCATTAGATGTTTTATCACATATACAAATATATAAGAATTATTTATTTTTATTGCTTATTACTATATATGATGTTATATCATGTGTTATTCTAATTGTTTAATAGAAAGCTAAAATAAATATAAATAATTAAAAATTAATTATTATAAACCTTTATTTATATAAATATATCGAGACACAATAATAATTATATTAGATATGCATAATATAATAAATATAATATTATAAACAAAAATAATAATGAAAATAATGATAGATTAAAGTATAAATTAAATATTAGTATATACAAAAATAGGTAAATATGATAAAATAAGATTTAATAAAATATTATATTAGATATTCTACCTTTAATAAAAATAAAAATTACAGAATAGAGATTATGCATTAATTTATAACCTATAAACATAAAAAGAAGTGATTGATCATTTGATTATTTATTTAGCCTATAGTTATAATTGGTAATTATTATATATATTATTTATTATTATTTAGATTATTATATTTTATCAAGCTATATATTATTAATTTTTATATTATAAATATTATTAATTATAAATCAATCATTACCTTAAATTATTAGAAAATTATAAAGTGATATTTTGAAAAATTCAGAGCCTAAAATTGAACATAAAATATTAGAAAAGATATTGTTTAAATTAGTAAGCAAACATATAGGTGGAATTACATTATCTTCCTTACTAGCTAAAGCTCGAGAGAATGAAAAAAATAAGATACATACAACAATAACTTTTTTAAATGAAGATCCCACTAAAGCAAGGTATAACGCCAATACTTATATACAGCTTATAAGGCAGATAGCAAGATTGCATATAAATGCAGATCTTTCTATAAGGCTAAGCCAACTTGGCTATGGTTTAAACAATACTACATTCAATAACTGCTTTCAAGATATATTAGATACAGCTAAAAAAGAGGGAATAAAATGCTGGATTGAATCTGAAAAAAATATTAAAACAGAGGAGCTTCTTACACTTTATAGATTTTTTAATAAAAATTATAAGAATCTCGGAGTTGAAATATCATTAAACTATCCTTTAGAAGTCAATTTAATTAAAAAATATATAAGAAGCAAAGATAATATAAAATTAACATCTTATTTTCTAAACCTTAAAGAGATGAATAATAAGAGCAATAAAAGTATTAAATCAGATAAAAAGAAAAAATCAAATAATAATGATGAATTATATGATGGAAAATATTTATTAGAGAGATATATTTCAGATACGGCCAAATTATTACAAGTTGGTACTAATGTTGTAGTATTTGAATCAAATGAAAAAATAGCCGCTAAAATAGCAAGTTTTGGAAGGGAGTATAAAAAAAATATAGTTTTTGAGCTACCATATGGAAGCAGTAAAAAGTGGATTTCAAAACTTATTAAAATGAAAGCAAATATTAGTTTTTACATGCCTTATGGTAAAGATTGGATACATTATGTCACAAATAGGTTAACATATGGACATCATAAAGTTAGCGCGATTACAGCAAAGTTTTTAGAATTAAATAGCTATAAAGAAAATAACAAGAAACAAATAAAAAGGTGAAAACGATGCATCCTAAAACAAAAAAGAAAAACATAGCCGATCCAGTTGATGCAACAGATCCAGTAGACAATGCGATTGATCAAAAACAAAAAATTTATCTAGTTACTGGCCCAAGTTCTGGTATAGGAATTGAGGTAATAAAATCACTTACTCAAAATAAAAATAATATCGTAAGAGTTCTAATAAGGACACACCCGAAAATGAGTGAAAGTTGGAAAAAAATTCCTCGTGGTGTAATTCCTTATGTTGTTGATATAACCTTAAAAAATGATGAAGATAAAAAAACATTAAATGAAGCATGTAAAGATGTAGATGTTATTGTCCATTTAGCATCAATAAAACAGAGCACTAAAGTAAAATATGATGAATTTGTAGGTGTTAATGTAGCTGGTACTGAAAACATCTTAGAGGCATGGCTTAACGCCAATAAAAATAATAACGAACTTAAATTTATATATATGAGCAGTACTGCAGTATATGGAAATAAAAGAAGAGGTGAAATCCTTAATGAAGAGTCTGAATTAAAGCCTAGCAATAGTTATGGAGCATCTAAGATGATGGGTGAAGAAGTTATTAAAGCATTTGCAGTATCTAATAGCAGAATAAAATATACTATATTAAGGTCAGCAACAATTTATGGACCACATTATGAAGAACCATTTTTTAAAATATTTAAATTGCTAGTTGAAAATAAAATGCGTTATATAGGATCTGGAAATAACCACTTGATTTTAATTCATATAAAGGATTTAGTAAATGCAATAAATCTCGCTATAACTAGCAAAAATAGCAATAATAAGATATATAATGTTACTGATGGAAATGAATATACACAAAAATATTTAATACATAAAGCAGCAAAATACTTAAATGTTGAACCACCAAAAAAATCAATTAATACTACATTAGCAAAATTAGCTGCATCTTTATTTAATATGAACAAGGAAGAATTAGATTTTTTTATTAGCGAACGAATTGTTGATATATCAAAAATAAAAAATGAATTACAATTTTTACCTAAAGAAGATTTAGATTTAGCAACAAAGGAATTAGTTGATAAATTTTTTGAACAGAATAGAAGATATATAAAAAGTTGATTAATATGAAATTTGGAAAAGTAGAATTATATATAAATGAAATATTAGAAACAAAAGGAGCTATGCTGTTTAGTCTTATAGATCCACTTGACTATAATAGTACAGAGGATGCAGTAAAAACTGCAAAAGGAATGTCTGATGGTGGTGCTGATGTTATATTAATAGGAGGAAGCATTGGAGCACAAGGTGAAATACTTGATAATATAGCTAAAGAAATTAAAGAAAATATAGAAGTACCACTAATACTCTTTCCAGGAAATATCGCAACTATAACTAGATATGCTGATGCTATCTATTTTATGTCTCTCCTTAATGCGCGAAATCCTTATTGGATAACTCAAGCGCAAATGCTTGCGGCGCCAGCAATAAAAAATATCAATATTGAACCCTTACCTATAGGATATATTTTGGTAAGCCCAGGTGGTACTGCCGGGTGGGTTGGAGATGTTAATCTGGTACCTAGAGAAAAACCAAAAATAGCTACCGCTTTAGCATTAGCAGGTGAATTTTTAGGAAATAGATTTATACTGACAGATACCGGATCAAATCCAAGTTTACAAGGTTATGGACCAATCCCAAAGGATATGATACGTAGCGTCAAATCTTCTATAACTGTACCTTATATTGTTGGTGGTGGTATAACAAAGGTGGAAGAATTAAGAGAAGCATATTTGAGTGGCGCAGATATCGTACAAATAGGGACCGCATTTGAAAATAGCGAAGATGCACTTAAAACCGCACAAGCATTTTCAAAGATCACTAAAGAAGAAGGTTTAAAAAAGATCAAAAAATAATATAAATTTATATATTATATAGATTTAAAAAAGAATATAATTACACATTTTAATATATTTTAATATCAAAATCAATTTTTATGGAATAATTTATTAGAGTTGGATTTAATTTTATTATGTTTGTTTATTGCTTTTGAATATTGCACATATTAATATTATATATATTATTTTCATTTAATTATATTATTTTTATTTATTATGTAAATTTTAATCTTTATTAATTGTTTTAGGTCGAAATATGAGAACAATAACTAATAATGAATTATTTGTTTTAACAAAAGAATTAAACCGCGAATTTCAAAATTTTTATGTTGAAAAATTTTATGAAATTGCAGATGATCAATTTTTGATAAAATTAAATAAACAGCACGAGAAATCGTTGTTGCAGATTATTTTATGCCATACAGTAAATAAAATAAATTATGTAATTGAAAATGAATTCCCAACCAATTTTGCGTTATCAGTAAGAAAAAAAATTGAAAATTTTAAAATTGATTCTATAGAACAATACAATAATGATCGTATTATTATTATTAAGATAAGCAAAGGACAGACAAAATTGAATTTGATACTTGAAATGTTTGGGAAAGGGAATTTTATAATAACAGATGATGCATTTAAAATTATTTTAGCTTATAAAGTTCACACATTTAAAGATAGAAGTATAAATGTAGGATCACAGTATATACCTCCTGCCGTAACAAACTACAAAAAAGTAGAAGAGAATAATGGAATAAATAATACAAAAAATATCATATTATATAAAGACAAAAATAATAAAATTATAGAATATAGCTTAATCGAGAATCCAAAATATGCTAATTATATGAAAGAATATAAATCAAGCATTGAGGAAGCACT